>CP146203.1:0-320867 GCA_039995105.1 Jonesiaceae bacterium BS-20
CTTCTTCAGACATTTTGGTTCTGATTCCCGCTGGTTTCCAATGTTTTGGTTTTGTTCAAAACACGGGGTTTGCAAGTTGGGATTGGTTCTGGTAAGTTTGAGAGGTTGCCCCGGATGAGGTTCAAGCCGAGTTGGTTTGGGTTCTTGATGGTGTGTGGTTGTTGTTTGATATCTCAATAGTGTGTTTGATTGTTTATGCCAATGTTTTAATGTTTTTGGTAATGAATCAATAATTTCTGAAATTATGTCAGTTGTTGTTGTTTTTTGCCGGATTCAAATTTTAGGTTGTGGCGAGGCTGGGTTTTCCCCTGGTAGTAGTTGTGACCGTGTTTAAGATTGCAATCAGTTGATCACTTGTGGTTGTTGGTTGTGTTTTTCTTTTATGGAGAGTTTGATCCTGGCTCAGGACGAACGCTGGCGGCGTGCTTAACACATGCAAGTCGAACGATGATGCTCCAGCTTGCTGGAGTGGATTAGTGGCGAACGGGTGAGTAACACGTGAGTAACCTGCCCCTTACTTCGGGATAACCATTGGAAACGGTGGCTAATACTGGATATGAGACGCGGCCGCATGGTCTGTGTTTGGAAAGATTTATCGGTAAGGGATGGACTCGCGGCCTATCAGCTTGTTGGTGGGGTAATGGCCTACCAAGGCGTTGACGGGTAGCCGGCCTGAGAGGGCGACCGGCCACACTGGGACTGAGATACGGCCCAGACTCCTACGGGAGGCAGCAGTGGGGAATATTGCACAATGGGCGAAAGCCTGATGCAGCGACGCCGCGTGGGGGATGAAGGCCTTCGGGTTGTAAACTCCTTTTAGTAGGGAAGAAGCCGTAAGGTGACGGTACCTGCAGAAAAAGCGCCGGCTAACTACGTGCCAGCAGCCGCGGTAATACGTAGGGCGCAAGCGTTGTCCGGAATTATTGGGCGTAAAGAGCTCGTAGGCGGTTTGTCACGTCTGCTGTGAAATCCCAACGCTTAACGTTGGGCGTGCAGTGGGTACGGGCAGGCTAGAGTGCGGTAGGGGTGACTGGAATTCCTGGTGTAGCGGTGGAATGCGCAGATATCAGGAGGAACACCGATGGCGAAGGCAGGTCACTGGGCCGCAACTGACGCTGAGGAGCGAAAGCATGGGGAGCGAACAGGATTAGATACCCTGGTAGTCCATGCCGTAAACGGTGGGCACTAGATGTGGGGAACATTCCACGTTTTCCGCGTCGTAGCTAACGCATTAAGTGCCCCGCCTGGGGAGTACGGCCGCAAGGCTAAAACTCAAAGGAATTGACGGGGGCCCGCACAAGCGGCGGAGCATGCGGATTAATTCGATGCAACGCGAAGAACCTTACCAAGGCTTGACATACACCGGACGCACCTAGAGATGGGTGTTCCTCTTTGAGGTCGGTGTACAGGTGGTGCATGGTTGTCGTCAGCTCGTGTCGTGAGATGTTGGGTTAAGTCCCGCAACGAGCGCAACCCTTGTTCTATGTTGCCAGCACGTGATGGTGGGGACTCATAGGAGACTGCCGGGGTCAACTCGGAGGAAGGTGGGGACGACGTCAAATCATCATGCCCCTTATGTCTTGGGCTTCACGCATGCTACAATGGCCGGTACAATGGGCTGCGATACCGTAAGGTGGAGCGAATCCCAAAAAGCCGGTCTCAGTTCGGATTGGGGTCTGCAACTCGACCCCATGAAGTCGAAGTCGCTAGTAATCGCAGATCAGCAACGCTGCGGTGAATACGTTCCCGGGCCTTGTACACACCGCCCGTCAAGTCACGAAAGTTGGTAACACCCGAAGCTCATGGCCTAACCAGTTTACTGGGGGGAGTGATCGAAGGTGGGATCGGCGATTGGGACTAAGTCGTAACAAGGTAGCCGTACCGGAAGGTGCGGCTGGATCACCTCCTTTCTAAGGAGCATATAGCCGCGCACTGGTCGAACGTATCAGTGGTGGTGCTCATGGGTGGAATCATAAACAAGAAGAACTGTTGCTTGGTCATGATGGCTTTAGTACCTGCGCGTTTACGTGTGGTGGAACGAGGTGTTGTGGTTGGGGGATGGTTTGCAAACACACTATTGGGTTATGAAACAACCAACCATGTTTTGTGGTTTGTTTGTTTTATATGCCAGGTCATCACAGGCCAGTCCTTAAAGATAATGTTGATCATTGTTTGGGGTTGGTGTGGGTGGGTTTGGTCGTTGTTTGAGAACTGGATAGTGGACGCGAGCATCTTTATTAAAAGTTTTTGGTCCACACGCGCAATATTTCACTGATCATGTTGTGGTTGGTGTGTTGTGTGTGTGGTTTTCTTAACTGTTGATGAATTGTTTTTTTGTGTGTTGTTGTAAGTTTTTAAGAGCACATGGTGGATGCCTTGGCATTAGGAGCCGATGAAGGACGTTGTAGCCTGCGTTAAGCCTCGGGGAGTTGGCAAACAAGCTGTGATCCGAGGGTGTCCGAATGGGGAAACCCACCTGGAGTTATGTCCAGGTACCATCACCTGAATATATAGGGTGTTTGGGGGGAACGTCGGGAAGTGAAACATCTTAGTACCGACAGGAAGAGATATTCCGTGAGTATTGGCGAGAGAAAACGGAAGAGGCTAAACCGGTTGCGTGTGATACCCGGCAGGGGTTGCGTGATCGGGGTTGTGGGACCAGATGGAAGGATCTGCCGGTTCTTCAAGGAGTTACAAAATTATGGTGTAGGTGAAGTCCTTGGGAAAGGACGGCGTAGAGGGTGAGACCCCCGTAACCGAAATGTCATGATCTCCTGTGTGGTATCCCAAGTAGCACGGGGCCCGAGAAATCCCGTGTGAATCAGTCAAGACCACTTGATAAGCCTAAATACTACCTAATGACCGATAGCGGATAGTACCGTGAGGGAATGGTGAAAAGTAGCCCGGGAGGGCAGTGAAATAGTACCTGAAACCATGTGCTTACAATCCGTCGGAGCCTCCTTAGTAGGGGTGACGGCGTGCCTTTGGAAGAATGAGCCTGCGAGTTAGTGCTCAGTGGCAAGGTTAACCCGTGTGGGGCAGCCGTAGCGAAAGCGAGTCTGAATAGGGCGAATGAGTCGCTGGGTCTAGACCCGAAGCGAAGTGATCTACCCATGGGCAGGTTGAAGCGCGGGTAAGACCGCGTGGAGGACCGAACCCACCTAGGTTGAAAACTGGGGGGATGACCTGTGGGTAGGGGTGAAAGGCCAATCAAACTTCGTGATAGCTGGTTCTCCCCGAAATGCATTTAGGTGCAGCGTCGCGTGTTGCTTGTTGGAGGTAGAGCTACTGGATAGCCGATGGGCCTTACCGGGTTACTGACGTTAGCCAAACTCCGAATGCCAATAAGTATAAGCGCGGCAGTGAGACTGCGGGGGATAAGCTCCGTAGTCGAGAGGGAAACAGCCCAGACCATCAGCTAAGGCCCCTAAGCGTGTGCTAAGTGGGAAAGGATGTGGAGTTGCTTAGACAACCAGGAGGTTGGCTTAGAAGCAGCCACCCTTGAAAGAGTGCGTAATAGCTCACTGGTCAAGTGATTCCGCGCCGACAATGTAGCGGGGCTCAAGTACACCGCCGAAGCTGTGGTATTCATATGTTAGACAAGCCTTTGTGGTTCAGTTATATGGATAGGTAGGGGAGCGTCGTGTGGACGGTGAAGCCGCAGAGTGATCTAGTGGTGGAGACTACACGAGTGAGAATGCAGGCATGAGTAGCGAAAGACGGGTGAGAAACCCGTCCGCCGAATGATCAAGGGTTCCAGGGTCAAGTTAATCTGCCCTGGGTTAGTCGGGACCTAAGGCGAGGCCGACAGGCGTAGTCGATGGATAACTAGTTGATATTCTAGTACCGGCGAAGCACCGTCAAACATGAAGCATGACAAGATACCTCCCACACAATGCTGTAAACGGCCTTCGGGTTGTTTGTGGTTGCGTGTGCTGGGTGTGGCGTGGTGTGGAGTGAGCGTGTTAACAGGGGTGACGCAGGAAGGTAGCCAAACCGTAGCGATGGTTGTCTACGGCCAAGGATGTAGGGCGAGTGTTAGGCAAATCCGGCACTCATGAAGCCTGAGATCTGATGGGGTTAAGTTGGTGATCCTATGCTGTCAAGAAAAACCTCGGCGCGAGGTGTTAGCCGCCCGTACCCGAAACCGACACAGGTGATCAGGTAGAGAATACTAAGGCGATCGAGAGAATCATGGTTAAGGAACTCGGCAAAATGCCCCCGTAACTTCGGGAGAAGGGGGGCCTCCAGCGTGATCCGTACAAGCTATGGGGAGCGTGGTGGGGCCGCAGAGACCAGGGAGAAGCGACTGTTTACTAAAAACACAGGTCCGTGCGAAGTCGCAAGACGATGTATACGGACTGACGCCTGCCCGGTGCTGGAAGGTTAAGAGGACCGGTTAGCTCAACTTGTTGAGCGAAGCTGAGAATTTAAGCCCCAGTAAACGGCGGTGGTAACTATAACCATCCTAAGGTAGCGAAATTCCTTGTCGGGTAAGTTCCGACCTGCACGAATGGCGTAACGACTTCTCCGCTGTCTCAACCGTGAACTCGGCGAAATTGCATTACGAGTAAAGATGCTCGTTACGCGCAGCAGGACGGAAAGACCCCGGGACCTTTACTATAGCTTGGTATTGGTGTTCGGTGTGATTTGTGTAGGATAGGTGGGAGACTGTGAAACTGGCGCGCTAGCGTTGGTGGAGTCGCCGTTGAAATACCACTCTGATCATAACGGACACCTTAACCTCGGACCCTGATCGGGTTCAGGGACAGTGCCTGGTGGGTAGTTTAACTGGGGCGGTTGCCTCCTAAAATGTAACGGAGGCGCTCAAAGGTTCCCTCAGCCTGGTTGGTAATCAGGTGTTGAGTGTAAGTGCACAAGGGAGCTTGACTGTGAGACTGACAGGTCGAGCAGGGACGAAAGTCGGAACTAGTGATCCGGCCATGGCTTGTGGAAGCGTGGTCGCTCAACGGATAAAAGGTACCCCGGGGATAACAGGCTGATCTTGCCCAAGAGTCCATATCGACGGCATGGTTTGGCACCTCGATGTCGGCTCGTCGCATCCTGGGGCTGGAGTAGGTCCCAAGGGTTGGGCTGTTCGCCCATTAAAGCGGTACGCGAGCTGGGTTTAGAACGTCGTGAGACAGTTCGGTCCCTATCCGCTGCGCGCGCAGGAAACTTGAGAAGACCTGTCCCTAGTACGAGAGGACCGGGACGGACGAACCTCTGGTGTGCCAGTTGTACCGCCAGGTGCATGGCTGGTTGGCTACGTTCGGAAGGGATAACCGCTGAAAGCATCTAAGCGGGAAGCCTGCTTCAAGATGAGGTTTCCATCCCCTTTTGGGGGTGAAGGTGCCCAGGAGACTACTGGGTTGATAGGCCGGATGTGGAAGCAAGGACTAACGACTTGTGGAGCTGACCGGTACTAATACACCAACAACTTATAACACTTACCAAACACTGTTTGGTCACCAAAAAGCATTTGATTGCACGCGTCCACTATCCGGTTCTAAAACCACGACCACCCCTGTTCAACCATTTGGTTGAACAGGCGGGGTTGGCATGGTTAACAAGATGTTACGGCTGTCATAGCGGTAAGGAAACGCCCGGTCCCATTTCGAACCCGGAAGCTAAGCTTACCTGCGCCGATGGTACTGCCCTGGGAACGGGGTGGGAGAGTAGGACGCAGCCGGACTACCATTATACAGGAAGGCCCCCACACAATCGTGTGGGGGCCTTCTTGCATCCCCAAAACCAAACACCAGTGCACCGCAACACCCAGCACCGCAACACCCAGCACCGCAACACCCAGCACCGCAACATCCAGCACCGCGACACTACACAGTGTCCTTCTCGGACCCGGACCAACCCTGACACGGTCACCCACGGGGTCTCTACCATACCCATAACAGTCAATCCCACCAACCTAGACCTGGCTGCATGGCCCTAGGAGGCTAGGCCTGCAGACCGCCACAGAGGTATAGGGTTGGTCAAGGCCTACGGAACGAAGGATAAAAAAATGAAACAGATCAGAGTTGCAGTTATTGGTTATGGTGTCGCTGGACAGATCTTCCACGCTCCTCTTATTGCTTCGAATGCTCAATATGAGCTAGCAATGATCGTTACGGGCAACGAGGACCGTGCCGCGGCAGCTCGAACGTGTTATCCCAACGCACAGGTTGTAGCTGAAACAGCAGCGGTGTTCGAGGAAGCCGCAGGGATCGACCTTGTAGTTATCGCATCTCCGCACCACACCCACGTGCCCTATGCAAAAATGGCGGTAGCTCGTGGCATGGACGTGGTCATTGACAAGCCCATCGCCCCGTCTTCTAAAGCAGCACGCGAACTGATGGCAGAAGCAACTGCTCTGGGCCGCATCGTTACAGTCTTCCAAAACCGACGCTGGGACGGTGACTATCTCACCGTCAAAGATGTGGTCGATAGTGGTGTCTTAGGAGAGATCTTCCAGTTTGAATCTGCGTTTTCATGGCGTGAAGCATTCACCGGAGCCGGATGGAAGGAAACTACCCCAGTAACTGAGGGCGGTGGTATTACCTACGATCTTGCTCCACACTTGATGGACCAAGCAATCGGGCTATTTGGTGCGATCACCGACTTGCACGGAGAGCTAGACTCTCGCAACACCAATGGTGTCAATGACGATGACTCTTTCATAACCATGCGCCATGAATCTGGTGTTCGTACTCGCTTATGGATGAGTAAGTGCCATGATCTGACTCGCCCCCGTTTCAGAGTAGTCGGTTCCCAAGGGATACTTGAATCGTATGGCTTGGACCCTCAGGAAGGTCAACTCGCTGCGGGGCAGTTGCCTGGTTTCCTTGGGTATGGGATTCATCCAGAGTTCTCCAACGTGGTTGTAGACGCGGGAGATAGAAGAGAGTCCCCCAAGTTAGCAGGGGAATATCAGACGTTCTACGCGGACCTAGCTCAATGCATCGCGGTACGTGGTGTTCCACCCGTTGCGGCTCAGGACGCCATTGCGGTGCTCGAACTCATCGAAAGAGTAACCCGAGACTTTGGTACTGATAGCGGCGCGCCAACGCCTGCATAACGAGGCTGTGCCCGGCTTCTAAGTGGGCGAATGCAAACTGCTGCGCCTAGTCTTGGCGATCGCCTGTGACATCGCCGGGTGGGCTCTTAACATGGTTTATTGCAGAGGATGAAGCGTCAGTCGCCAGGGAACAACCAAGTTGTGTTGGAACAGACGAAAATGGGCAGGTTCAGCAAGATGCTGAACCTGCCCAAACTATTCGCGGCTGGCCGTCAAATCATGGGCTAGGAGTGGCGAACGTACTAAACGAGTCGTTCCCCGCGACGGCGGGATTCCTTCCACTCGGCAAAAAATGCGCGCGTAATGTAGAACAGGGTGCCAGCCACAATAGCCGGCCAGATCAGTACGTAAAGTACTAGGAAAAATACTGACATATCAAACTCCTGAGGGTGTTAATGGGCCGGCATTGGGGTCAAGATCTGTGTCGAGCTTAGCGTCGAGTGCACGGTCATCGAAGTTACCGGTGCGCTGCTTGATGAGTTCGAAATCAAAGGTTTCTTTGTTACGGAAAGACATGAGGTAGCACAGAACGGTGCTGACCGCGTAGGCGACTAGGGAACCGCTGAGAGTGGCGTAGTCGTGTAGGAATCCGATGGTGAATGGGGCAAGACCAAGCATGGATACCACCCCGATGATGAGGGCAGGGCGCAGGCCGAAAAACCCGAAAGCCATGAGGCCCAAGACAACACCAATCCCTATGGTGGACAGGACGTCAAAGAAGTAGCCGCTGAACCCGACCATGGAAATCCACTCAAAACGTACCGGGATGAATACGGCGAGGGCAACGAGAACGGATACGGTGAACGCACTGTTGGTGACTTTACCCCAGTAGAAACTGGCGATAACTGGGAACACTAGCGCTCCCCATAATGCTCCAACAAAGACCAACAGATCCAAGATGCTGAGGTGGCTGCCAGCAAAGAATAAACCACCCGCTGTAGCAAGAATCATGGTGATGCGACCAATAAGCAGCATGGTCTTTGGATTTGCATTCTTCTTGCCAGCAATGTTCTGGCCATAAATATCAGTCATCGCGATGGAAGACAGCGCCGCAAGATCTGAATCGGCAGTCGACGCAAGCGCACCGATGATCATGATGAAGAACAGGCACAATAGAACCGGGCCCAGGTAGGTTGCGGCCATCTGTGGGATGATGTTGTTGATGTCGCCATCGAGCGGAGTGATGCCAAGGTAGAGAGCCATGACACCAAGCATGCCAACGCCAATGATGGTAGCTCCGTAACCAATTGTCGCGGTAATGAACGTCTTCTTGATGAGGTCTTCCCGTACTGCAAAGAGACGTTGGGCGATAGTTTGGTTACCAATTGCGTAGGCCAGAACCGCTGCAATGTAAGGTGCGCCTTGCTTGAGGAACGCTTCCGAGGAGTAGAACGTCGATTGCTGCGCGGTCAAGTTACTAGCACCCTCGACAAACATCGATGGTCCGCCGGCCAAGAAAAACACGGACGGGATGATGATCACGACGGCGCCGAGCATCGCAACGACCTGGGCAAAGTCGGTCAATACCGATGCTCTAAACCCGGACCACAGCGTGTACAACAGAACCCCTGCTGCGATGACGAGGACCCCTTGGGAGAAGCTGAAGGGTGAAAGCAGTGAGATGAGTGCGCCACCTGCGATGAAGTTCGAGGTCAAGCTAATGAGGCTACCAAGTACGTTGGAACCGGTGAGCATGAGCTGGCTGGATCGACCGTGACGGGCATACATAACCTCAGCAAGAGTGTGCGCGCGGGGTGCAACTTTGCGAATTCTACGGCCAAAGGGGTAGATGAACAGGATCATCAAAGCGCCCCATAGTCCGTAATGGATAGGACCAGAAATGCCGTAGGTGTAACCGGAGGCTGCGGAGGCATACATGGATGCTGCCCAGATCCAGGTGGCAGTCATAGACGCGGCGGAAATACCAAATCCAAGTTTGTTACCTGCGGTCATATAGCCGTCAGCATTCTCACGCTTACGGCTAATCGTTATCGACATGATGAGGGTTCCACCAAAGAACAGCAGGAGCAGTCCGATAGTGACAACCCCGCTGAGCTGGGTCAGTTCTATGCCAGGCACGGGTAATACAGTCCTTTCACACCGGCACGTAGGACGCAACGCAGCACACCACGCACCGGAAATGGTAAGGCTCCCGGCTAGCAAATGGACCGGTAAAATGATGCGGTCTACTCGGCGCTTAAACTCGACGCGGGTCGAGACGGTTTCTTGACTCAACAAAGGGAAAACTACTCGCCTTTGGGGAACCGTGCGCTATTTACGGGAGCAACAATGGCCTACAATAGCATGATTTCCATATTTTCCCGTAGCTTGGAAATGCGGAGGCAAAGAATGGGCAAAGTTGAGTTGCTTGAATGGTGCCTAGTGTGAAGAATCAAGGGTGACTGGAAACACGGCTCAGGGATGTCAAATTGATGGCGCCAGAGTGCGATTTGTCCCTCTGGTGAGAAGTCTCGAATGAGTTCGCTTTGGATGTTTCCCGGAGATCTCGCTATTGGCCCATTCGGTGGTTTTGGGAAAAGCCGTGACCAGTGCCGATGTGCTGTGATCGCGGGCCCATGAAATTCGTCTTGAATGCGGGAGAACTGAGAGCCGCGAAAAATGAACGAATTTGGCTATGTCAAGGATGAAATTGCAGTGCTAGGGTTAGAGCAATTTGGAGATCCGCGCATATTTACTTGGCAACATAGAGGTTCGCCCGTAAGTAGTCTTCAAACTAAGTCCACTTTTCTAACACAGGCGATGCCTATCTAGGGGGTGCCCCTATGTTGTTTGTCAAGCGGCTTGTGGGACTGGTTGGTCGTAGAGGCTGCCGTCTCGGAGCATTGCGAACAGGACGGTGAGGCGTCGGTGGGCGAGTGCGATGAGTGCTTGGTTGTGGCGTTTGCCTTGTTCTCGTTTGCGGTCAAAGTCAGCCCTGCTGGTGGGGTCTGAGCGTAAAGAAGCGAAAGCAGATAGAAATAGGGCCCGTTTGAGGCGTTTGTTGCCGGCATGGCTGACCCGTTCTGAGTGGATGGAGCTGCCTGATTGCCTCGTGGTGGGTGCCAGGCCTGCGTAGGAGGATAGGGCAGCAGCGCTGGTGAAGGTTTTCCCGGAGAGCTCGGCAAGGATGACGGAAGCGGTCCTAATAGCGACTCCGGGCAGGGATGTTAGGACCGGATAAAGAGGGTGGTTGACCACGATCTCTTCGACCTTTTGGGCAACATCGCGGCGTTGCGCATGTAGTGCAATGAGTTGGTTGGCTAGGTGTGGGATCACTAATCCTGCGGCGTCGGTGCCGATGACCACCACAGTTTGTTGAGCGAGAGCCTCAAAGATTTCTTGGGCCCACCCGGTGTGCCGCCGGGCACCATATTTCTTGAGTTTCCCATCCACCCGGTTTAGTCCTGCCTTGCGTAACAGTGCTGGTGTAGGCCAGGTTGCTAGGACTTGGAGGATGGATTCATGGTCCAATCGTGGACCAAGTACTCGTTCTAAGGCTGGGTGGATCTGGGTGAATAGCCCATGAATCCTGTTGGCGGTTTGCGTGATCTGCCGGGATAAATCAAGGTCAAACCCCGTCAGCATCCCCAACGTTGCCTCGTCTTCGTCGCTGACTTCCAGACCACGTAGGGTGTGGGGCAAGGTTCTGGCCGCATCGGCAATGATGAACGCGTCCTTCTCATCAGTCTTGGCATTACCCGGATGCATGTCAGCAATCCTACGCATGGTTAGCCCAGGTCAATAAGCAACTAAAATACCCATATTTTGGGCTACCGCAACAGCTAGTGCCCCGATGGTTGCTGGCTGATCCACAATCACCAACACCGTGCCACGGGTCTGTAAATCACGGTAAAGAGCCATGAGCTTGGGCTCGTCGTTGGGCAAGGTCTTGTTCCAAATACGTTTGCCTTCACGGGTCAAAGCACACGCCCAGTGATTGGTCTTCCCGACGTCAAGGCCAAGAAAAATATCTACATCGTCGCTGATCATGATGGTCTTCTTTCACACAGAGTACTGGGTTATCTGTGTTGGCCAACCAACGGCAGCTAGTCTCACAACCACGTTACGACAGGCGTTAAAAGTACACGCCAAGCCCCTTATCAGCAATCACCGGCTACCAGACCGGTCTTGGTGGCAACACCCCCCGGATCATGAACTACGACAGGGGAAAGACACCATGCCAAGACCAGCTGGCCAACAAATCCAATCTCCTCCCGGAAAAAGGACCTGTCAATAAAGTAACGTGGTGCCTCACGTATCTGGAGTACAAGTGAAACGAATCAATGCGCCGCAACGCGTAGTGGCCGGACTGTTGGCAGTCGGGGTGATTGTTGCCTCTGGTGCAATTGCATTGCCGGCGGCAGCCACAGCGGAAATCGACGCTACTGAACAAGTAGTTGAGATTTCGCAAGACGATGCCGAAGCAGCGGCAACTCCGGTTGGAAATAATGCGGAGACCGGGGAACAAAGCAGTCCCGAAAAGACTGGTGGGAGCAAGAGCGAGCAGAAGCATGAATCGCTAGTTGCCCCACAACGCCTGATGATGAACGCCCCTGCACTAGCAAATGAGATTGGGGCTATCCAAGATCTGGCGATGTGTACTGCGAATTCGATCCCGCGGAACGATGATGAATCAAGCCTCGCGGTGCCAATCGGCTTTCCGGTGAACTTCTTTGGGGAAACGCACTCCACCCTGTACGTCAATAACAACGGAAACGTTACTTTTAACGGACCGGTCGAAGACTACACGCCGTTTGACCTTACCGGAGATACCGGTATCCCAATGATCGCACCGTTCTTTGCAGACATAGATACCCGTAACCAGGACTCTAAGCAGGTTACTTATGGGACCGATGGTAAGACTTTTTGTGTGAACTGGGTCGACGTTGGGTTCTACCCAGCACGAGCGGATCTTAGGATCTCGGCTCAGTTACTCATTGCGGACCGCAGTGCGGAGACCGGCAACCCCAGCGACATCAGCATTACTTTCAACTATGGAGGGGTGCACTGGGAAACAGGTGATGCATCCTATGGTGAGAATGGACTTGGTGGAGACTCTGCAGCGGTTGGTTATACCGCTGGAACAGGGAGCCAAGGAACCTTTACCCAGTTTGCGGGATCTCTTGTTAACGGCGCGCTGCTTGATGGCGGAAGGAACTCGTTGTCCGCTGGCAGTCGTAACTCCGGTGTAGCTGGGCGTTACATCTTTACCTTCGGTGGACCTGAAATTGTATTGGAAGGTTCCATTTCCGGAACGGTAACGGATGGTACGGGACCCGTTGCCGGGGTGGATGTTGAGATCTGTACGTTAGCCGATATCTGCACCGAGACATCGACCAATGTGCAGGATGTTTACTCCGTAGTGGGGCTGTCGGTCGGGGACTACACGGTAGCGATCTACCCCGCGGATGTCGTCGATTTGTGGCCAGCGGTAAAGCCTGCGGCGGTAACTTCAGGTACGGACACGGTGGTTGACTTTGTCCTTGCGCCAATCGAGTACTCGGACCTCACCATCAATGTGGTTGCGTTCGATGGCACACCGGTTGCGGAAGCTGAAGTCGAACTCTGTGTTGATGGGTACGACTGCATGACTGAACTGGTTGATGAGTTGGGAGTACTTGAACTTGAAGACGTCCCGGTTGCGGAAGCAACTGTGACTGCCACTCCTGTACCGGGAAGCAGACTACTGCCAAACTCGGTTGAGTTCGCGGTAAAGAATACGCCCACAACCGTGACCGTTGTGCTGGATCCAACCATTGACCGTGCGGTTGAGGTCGAAGTTGTGGATCAAGACGGCAAGCCAATTTCCGGGGCACAGGTAACGATCGGGACCCTCGACGGAACCACGTTTGAGGCGCTTGAAGCAGGATCAGCTCTTCTAGATGCTGACTCAGCTAACCCGGCAAAGACTTCTGCTCAAGGTGTAGCGGGATGGGACGTTGCCGAGTGGGACTACCAAGTTAACGCCACCGCGAACAAATGCGAGGCAGCTTCTGCCACCACCGACGAGTTTGATGATGAGGGCGTCGCCCAGGTGCAAATTACGCTGAAGTGCGCGGACGATCTCGTAGTTGATGTGACCGATGGCAAGACCAAGCCGGTGACAGGAAACCTTGCCAAGACCGGTGCTGACTTAACCCTCTTGGGCGCGGGTATTGCCCTTCTTGGGGTCGGTGCCGTATTCACAGTTGCGCGAGCTCGCCAGAAGTCTCGTGCATGAGCGGATGTGCAAGAGCCTAAGTAGCTGGGGCTAAGCCTCTGACTCTTATGGCGCCAAGATAACGGGATCCTTATAGTCAACCTTTTGGTTGGGTGTAAGGATCCCGTTTTGTTTGGTCTTGAACGGTGTTTAGTCTTGAGTGGGTTCGGCCTTGAACGGGTTTAACTGCCGTTCTTGGGTGTTTGGGTCCGTTCAATGGGGCATTGAGGCCCAGATGAAAGAAGCTTTTACGCGGGCTGCCCGGGGGCTTGGAGCTGCAGCGGTAGCTCAAAGCAGCGGGACAAAGGGTCGTCTTGCCATTCGCCGTAGTTCTTGATTTGTACATAACCCAACAACGCATAGAGCGACATTGCCTCGGGCTGCTTGGTTCCGGTCTCTAAAATGAGCTGCAAATCTTCGAGTCCATTTTTGTGCGCGTGGGTATGGGCCTCTGCCGATACCTGCTCCATGAGGTGACGGGACAAGCCCAATCCCCGATAGTCCGGGTGCACAAAGACGCGTTTGACCTCGAGTACAGCACCAGAGAAATCTGGGTACTCGCCGGTTGCATCCATGAGTGCAACACACGCAATATCTATGTTGACGGACTGATTCACTAGGGAGATAACCAGCTGTTTGTGCAACTTTTCCGGGTCGGGATCTTCACCAATGGAGTCGGTTTCATACCGCATGCATAACTCTTCAACCGCTAGTTTACGTAGTCTCGTTGGCCCGGGTTCGTCCCAGGCGGCCTCTCGGATGATGGCGCCTGGTAGCGACTCGGCTAAGGACTTTTTGTATGAAGAATTGGAAACCACTCGATCCACAATACGTGGTAATTTCTCCAAGCCACAAACGCTTTCCTCACACGGGCAAGATGCTAGGAAGAAACGCTGTGTCGGAGCAAGGGTGGGTGAAGTACCGCGTCCGTGGGAGATACATCCCGTGCCAAACGGAAGAGTTCTGCCGGACGCCCGGGGCCAGGGCCTCCAAATTTCCCGGTGGATTCCAAGAAGCCAGGGGTTGTGCTGATCTTGCGGTGGAAATTTCGTGGGTCAATTGCGATCCCCCACACGGCTTCGTAGACCTGGCGGAGTTGGGTAATGGTGAATTCTTCGGGACAGAAGGTTGCCGCTAACGGAGAATATTCGAGCTTTGATCGAGCTCGCTCTACCGCATCGTGAAGAATTTCCATGTGGTCAAACGCAAGTTGTGGGAAATTTTCATCGAATGGCATCCACCTGGCGTCGGCAGCGTCGCCGCCCGCCTGTGGAATGCGGTCGGCAGGTGCCAGGAGCAAGAAGGCCACGCTTAAGACTGGGCCGCGAGGGTCCCTGTTCAAAGGGCCGTAGGTGCGCAACTGTTCCAGATGTCCGGGTGGAATGATGCCGGTTTCCTCGGCCAGCTCGCGTTGCGCTGCTTGTTCCAGGGACTCGTTGGGTAACACGAAGCCCCCGGGCAGCGCCGGCTGGCCAGCAAACGGGGTCAGGCCGCGCTCGACAATGAGAATATGCAGCAGGCCGTCGAGGACCGTTAGGGCGCAGATATCAACCGTAACCGGAATTGGAATCGCGGTTGTTGGGATGGCCGGAGCCGCTTGAGGCTCAGTCGAGACTGGAAGTCTCGGCGGAACCGGAGGTGAAGGAACTGGCCGTGGCTGCATGGGTACACCATACCGTTTTTGGGGGTGGCGAATCCCGCAAAAATACGTTATCGTCAATATGACGATAACGAGTGGTGCTTTCCCGCCAACCCAAGCCCGTGCAACAAGGAGTCAAACCATGAGTGTTTTTAGATCCTTCCCATTCATCTCCCACTATCTCGGAGATGCGCACACCCACGTTATCCACCTCAACAAGGGCGTCCGGGTGCACGAGGGTATTGGGCAATCATTTTGGTTCCGCCCCCAGACCTCAGTTCTGAGTGAGGTTCCCGCAACGGACCAGGAACAGCCCGCAGTTTTCCACGTGCACACTCGTGATCAGCAGGACATCATGGTCCAGGCCAACGTTACCTACCGGTTCGCTGACCCGTTCCTGGCCTCGCAACACTTGAATTTTGGAGTCTTCCCACGGGCCAAGCAAAATGAAGCTGAGGCTAATGGGCGGGAGCGAGTAGCCCAGGTCATTGCGCTGTCCGTCCAATCGATCTCACTCAGTGTTATCGCAGGCCTCGACCTCAACCAAACCCTTGAGACCGGGGTGACGATGCTTCAAAACGCGCTGATGCAAGGGTTAGGTGCGGACTCCCGGTTGGCATCCAATGGAATCCAAATCCTTGGTGTCAGGGTGTTGTCGGTACGCCCGGAGTCGGACGTGGAAAAGGCTCTGCAAACCCCGGTGCGGGAACGTCTGCACACAGAAGCAGACAGGTCTACGTATGAGCGTCGCGCCCTCGCCGTTGAACGTGAACGGACCATCTCCGAGAACGAACTGGCTTCCAAAATCGAACTGGCCAAGCGGCACGAGCTCCTCCTTGCGCAAGAGGGCGTAAACGCGCAGCGGAAAGCGAAAGAAGATGCGGCATCGGCATTGATCTCGGCGCAAAGCCGGGCAACCCGTGAAGAACTACGGGCCAAGTCCGAGAGCGAGCAAAAGACAATCTTGGCTCAGGCCGAGGCCGCCAGCATCCGGGAAATCGGAGCGGCCAAAGCAAGCGAAACTGAGGCGCTCATGCAGGCCTATGCCCAAGTGGGCAAGGACGTCATTACGGCGCTTGCAATGCGAGAAGCCGCCAGCAACCTGCCTGCGGTAGGGAACCTGACAATCACCCCGGATGTCTTGACCGGGCTGTTGGGCAACCTGTTGGGAGGCAGCCCAACCGAAGGCGCGGGCACGGACAGCGCCGGTGGACGCAATGCGTAGACGCGTTGTCATTGTGCACCGCCGTACCGAGTTGGAAGAGTTGCTTGGGCGGCACGGCACGCGTGGGCAAGCGGAGTTTTTTCTCAAGTCGCGTGGCCGCACGCTCGACCAGGTCCAGCACGGGCAAGACGCCCTCCAAGAGGCAGTTGCCGCCATTCGGTTGGCGGTGCCACAGGATTGGGTGACCGTGCTGGTTGAGCGCACCGATCTTGCACGGTTCCTGTTTGCGCCCGAGGACCTGGTGTTTGTGGTTGGGCAAGATGGGCTGGTGGCCAATACGGCAAAGTACGTCGATGCCCAGCCGGTAATTGGAGTTGACCCGGAAAAAGGGCAAAACCCCGGTGTGCTGGTGCGATTTTCCTACCAGCAAGCGGTCAAGATGATCGCAAAATTGGCACAGCAGCCTGACACGCTGCCCCAACTGCGGCAGTTGACCATGGTCGAGGGGCTTCTCGATGATGGCCAGCGCATTTGTGCGCTCAATGAGCTTTTTGTGGGGCACCAGTCCCACCAGTCGGCCCGTTACGTTGTGGATGTGGGCGGCAGGCAGGAACGGCAATCTTCATCCGGGTTGCTTGTAGGAACCGGGACCGGGGCAACCGGGTGGCTGGCCTCCCTCTCCGCGGACCGCGGTGGCAGGAACCTGCCTACGCCGATCGATCCCGCGTTGGCATGGTTTGTCCGGGAAGCTTGGCCATCGCCCAACACTGGTGCGATGCTTACTGAAGGAATTGTTTCCGGGGAACAGACACTTGAAGTTCGGGTCGAATCGGATCAGCTCGTGATCTTTGGCGACGGCATTGAGCATGATCGGTTGCTCCTGGGGTGGGGCCAAACCTTGCGCATTCAGGTGGCGAAACGCAGCCTCAGTCTCGCAGTTTGAACCGTCGGATGCGTCCTTGGGACACACCCCGGGTCGACCAGCGGCGGTAACCCTAAAGTGCCCCGTTGAGTGCTCGTTCAACTTGTGCAAGATCGCGAGCAAGCCGCAAATTGACCCGTGAGCCATCTGGGCTCAGGGGGCAGTCCTCACCGTGTAGCCGGCTGAGTGCCTCGGTGATGGCATGGGCCGGCGGTAAACCCACAGCATTGACCACCCGCCACCAGGGGACACCGCCCCCAGCCAACTTGAGGACCGTTCCTACCTGACGCGGCCCGCCGCGCTCCAACGTCTGACCCACGATCGTGGCAATATCGCCATACGTCAGTACACGCCCGGGCGCGATCGACTCGACAGTGTCGAGCACCGCCTCCATGTATTCCTCATCCACCCTTGCATCCTAGTAGCCGCGCCGTGCCTCGCGGTTAGACTAAGCAAATGCGAAGAATACTGGCCGGGCTCACGGCCGGGCTCCTGCTCACCGCTTGCAGCCAGACCGGGTACGCGCCCGCGGCACCCTCGAGCGTGCCCGAGCCGCTTGAAAGCGAGTTAGGCCGGGGCTGGGATGAGGAGCCTGAGCCACCCCCGATTGTTGGGCAAGAGTTGGTCAGTTCAGGCGAGCACGCTCAGCCCGATTCCAGCCTTGGGACCAAAGAGCTCCTCGATATCTTGCGCTTACCGGCAACAGCGGCAGCCTCGAATAGTTCTTGTAAACCGCAAGATGTTGACGTAAGCGTGCAATATGCCGATGCCGCAACAGGTAGCAGATACGGCCTGCTTTGGGTGCAAAATACGTCGGATAGGGACTGCACGGTCCAGGGGTATCCGGGGTTTGGGGCGCGTGGAGCATGGGGATCCAAGTTTCTATTCATAGCTGAGCAACTGGATGCAATCACCTACGAAGACCCGGCCGCCGAACAGGTTGCGGTGCCCCTTGCTCCCGGCCAGTTTGCAACCGCAAACATGACTTGGACGGGGGAGTTGGCGGGTGCATATTCCGAGCCAATCTCGCTGTTTGTGGTGCAACTTGCTAGCAACCAAGCACCTATTGGAATCCCGGTAATCCAGGATTTTGTTGGTGACGGTAGCCAGCCGCAAATAAACTCCGCTTTGGATATTGGGATGCTCAGCACGGTCCGCGTGGGGCCACTGCAATCATCTGAGTCTGTGCCGAGCTGGATGACGGGGTACTCGGAAGATCCCGGTTTGGGGTAAACACTGGTTTAGGCCGAACCACGGTGGGAGGTAGCCGAACCTCGGTGCGAGGTAGCCGGAGGCGGTGTGCGGGCTTGGGCTAGCGGGGGTTAGGGGTTAGCGGCCTCAACCTTGGAAAAACAAAAGGCTCACACGGATTTTCATCAACGTGCGAGCCTTTTATAAGTTTAGTGCGGCTGCGTCCTACTCTCCCACCCCGTTCCCAAGGCAGTACCATCGGCGCAGGCGAGCTTAGCTTCCGGGTTCGGAATGGGACCGGGCGTTTCCTCGCCGCTATGACAGCCGCAAGTACTATTAAACACGGATTAGGGGCCGCACGCAAACCGGTCTGCAAAAAAGCACGTCTCAAAAGCGCTGAGTCGAGGTCAAACTCCTGAAGAACTATTGAAATTGCTTGGTTTCTCTAAGATTTGGGGGCCGCAAGCATGAGTTCGCTCACCTACAGAAAAAATACTGGGTCTGAGCCGCCAGACCTTGTAGCCTTGAAGATATGAAGTGATGATCTGTGGTCCGCCCGCGCCCCGCAACTATTGTTGTGGAAACTCTGCGCTTGGTTGAGGGGCCGTCTTGTCCATTTCTCAAATCAGATGAAGAGGTCATCCATGGCTTATCCAGATTCAGACGCGCCGTTGCGCGCATACGACGTTGAGCACTATTACGGCGATCACCGGGTCTTTACCGGGATCAGCCTCGAAGTTGAAGCGGGGCAACGGCTAGGGCTCATCGGTGAAAACGGCTCAGGCAAGACCACCTTGCTGCGCCTGCTCGCCGGTGATCTCGAAATCGATGGCGGCAGGATCTTCCGCCCGGCTGATTCTCAGCTCTTGCGCCAAGAGATCGATACAGACCACGGCCTGACGGTTCAGGCGATCATTGACCAGGCACTCGAGGGTGCTCGTCGTCTAGAAGAAGAACTCACCATTGCAGGTGAAGGCTTGGACCTCGACCCCACGCTCGAGGGGGAAGCGCTTGAGGAAGCTGCTCAAGTGGCTCAAGAGCGGTTCGATGCCGCACTCAAAGCTGCGGAAATTGGTGACGTTTGGAATGCATCGGTACGCGTAGAGCAGACACTGCATGGATTGGGTCTTTCCGGTATTGAACGCGAGCGAAGCCTACGGGAGATCTCCGGCGGACAACTTGGGCGGCTGGCACTTGCGGCCCTGTTGATCCAGCGCCCAACCGCAATGTTCATGGACGAGCCCACCAACCACCTGGATGACTCCGCAATGGAGTACCTGCAGTCCACGCTGCAGCAGTTCCCGGGTGTTGTTGTTTTTGCCAGCCACGATCGCGTCTTCCTAGACCAGGTTGCCACGAGCATTTATGACCTTGATCCTTTTGCTACTCCCGCGCTCAAGGTCAATGTGCAGCAGCGCAAGCGGGTGGAGATCGATGTTGAATCTGATCCTCGCCTGTACCGCGGAGGTTACTCCGCCTACCGAGTGCAGAAGCGCCGGGAACGTCGCGCCTGGAAGGCCCAGTATGAGGCCGAGCAGGCTGAGATTGCATGGCTGCAGGACGACGGCGATGAGAAGGCTCGCGCGGTTTCGCACAATGCTGCCATTAAAGACAACGACAAGATGCAGCACAACTACAAGGGCGGACGGGTCGATGCCTCTATTGCGAGCCAGGTCCGCTCGGTTGAACGTCGCTTGCAGGTTCTAGAGCGCGATCAAATCATCAAGCCGCCAGCAATCTTGACGTTGGATGGCTCTGTGCTCAATACCTCTGCTGCCGCGCTCGAGTCGGTTGAAGCCGAGCGTAACCCGGACGGCAGCCCGCTACCGGTAATTACGGTCGATAACGCGGCATACGAGGGACGAGTCGGCGCCACTTCGCTTGAAGTCTTCCCCGGCACCAAGCTCCTGCTGACGGGGGCTAACGGCAGTGGAAAATCCACGCTGTTGATGATGATGTCCGGGAACTTGAAACCGACATCGGGAACCGTGGTGCACCGCCGCAAACTGTCGATCGCTTTGCTGGAACAAGAAATTGGGCTAGCGCAGGACGAGCGCACACCGCATGAGATCTATAGTCTGGTCACGGAAAACTTGGTCAAGCCGCCTTCCCTTGCGGACCTTGGCTTGATCCTGCCGCAGGACTTCCATAAGCCCATGAAGTTCCTGTCAACGGGCCAGCGCCGCCGCATGATTTTGGCGGTCCTTATTGCGCGCACGCCGGATGTGCTGCTGCTTGATGAGCCCACCAACCACCTGTCCCTGACACTGGTTGAGGAACTCACCGATGCAATCGGGTCAACCAAAACCACCGTAGTTGTGGCCAGCCACGACCGCTGGTTGCGCAGCACCTGGCCGCGTAAGTCCCGCAAGTTGCACCTCAAGGGAACACGCAACTGACCGTACGTCTAACAATCGCGTCCACGGCGGCCCCTGCCGCTTGAGGCCACCGCGTAAATTCGAGCCTGGGTACAAAATACTTGTACCCAGGCTCGTATTCTTGGCAGGTGTTGGGGACGGGACGCGGTTAGACCCTGCCCAGAATTGTATTGTGGACGGCAACCACGGCCGCCCCTTGCGCCCACAAGGCTAGGTCCGGTGCCTGGAAGAAAAGCTGTGGGTCTTGGGTACGTTTGTCACGGTGATCATGGAGCCCGCTGAGCAGGGCAGAGCGGGCCACGTTGGCTAACTCGCAGGCCTCACCGCCAAGCACGATTTTTGGCACCAATGTCAGGTTGCTAATCGCTGCCAGTGCTGTCCCCAAGGCGTACCCGGAGGCGTCGGTCAATAGCTGGGCGGTGGGATCGCCTGCGGTGGCCAACCCCAAGAGCTGCTGAAAGGTGACGGTGCGACCAAAAGCGAGGGTGGCGCGTTGCTCGAGCCCACGCAGGGTCAGCATCGCAGTTGCGCAACCGATGTGACCACAGGTGGTCAACAGCGGCCACGGGGCAAGGTGAGAGTCGGTGCCAGTTGGGAGGTCCACGCTTCCGGACCCTCCGCACGCCGCGATGAGCTCATTGGCGTAGGAAAATAGTTTTGTTGACATCAATGGGAAGTGCGACAGCAGGGAATACCCGGCCTCGGGGCTCCCGACGGCGTGGCCGTGGGTCACCAGCCCGTAACCAATCCCGGCGCCCATAGTGAACAGGGCAAACGAGTCCGTGTCTGCTCCCTGGCCAAACCAGTGGGTGAACTCGGTCTGGGCAACAATGTCATTTTCTACCACGCAGGGGATTCCCGTGGCATCCTCAACAAGGCTGGCTAGAGGGACCTGATCCCAGCCCAGGTGATCGGCGTGCGTCACCGTGCGATAGTTGCTGACGTGGCCGCCAAGCGAGATTCCTATTGCGGCAACCCGTGAGTCTGCGGGGGCCACATCGCTGAGCGCGCCGGCAATCTGCGTAATCGCGGCAAGGGCAGCCTGAGGTGATTGGTCGGCTAACGGAAGGTCGAGCTGGTGCTCGAGTGAGGCATCGGCCAAGGTGAGCGCACCGTATGCGTGTGTCTGGGTGAGCTTTATGCCGATAAAACGGTAGGCGCGGTGATTGAACGCAAGCGGAACGCTGGGCCGGCCCAGTCCGGGGGCAGAGTCTTGCAAGGGCTGCTCAATGATGATCCCCGCGGCGATGAGTGGCTTGGACAGCCTAGTGAGGCTTCCGGCCGACAGGTCCAGCCGGGTAGCCAGGTCGCCCCGGCTGTGCGGGCCGCCCAACAGCAGGGCCTTAACGATCGCACGGCTGTGCCCGGCCAGCTCCGTTTGCGCGACGGTTTGCGCCGCGTCTGTTGGGGGCTCCTGGCTTGGTGGAATCGTTGGGCCCGCGGAATCTGGCTGGTGCGTAGAAACCGGTAACGCCATTGGACTGGTCATAATGCTCTCAAGTTTATTCCAGAGTTGAAAAAATTACCCGATGCCTGACTTGGTTTTGCGAGTTTCTCTTGCGTTACCTTGACAATACATTAATTTCAGCATAAAAATAAGTAACTACGATGATGTGATGGTGCGGGTGCTAAACGCCGGTGCCACATGAACGCCTCAGGTCTCGCGCTGCTGCACAGGCCAAGGTCCAAATAATCAGGATGGCAAATGAGTTCACAACAGCCCACCCCCTCCTACCAAGGAGTGCGCCGCACGCACACAACACTTGCTGACGGCCGGGACTTCTTCTACTTCGATGATTCCGCCGAGTACGTCAGCGGTGAAAAGACCCGTCGTCTCGATGACCCGCGACCGTTGGCGGACCGGTATGCACCGGTAGTCGATGAAAACGGTGTGGAGCACCCGATCACCGGGCCCACCATGCGCTTTGATCTGCTGTCGGGGGAGTGGATTCCTCACGCCGCGCACCGGATGAACCGCACCTTCTTGCCGCCCGCTGACGCCAACCCGTTGGCTCCGGCCAAGCCGGGGGCCGCGTACAGCGACGGGGAAATTCCGGCGGAGGACTATGACGTAGTGGTCTTTGAAAACCGGTTCTCCTCGCTCATGCGGGTGCCGGGTGTAGTCGATGAGATGACCGCCTTTGAAGGGGAAGATCTTTGGAAGATCCGCCCGGCCGCTGGCCGTTGCGAGGTCATCTGCTTCTCCCCGGAGTCAGACAAATCCTTGGCTCAGGTCTCCCCGCAGCGCATGCGAACCATCATCGAGGCTTGGGCCGACCGCACCGCAGAACTTGCCAAACTGGACGGTATTGAGCAGGTATTCTGCTTCGAAAACCGCGGCCATGAAATTGGTGTGACCCTAGCGCACCCGCACGGCCAGATCTACGCCTACCCATATGTCACCCCGCGGACCGAGCAGATGCTGGGGCAGGCTCGCAAGCATCGTGAAGCTACCGGGCGTAACCTGCTCAAGGACATTCTTGAAGCCGAGCTCAAGTCCGGCCGCCGGGTCATCCTGGAGACCGAGCACTGGGTGGCGTATGTGCCAATGGCCGCGCGCTGGCCGATCGAGATCCACCTGGCACCGCGCCGTGACGTGGCCGACCTGCCGGAACTCAATGACGCCGAACGTGCTGAGCTGGCAACGGTGTACCTTGAAATCTTGGGCCGCATGGACCGGTTCTTCCCGGCCAAGGAAGGTGGCACCCCAACCCAGGCGCCGTACATTGCCGCCTGGCACCAAGCCCCGGTTAACGAAGGCCGCGAGGACCTACGTTTGCACCTGCAGATCTTCTCCATTCTGCGGGCCCCAAACAAGTTGAAGTACCTAGCCGGATCAGAGTCGGGCATGGGCGCCTGGATCTCTGACACCACCCCAGAAAAAATCGCAGACCGACTGAACGAGGTAGCATCATGACCGCAGCAGCCCCGATTGAATGGATCGAACCCTGGACAATTGACCAGGGCAATGAGAGGGCGACGGCGCTGTTCACGCAGCGTTTTGCCCAAGAACCGGCCGGTGTATGGTCGGCGCCGGGACGGGCCAATCTGATTGGTGAGCACACCGACTACAACGGCGGGCTGGTGTTCCCGTTTGCGTTGCTGCACCGCACGTATGTTGCCCTGACCAAGCGCGATGACGGCGTGATCCGGATTATCTCTGCCCAGGAGGAGAAGCCGTGGCAGGGTCGGCTAGATGATATTGCTCCGGGCAGTGTGCAGGGCTGGCCCGCATATGTTGCGGGGGTCGCTTGGGCGCTCAAGGAGGCCGGCTACGCGGTAGGCGGGTTCGACGCTGCCGTGACTTCCTGTGTTCCTTACGGTGCCGGGTTGTCATCCTCGGCTGCCCTTGAGGCATCGGTTGCGGTTGCCCTTGACGCGACCTTTGATTTGGGTCTTGCAGGCACTGCCGATGCCCCAAATGATCAGGGCCGTAAGGTTCTGGTTGCGGCGTGCATTCGTGCCGAAAACGAGATTGCCGGCGCGAACACCGGGGGGATGGACCAGTCCGCCGCACTGCGTGCGCGCGAGGATCACCTGCTCCTGCTCGACTGCCTGGATCAAAGCGTGCGGCACGTGCCGTTCGACCTATCCAGTGCTGGTCTGGGCCTGCTCATCATTGACACCCGTGCACCGCACCAGCTGGTGGATGGTCAGTACGGTGCCCGCCGGGCCACCTGTGAGGCCGCCGCGCGTGCCCTAGGGGTTCAGACCCTGCGGGAGGTTGCTGAGAGCGATGAATCGGTGGAGTCCGTGTTTGCGCGCCTGGCCGTTCCGGGAGCGCTTGTGGCAAGCGAAGATGTTGAGGTTGCTCAACGCCGCGTGCGCCACGTACTCGGGGATATTGCCCGGGTGCACCAGGTGGACGAGCTTCTGGCAACGGGGCAGACCGCTGCCGTGGGTCCCATCTTGACCGAGGCACACGTGTCTTTGCGGGACGACTACGAGGTTTCCTGCCCCGAGCTGGACGTTGCCGTTGATGCGGCAAACGCTGCCGGTGCACTTGGCGGCCGCATGGTCGGTGGCGGGTTTGGTGGCTCGGCCATCGCTCTGGTTAAACTCGATGAGGCCGGGGCAATTGCCAAGGCCGTTGCCGTGGCCTTTGGCGACCACGGCTATACCGCACCCGGGTTCATGATTGCGGCCGCAGGAGCGCCCGCTTTCTAAAGCGCTGGAAGTAAAAATCTAGATTCCACATTGTGTGTGGAAATGAGACAGAACGTCGCAAAATTCAATGATGGTTATGCTGTGAAATCGTAACCGCAGGTGGAACGATCCACTTGGATAACTGGCGACGCGCATTTCCACACACAAAGGACACCCATGAGTTCACCAACCGTTTCCACCGCAGCAAAGAGACTGGCACTTCTTGCCTCGAGTGGTGGAAATCTACATAGCCAAGGTGGCAGCGATCCACGAAAACTGGTGGCGGACATTGCCAAGCAGATTCAAGCTGCGGGCTTTGAACTCGGGGCAGTCCAGTACGTCAATGCATCCAGTTCCTTTGATACAGCAGCGCAGATTACGCAGGCTGAGCTTTGGACGCTCAACGCTGACGGGCAGCTCGAAGTTACCGCGACGGGGAGCCTAGAGGAAGTCAACGAGCAAGCCCGCCTGCAAGATGCCACCCTCGCGGCCGCAATTGCGGACGGTCAGTTCGATGGTCTCATCCTCATGAGCGCCGACCCTAATGGGGTCAACGCACAGGCTGTCGATGCCGCAGTTGCGTTAGGCCTACCGGCCTCAGGAACCGGTGGCAGCTCGATTGCAGACGCACAGAAACGTGGGCTCAACCTCGTTGCCGTCTCCGGAACTACGGGGACTACCTCGGGCACGCGTGCCGTGTCATATGTTGCCGGGCTCGCGCGGCACTGGAAGGTCAAGTACCGGCCGGCCTTAGGGGCCGTAGCTCCCAATGGCGGCTCAGCCGATCAACTAGCTGGGGCGAGCGATAACCTCTGGCGACGGATCTCCATCCGCGGCATCATGCTGGGATCACTGCCCGCGTTCATTGCGCTCGCACTGATTCTTGCGCTCAGTAAAGTCCCATTCCTGAGCAGCCTAAGCCCCGTGTTCGACCTCTTGATTGCCGGTCTCCCGGTCGTGGTCGCTGCCATTGCGGCCCGCAAGATCTCCGGACTTGATGAAGTCGGCCTGACCGCAGGTGTGATCGCTGGTGTGCTGTCAGTCAACGGCGGTGTGCTCGGCGGGCTGGCGGGAGGAATCGTTGCGGGTATCTTGAGTTCCTACCTGATTGGCTGGACCCTAAAAAACCGCTTCCCGGTCACGACCGCCAACATTGTCACCGGTGCAATCGCCGGTTTGCTTGCCGGTTTGCTCGTCTTCTTTGTGCTGGCCCCAATCACAACGGAGATTGCCGAGGGACTCAAGGTAGGCATCGAATGGGCCTTGGAATTTAACCCAATCCTGGCCGGAGCTCTTGCGGGACTGATCATGTGGCCAGCCATCATTGGCGGGGTGTACCACGCAGCGATCCTGCCGCTTGTGCTCTTGGAAATGTCGGAGAAGGGCCACTCGTTCTTCGGGGCGGTTGACATGGTTTCCCTGGTCATGGTGGCCTTTGGAATCACCATGGCAAACGTGGTACGCCCGCGCACCTCTGGTGAACGTGCACTCGCGGGATCCGGCGCGGCCGTGAACTTCTTCTTTGGCACGTTTGTTGAGGCCGCATACCCGTTCATGTTTGGGGACAAGCGGGTGTTTGGTGTGGCCATTGGAGCTGCAACCATCGGTGGCGCCGTCGCCGGAGCGTTTAAGGTGGAGGCTACCGCCTACCTGCCGGCGTTCGTGGCTCCCACCGTCTCAAACAGCCCGCTGGGACTGATCTTCGCCATGCTGGTTTCTGCTGGAACCGCATTTGTGGGGACCTACTTGATTAACCTGGCTGTCACTCGCAGCAGTGCGGGCAAGGCCGTAATTTCCTAAGGCTGCGGCGCCATGAGCCTGTACGGATGGGCGAATGAGTAAAAACGTTGAGGGGGCCCGTGCTGCAAATGAGCACGGGCCCTCTTTTCGGACGCAGGATACCTAGGATCTGAAACCCAACTCGATTTCTTTTCCTGCGTGTCCCGGCACCTAACAAGATTGACATCCTTCCCCCGCCAAGGTGGATGCCTACGGTTCCGAGACGAGAGCTCTCACTATGAATGGCGGATACCGTTTTGCCGTTGTGCGGCAGCAAGGCGACTGAGATAGCAAAAGAGATGCCGTATATTCGCAAATGAACTGCCGTAAATTCGTCTGCGAGGAAGCGACGGGCAACGGGCATGGTGGCTCGGTGCGGGTCCTCACAACGCCAGAATATTTCCCTTACCTTTGACGGTACGAACCCCACGGCCAGTTCGCAAGTGCTATGGGAAATTTTCTTTTATTACTTCACGCGGTCACCAAGGTTTGCACACGCAACCCGGGTTCCGGCGCATGGTTATCTCGGCGTAGGCGGTGCCTCCGCCAGCACCATGACCAACCGTGAGGGCTTTGGTCCCAAGCATGTTCCGGCCACGCAGCGAATAATGGAACATCTAGAGTAAACAACCTTGCCACTGTGGGACATCGCCTCTAGAGAACCGCCAAGAGAGTCCAGGTAGATTCGAGTGCGAGAACTGACTAGGTCTGCTGAACGGCTCGAGGTCGCTGGATTTGAGCCGTATTCGACACGTGATTGGCCCGGCAAACTTGCCGCCATCTTGTTACTACAGGGCTGCCCGTGGAAGTGCGGGTACTGCCACAACGCTGACATTATTGATCCGCGGACACCCGGAGTGGTGGCCTGGGCAGACGTTGTCGCGCACTTGAAAAAGCACGCTAACCTACTCGACGGCGTCATCTTCTCTGGTGGTGAGCCTACGCGCCAGCATGCCCTAGTGGATGCCATGGCCCGGGTGAAAGAAATGGGCTTCGCAATTGGCCTGCACACGAGCGGTGCATACCCCACTCGTTTGGAACCGCTCTTGCCCATAGTGGACTGGGTTGGCTTGGACATCAAGGCAACTGCGGCCAAGTACCAGGCGGTCACGGGAGTGGCTAGGGATGACAACGGACCAATGCGCAGCTTACGGATGCTTCTTGGCGCCGGTGTTTCCGTCCAGGTGCGCACTACCCTCGACCCGTTGGTTCTGAACGAAGACGACGTACTTGAGATCAATGAGCGAGTCACCAGCCTTGGGGTGACCGATTTTGTCGTCCAACGAGTGCGCGCACAGGGGACAACCCCGCAATATACCCAGGCGCTCGCAGCATACAGGGCGGCAGCGGTGGCGCCGGATGAGGCACAAGTTATTCAGTCGCAGTGCTAGTCCTGCGCGGCAGAGCCCAACTTTCCAGAAGATCGGCCCAATTAACCCCCTGATTTGTGGGCCAAACTACTGGAGAGTTGCGCCGGCGCCATGCTACCGGGGGCGGGTCCACCAGAACTCGAGCTGAGTGTTATCCGGATCCCGAAAGACCATGGCGGCGCCGTTTGGGGTGTCAGCCACCGGGCTATGGACCACGTTTAGCTCTGCAAGGTGGCGTTGCCAGGCATCGAGACCCTCCCGTTTTTCCACGGCAAACCCAATATGGTCTAACCCCACGTTGCGGTCATCAAAGACGGGGACCGGGATGGTGCTGTGCTGGTTGAGACCAAAGATCAGGCCGGTCCCCGGGTGGATCAGCATGATCACCGTCCGGTTATCAAGATCCACACGTTTGAGCCGGCGGAGTTTGAAAACGGTGGCGTACCAGGCGGCGCTGGCTTCCACATCGGTCACTGAAAAATCTAGGTGTGACGGCATTCCAAATGTAAGCATCGTTACCTCCGGTCGTTCTTTCGAGCATAACCCCGCAAGCGGGATTGGTAACGGGGGTGACACCAAACCAGGGCGTTCGCCCGGCAAACGGGGATGGTCTGCGTTGCCACGGGCGGTTGGCCGGGCAACAGTGGCAGCACCGCGTTGTTTGTGCGCCCTGAGCTCGCACCGCGAGTCAAAGAGGTGATTAAGCGGGGACTGCCATGGCGGCTGACCTGGCTGCTACCAAAGTTCCCTTCCCGGCGTGGAATCTGCGCCGTCGATCTTGGCGACCTAGTGGTGTTTAGCATGCACCTGAGTTTGAACGAGCGCGAACGCCGCGAGCACCGCAACATAATCATGCACGCCGCCCAAAAGTTAGGACCTGAGCGCTGCATCATTGCGGGAGATCTTAATAAGAGCCCCGGCGGCCCCACGTGGTTAGCTTTGGGCCAAAAGCTTCACGATGCCGCACTAACGTCCCAGCAAGATGGGCGGGAGCGCGGTACTTTTCCGGCCCGCAAACCCAAACGCCGCATCGATGCGATCTTTGTGGGGGCCCACTTTTCTATGCAGAACTACCGGGTTTGGTCTACTCCACTGACCGCACGCGCTAGCGATCATTTACCCGTCACAGTCGAGGTTGGCACACACGAGCCCAAAGATGCGCCAAAATAGGGGGCATGACAACGCACCCGGTTCCCACAATCACCAAAGACCTTGACCTACTCCGCGCGGACCTCATGTCCGCGAATTTTACGGTTGATGGGGTGGGCGAGGTTCTGGGAGGCCTAGCAAACGAGGCCCTGCACCGAGAACAAACCCTTCCGGCCCTGCGGGCGCTCGCTGGCAATGAAGAGCCCACGGCCACGTTGATCAAGTTGTTTGTCCTGGGCCAACCGGTCACTTACTCGGCGGCCGCCGCGGCGTTTGGGAAGCTTACGGTTACAGGAGCGCAGGCCATGAACCTCGTTGCCGAGGTCTCGAGGGCAGAAACGTCCCCTGAGATTGCGTCTACGCTCGAGGCTGCGCCCACCAATGAGACAGCACGCACCCAAGAGAATGTGCGCTCTGTCGAGGATGAGCTGGGGACCGAGTCACGTGTGAGCGAGCCTTCGTCTTCCCAACCGGCGTCATCCCAGCTGCAAGACCCCAGAGAACCCATGCTGAAGGCTCTGATCGAGATCCACCCGCATGGCTCAACCGATTCTCAGGGCTCGGTTGATTGGTGGTTGGCCTCCGATCTCAGCGAGTTGGCAACGGGAGGCGCACTCCAATCGGACCACGTGCTGGGAGCCGGTGGGGCATCATTAACTCTTGCTCAGGTCACGGCGCGTACCCCGGTTTCACGGGTGCTCGACCTTGGCACGGGCAGCGGGATCCAGGCCCTGTATGCGGCCCGGCATGCCCAAGAAATTGTGGCGACCGACCTGTCAGCACGGGCTCTTGAGTTTGCGCGGTTTAACGCTGCCCTCAACGAGATCACCCTAGACCTGCGGGAAGGCTCCATGCTCGAGCCCGTTGCGGGCGAGCGCTTTGACCTCGTAGTTTCTAACCCTCCGTTTGTCATCACTCCGCGCACCGAGGAGGGTGACGTGCTGCCGCAGTACGAGTACCGCGATGGTGGTGCGGCGGGAGACGATATTGTCCACAACCTGATTGTTGACTTGGGCGGCGTGCTGAATCCGGGTGGTAGCGCTTACCTGCTGGGCAACTGGGAGATTCAGCACGGTCAGCAGTGGCACACCCGGATCAGCCAGTGGCTGGATGAGGCGGAGGCGGCACACGGACCTCTCGATGCCTGGGTGATTCAGCGCGAACTGTTAGACCCAGCGCGGTACGCAGAGACCTGGATTCGTGACGGCGGAACCACCGAGGACAGAGACCCACAAGGGTATGCGGCCACGTACTCGGCCTGGCTCGATGACTTTGCGTCCCGCTCGGTTGAGGCCATCGGCTTTGGGATTGTGGTGCTGCGTAAGCCTGCCGTTTCCAAGACCGAAGCGGCCAACCACCCACAGCCTATGCGTCGCCTCGAGGAAGCTACCGGAACCGTAGCGCAACCGCTGGGACCGGTAATCGCCGCGAGCATTGCGGCACACGATTGGGTGAGTGCCTTGACCGATCAAGAACTGGCCCAGCAGCGCCTCGTGGTGGCATCGGACGTCACCGAGGAACGGTTCTACACTCCCGGCGCCCAGGACCCGAACATTATTATCATTCGCCAGGGCCATGGGTTTGGCCGAGCGATTCAAGCGGGTACCACTTTGGCCGGATTGGTTGGGGCCTGCGATGGAGAACTGACGGTGGGGCAGATTCTTGGTGCGATTACGATGCTGTTTGAAGTGGACCTGACTGAACTTGCAACGGAACTGTTCCCGGACATCCGTGGTCTAGTCACCGATGGCTTGCTCGTCGGACAGTAATGTCCTGTATAACTAGGCAAGAACTAATCTCTCACTAACTCGGAGCCAGCATGAGCCCTCGATCTGAAGACAGTACCGAACCGGCCGTCCCCGCCAGGGACGGTGCGGTAGTAGAAGTATCTCCGGATGGGGAAGCAGGAAATCTTACCGGCGACGCTGCAAACGTTTCTGGTGCCGCAGATTCTGCGGCTGTAGGTGTGGCAGCGGATGCTTCTGCACTGGGTGCGGCTGAGCGAGCCGACCAGGCACACCTGTCTGCGCATAAAAAGTCGTCGCCGTGGCGCGACGGTATGGGGATGCTGGCCACCCGTAGTATGCAGACGTTGGCTATTTTGGCGATCATTGTGTTGCTGGTGCTGCTAGGCCGTAGTTTGTCGCTCGTAGTCATTCCCATCATGATCGCGCTGATCCTTGCCGCTGCGCTGTCGCCGGTCATCCGGGTCCTTCGTGGTTGGAAGTTCCCGCCGGCACTGGCAGCAGTGACCGCTTTACTGAGTGCTGGGATAGTAATTGGTGGTGTACTGACGCTGATTGTTAACGCGGTCCGTAACCAATGGTCGGAATTGGCAGACTCCGCAATTGAGGGATTCCACGAGCTACAGGATCTATTTGAGGGTATGCCAATCGAGGTCACCCCCGAACAGCTGGAGAGTTTTAAACAAACCGTTATCAAGTTCCTCACCTCCAGTAGCTTTGGAAGTTCCGCGGTAGCCGGGATTTCAGCCACGGGAACTTTTTTGACCGGTATGGTCTTGATGTTTGTGGTGCTGTTTTTCTTCCTCAAGGACGGCCGCCAGATCTGGGAATTCCTGTTGCGTCCGTTCCACGGTGCCGCCTATGAGCGTGGCGTTCGGGTGGGTGACAAGGCGGTATCCGTGCTTGGTCATTACATTCGTGGAACGGCCACCGTCGCGGCGGTCGATGCGCTCGGTATCTACATCGGTCTGATACTCATTGGAGTTCCGCTGGCGCTACCGCTCGCGTTCTTGGTCTTCTTGCTGTCGTTTATTCCACTGGTTGGAGCGACAGTTGCCGGCACCTTGGCGGCACTCGTAGCCTTGGTATCTAATGGTCCGTTAGAGGCGCTTTTTGTTATTGGTGTCGTGGTTTTGGTGAACCAACTTGAGGGCAACTTCCTGCAACCCGTTGTCATGGGGCGTTCTTTGAGTTTGCACCCACTGGTCATCTTGCTGGCCTTGACCGCAGGAACGATCACGGCTGGCATTCTTGGGGCGGTTCTTTCCGTACCACTTGCGGCTCTGGTGTGGGGCATCATGCTCGTGTGGGATGGTCCAAACTTGCCAGCCAAGTTTATTCGTCAGAAGTCCGGTGCGAAGGCTGTCGCAGCGAATTAGCGCAAGCAACAGGTAATCTTCCTGGCACCCGGTACCCCACCATGGGTTGCCGGGTGTTCAGTTCCGTACCAAAGCAGTTGAGAAAAACCAGACGATGTTTGCGTAATTTGCACATCGGTGTTCTACCGTAGGGCTGTGTTAATGAACCAATTCGATCCCAATGTCAGCGCCCACAACAACAAGTGGGCAGAGGTGGCGCGCGTGTTTGCGCAGGCCACGGTGGTGGGGAGCGCAGCGCTCGTAGTGCTTATCTGGTTTTACTTTGTAAACACCGTCGACGGCCAAAAACTCGATAACGCAGCCTTTCAAGGGGCCGTGTACGGCAAGCAGCACCTTTGGGGCATTGCTAGCTCAATCTTAAATACCGTTTCCATCACCTACATTGTGCTTTCCATTTTGGTAATTGGTGCAATTGCGTTGATCCAGAAACGCTGGGTGCTAGCCGCCCAAGTGGTTGCGGTTGTAGCCGGCGCAAATATTACGACTCAGGTGGTCAAGGCGACGCTGGGCCGCCCTGATTTTGATGTGACGTGGGGGCCAGCCAATACCTTGCCATCGGGACACACCACGGTTGCGGCGGCAACGGGCGTTGCACTCTTGCTCGCGGCGCCACGGGCCTGGCGTCCGTTTGCAGCGATCGTAGGGTCGGGGTTCACCGCTGCCATGGGAGTTTCCACTCTGGTAGGTCAATGGCACCGAATGAGCGATGTGCTTGCTGCGATTTTGGTCACCTGCGCGTGGGGTGCGTTAGTGTGTGTATTTGCTACGCGTAGGGGTGCTGACCCCGTAGAACAGCGCAGTGGTAGTTGGTTACCAGCCGCGGCAGGTGCCTTAGGTATAGTCGCTATTGCTGCCGGTGGGCTTGCAATCTGGCAGTTCCAAGGGGCCCACAAAGCCATTCAGCTAGACCAAGTAATTACATATGACCAGCAGGTTGACGCCTACCTTGGAAGCGTCAGTGCGACGGTAGCTCTCAGTGCGTTGGTGTTCACAGTTTTGCTCCTTTTGCGTCAGGCCACTACGCGGATACGCTAAGGTCACTTGTGGCTGGGGTATATATTGGCCAATACGTGCGGGTTAGGGACCAGATACTCTAACCATGAGGTTGCATACCTTAAGGTTGCACAGATCGATACTCGTTAGTGGAAGCAGGATCCTTCATGTCCGTTGGGCGCAAACTCGTCATTGTGGAGTCGCCAGCTAAGGCGCGCACCATCGCTAACTTTCTGGGCGATGACTACGAGGTTGAAGCGAGCGTTGGGCACATCCGTGACCTGCCGCAGCCCTCTGAGTTGCCCACTGATATGAAGAAGGGCCCTTACGGGCGCTTCGCGGTCGACGTTGAAAACGGGTTCACCCCCTACTACGAGGTCTACGCGGATAAGAAGAAAAAGGTCACCGAGCTGAAGCGTCTGCTCAAGGATGCAGACGAACTTTACTTGGCAACTGATGAGGACCGCGAGGGTGAAGCCATCGCGTGGCACTTGCTTGAGGCGCTCAAGCCGAAGGTGCCGGTCAAGCGCATGGTGTTCCACGAGATCACCAAGGAAGCCATTGAACGCGCCTTGGAGAACACGCGCGACCTCGATGAGCGCCTCGTGGATGCCCAAGAGACCCGTCGTATTTTGGACCGCCTGTACGGTTATGAAGTTTCTCCGGTTCTGTGGCGTAAGGTCCGCCAGGGCCTTTCCGCGGGACGCGTTCAGTCGGTTGCCACTCGCCTCGTTGTTGAGCGCGAGCGCGAGCGCATGGCGTTTGTGCCGGCAAACTACTGGGATATCTCGGGAGAATTTACGGCAACTACGGGGGCCGATACCGGAACCGCGTTTACGGCAAAGCTCACGCAGGTAGATGGCGAGCGGGTGGCCACCGGTCGTGACTTCAATGATTTGGGTCAGCTCAAGACTAAGGGCGTGACGCACCTCGATGAGGCGCAGGCACGCAGCCTGGTAGCTGCACTGACGGACCAGCCAGCCGAGGTGCTGAGCCTGGAAACGAAGCCGTATACGCGTCGCCCAGCGGCACCGTTCACCACCTCGACGCTCCAGCAGGAGGCATCGAGAAAGCTCCGTATGTCCTCAAAGCAGACCATGCGCACCGCGCAGGGCCTGTATGAGAACGGTTTTATTACCTATATGCGTACGGACTCTCCGGTCCTGTCCACGCAGGCTATTTCTGCGGCCCGTAGTCAGGCCGCAGAATTGTACGGGGCAGAATTTGTGCCGGCTAAGCCGCGTCTGTACGCGTCCAAGGCTAAGGGCGCTCAGGAAGCACACGAGGCGATCCGCCCAGCGGGAGATTCGTTCCGTACCCCGGCCCAGGTGGCCGGTGTGCTGTCCGGTGACCAGTTCAAGCTGTATGAACTTATTTGGAAGCGCACCGTTGCTTCCCAGATGGCTGATGCCCGCGGATCAACCGCGTCCGTACGTATTGGTGTAAACGGAACCGACGCGTCCGGCGCCAAGCGTGAGGCAGTGTTTGGGGCATCGGGAACTGTTATTACCTTCCGCGGATTCCTTGCCGCCTATGAAGAAGGCCGGGACATCGAGCGTTACGCTGATGACGCGGCAAAGAAGAATGACGATGCCCGCCTGCCGCAGATGGAGCAGGGCGACCCACTGGCAACCGCGGAGCTCGCAGCCGATGGCCACACCACGGCCGCGCCGCCCCGGTACACCGAGGCGTCCCTTGTGCGGGCACTCGAAGAACGCGGCATTGGCCGTCCGTCCACGTACGCATCGACAATTTCGACCATTCAGGACCGCGGTTATGTGTTGAGCCGCGGCCAAGCGCTCGTGCCTTCCTGGGTGGCCTTTGCCGTTATTCGCTTGCTCGAGGACCACTTTGGGCAACTCATTGACTATGACTTCACCGCCGCAATGGAAAGCGACCTGGACGAGATTGCGTCCGGGGAAACCGATCGCACCGGTTGGCTCAACGAGTTCTACTTTGGTGCCCACTCGGAGACCAAGGACCGTGTTGGCCTGCGCGAACTGGTTGATAACTTGGGTGAGATTGACGCTCGGGATATCAACTCGGTCCCAATTGGTGAGGGGCTGACCCTGCGGGTGGGCCGTTACGGTCCATACGTTGAGGACACCTCAGTTGAGGTTGCCGAGGGTGAGAATCCGCCACGGGCATCGGTTCCTGAGGAAGTGGCCCCGGACGAGTTGACCGTGGCCAAGGCCAGGGAACTGCTTGAAACCCAGGGCGCAGAAGACAACGAACTGGGCGTAGACCCGGTTTCAGGGAACCCGATTGTGGCCAAGACCGGTCGCTTTGGTCCGTATGTAACCGAGGTCCTACCGGAGCCGGAGTTTGAGGAGGGGCTGTCTGCGGCCGCGCTGAAGCGTGCCAAGGCTGCTCTGCCAAAGCCGCGCACGGCATCACTGTTTAAGTCGCACTCGCTCAACACCATGACTCTTGAGACGGCGCTTGAACTGCTTTCGTTGCCGCGCGTCGTTGGAGTAGACCCAGAAACCGAAGTTGAGATCACAGCCCAAAATGGCCGCTACGGACCATACCTGAAAAAGGGCACGGACTCGCGTACGATCACGTCTGAAGAGCAGTTGCTGACCATCACGCTTGAAGAGGCGCTGGAAATTTATGCGCAGCCTAAGCGAGGCCGTGGGGCAACCGCGGCGGCGCCGCTCAAGGAGCTGGGCATTGACCCAACCTCGGAGAAGCCAATTGTGGTCAAGGACGGTCGCTTTGGGCCGTACGTGACCGATGGCAAGACCAACCGGACCTTGCCAAAGGATGCCTCGGTTGAGTCGATTACCTTTGATCAGGCGGTAGAGCTCCTAGCGGAGAAGCGGGCCAAGGGACCGGTTAAGCGGACCACCAAGGCCGCCGCAGCCAAGAAGACCCCGGCTAAGAAGGCTCCGGCCAAAAAGGCGACGACGACCAAGGCTGCTGCCACTAAGACTGCTGCCACTAAGACAGCGACAGCTAAGGCAACGGCCACGAAGACTGCTACCAAAACTGCTGCTACCAAAACTACGGCGGCCAAGACTACCGCCGCGAAGAAGACAGCCACTACGACAGCTGCTGCCAAGAAGACAGCGGCCAAGAAGTCTGCGGCATCGGAAGCTGCCGCATCTGAAGCGAAGACACCGGCGACCGAGTAGCAGGTAGCTGGCTCAGCCAAGGTAACTTGGGGCTGTGCCGGAACATTTCTTACCCTGCCGGTAGGCGATCCAGCCCTGCCGTGAGGCAAGAGGTGGACCGCTGCCAGGTCTCTAACTAAACGGTGGGTTTGCTGGAAATATTTGGCAGGACAGTAGTGCAACAAAGCCGCATACTGGAAGGACCGGGGATGATCCCGGGGTCTTTCTGGGAGCGGCTTTGTCATGACACATACGAGTGGTTGGGAAGCGCAGGTTGGAGAGCTGGAGGCTCTCGCAACGAGAGCGGTCGACCTTGCCCATCGTTGGGCGCACAGGTCTACTCGTTACGCGCTCAGCCCTGCCGCAAAGCGTCTTGAAACGTTACTCCGAGTGCCGGGCGGGTTGGCATTTGCCGTTGACTTTGTGGACCGAGTGGTGCGCCCCCAAGATGATCGGATCGCGGCGCAAAACCTCAAAGTTCTGGCAAACAATATCCCGGAGCTTCTACCGAGTTCCCTAAAGATTCCCCTCAAGGGCGCGCTCGAATTAGGTGGTCTAGCGGGTCACATGGCACCTGGCCTAGTTGTGGGTAGTGCGCGCAAGACGCTGCGAGCCCTCGTTAGTCACCTCATTGTGGACTCATCACCGCAGGCCTTGGGCAAGGCTCTAGAAAGACTCCAACAAGATGGCAACGCGCTCAACATCAATCTTTTGGGTGAGGCCGTCTTGGGGGAGCGAGAGGCTAACCGCAGGCTTACCGGGATCCGTACGCTCCTGGCCAGAGTGGATGTTGCATATGTTTCCGTCAAGATCTCGGCAATCGTAGCTCCGCATAATAGGTGGGCAAGCAGGCAGGTGACCGATGAAATCTGCGCACGGATGCGGCCGCTCTTGCGGGAAGTTAACGGTGGCAAGTTCATCAACTTTGACATGGAGGAATTCAAGGACCTGCATTTGACGCTCGAGGTGTTCACCCGGCTCATGGATGACCCTGAATTCAGCAACGTGCACGCGGGAATAGTGCTTCAGGCTTACCTACCGGATGCTTTTGGGGTCATGGAGCTTTTGCAGGCTTGGGCTCGGGACAGGGTTACGCGCGGAGGGGCGCCAATCAAAGTGCGTTTGGTTAAGGGGGCCAATCTGCCTATGGAGTTAGTGGATGCTGAGTTACACGGTTGGGAATCGCCGGTATGGCCCAACAAACAAGCAACGGACTCCGCGTACAAAGCCCTGATGGAATACGCCCTGCGGCCCGAGAATATAGCTAACGTGCACGTGGGGATTGCAGGACACAACATCTTTGATACTGCCTTGGCCCATCTCTTGGCTCAGCAGCGTGGGGTAGCGGCGCACGTTGAATTTGAGATGCTCCACGGAATGGCAACGCCCCTAGCCAAAGCGATCAGTCAAGATGCTGGCAGACTCCGGCTCTACGTGCCCGTAGTAGACCCGGTCGAGTTCGATGCCGCTCTGTCATACCTGGTACGTCGCCTTGAAGAAGGGGCCAGCCCCGAAAACTTTATGTCTTCCGTTTGGGATTTGGCTCACCGCCCCGACCTATTCGACCGGGAAGAGCGTCGCTTTAGACAGTCCATGCGCGGCGTACGGTCCATTACGCAAACGCAAACTTTTCGCGCGCAGGACCGTGAGGGGGGCCAAACTGAGTTAACAAGTTCCGGGGACTTTCCACCGGACACTACGCATAGTGGGCAGGGAGCATTGGGCCCTACTGGCGGTGCGTTTCTAACTGATGCTGAGTCCGTCATGGTCCCCGTGTCTCCCACTGGCGCCTTGCCACCCTCGGAAACTCGGTCATCTGCGGACTTGCTGTCCGCTGCTGGCACACTCGATGCGGCTGGAATCAGCTGGGGCATCGAGAAGCCCTTCACCAACTGCGCCGATACCGAGCCCGACCTTCCCGCCAATCAGGCGTGGGCGGACCGCATCTACCGGGCCATTCCGGCAAGCCACGCGGGGGCCGATGTAGTTGAGGCAAATACGATTACCGACCAAACCAAGCTTGAAACTGTCGTGACGCAGGCCCAGCTAGCCGGGCCAAAATGGTGGGCGCTGGGCAGTGCTAGCCGAGCGCAAATACTGGAACGTGTTGCCACGATGCTCGATCAGCGCCGGGCGTTGCTGCTTGAGGTCATGGCCAGCGAATGCGGCAAGACCCTTAACCAGGGTGACCCTGAGGTGAGCGAGGCGGTCGACTTTGCTGGGTATTACGCGGGGCTGGGGCAAGAACTGGACCGGGTCGAGGGTGCAGAGTTTGTGCCGCACAGGGTGACGGTCGTGGCGCCACCATGGAATTTTCCCATCTCGATTGCCGCAGGTTCCGTTGTGGGAGCACTTGCGGCGGGGTCAGCGGTGATTCTCAAACCGGCGGGGCAAGCGAAACGGTGCGGGGCGGTTCTGGCGCAGGTTTTGTGGGATGCGGGAGTGCCACGCGAGGTAGTTCAACTGGTTATTGTGGATGAGCGAGACCTGGGATCGTATCTGGTGGGCCACCGGGCAGTTGATCAGATCTTGCTGACGGGTGGTTACGAAACGGCCGGACTGTTCCGAAAGTTGAACCCTCGGGCCGAGCTACACGCGGAGACCAGCGGCAAGAACACCATGATTGTCACGCCGCACGCGGACTTTGATCTTGCTGCCCAAGATGTGGCGCTATCTGCTTTTGGCCACGCGGGGCAAAAATGCTCGGCTGCGTCGCTGCTGATCTTGGTGGGTAGCGCGGGGGAGTCCGTGCGGTTTAGGAACCAACTTCTCGATGCCGTAGCGTCATTTCCCGTGGGGCCACCAAGTAATCCACGGTCCATAGTTGGGCCGCTTATTGCGGCTCCCGAGGGCAAACTTGCCCGTGCATTGGGTCTTCTGCCAACTAATTCAGTGGGAGCCGAATCTTCAATGCAAGGTGTACCGGTGCGAGCAGCAACGGCCGATGCCGCAGGTGACCAAGCCGATGTTCCTGGCGACCAAACCGAAGCTATTGGAATCCATACCGAGGCTCATGGAACTGATGCCGCTGCTCCCGGGGAACATGGCAACATCCATAACCACCAGACGGAAGTTCTTGGACAACAGTTAGAACGCTGGGATCCAAGAGGACACGCGGAGCGCTGGGTGCTGCGACCTCGGCGGATTACTACGTTTACGGGTGTAAACCTGTGGTCGCCGGGCATCAAAGTTGGGGTGGCACCCGGAACGGAATTTCACCAAACAGAGGTATTTGGTCCGGTTTTAGGCATCATGCAGGCAGAGACTCTTGATCAGGCAATTGAGTGGGCAAATGGCACACCATACGGGCTGACCGCGGGCCTGCATACGCTGGATCTCGATGAGATGGATCACTGGCTTACAAGAATCGAGGCGGGAAACCTTTACATCAATCGAACCATAACCGGAGCAATTGTGCGGCGGCAACCATTTGGTGGCTGGAAACGATCGGCCGTTGGTGCAGGGTTCAAGGCGGGCGGACCAAATTATTTGATTGGGTTAGGCACTTGGCGAGATTCGCACCCTGATTCGTGGAACACGGAGACTCCGCGGCAAATCGTGCCCCTTGCAGTCGATGAGTTGGATCCAAAGGTGCAAGGTCTTTTCGCGGTAGCTAGGTGCATATTTGAACATGACCTGATGAACTGGCTGGGGACAGCACTGCTCAGCGATGTTGAAGCGTGGCGCCAAGAATTTGGGCGAACACGGGACGTATCAGGTCTGCGATCCCAAGCAAACGTGCTGCGTTACCTGCCGGTACCCGTATCTATCTGTGTTGCTGGCCGGGAGAGCCAATTGGCGGACGAACATTGGTGTGCGCTGGCCCAAGTGCAACTGATTCGTGAGGTTGCTGCAGGGGTGTTGGCGGGTGGACGGTTAGAGGTGCACGGCCCGAGTGAGGTCGTCACACAGCAACTCGTTGAGGCCTTAACCAGCCTGGATATTGGGGTTGTTCTCAATACGCCCACCGGTGATTCCGAGGCCGGTGGGTGGAAATTGCCAGCGGTTGACCGGGCCCGGCTCATTTGGCCGGGTAGCCAGCTGCTAGGTGCCACGACTGCTAACGCCACGACTGTTGGTGCCACGACTGCTAATGCCACGACTGCTAATGCCACGACTGCTAATGCCACGACAGTTGGTGCCGTAGCCACAGCATCGCACGGGTCAATGACCGCCGTGCAACCGCAGGAAGGCAGAATTCTTCGCGAGGAACTAGCTGCAACTGCCGGCGTAGAAACAACGGTTTTTCACGGTGATGTGTTGGTGTCGGGAAGAGTCACCGGGCTGACATACCTTCGGGAGCAGGCAATATCAGTGACTGCGCACCGGTACGGGACCCTGGTCGCGGTGCCAAAAGTGCTGACAACAAATCCATAATAATTCAAGGATTACCGATGCTGCGAGGCCCGGCAGGTTAATCTAAGTAACAGGTCTGGGTGCAGGCCGGTTTACCCCCTGCACTCAGGCTGTTTACTGACGATCCGGGTACGCTGCTGTTAAACCTCACGATTGCAGGTGTCACATATACCTCGTAATTTCAGGTGTCAGCACTCGGCTTGCCCGCTATTATTGCTTGGCTCGTCAGTCTTGGCCCTCCGTTGCTGGGTAAAGGTCAGTTGAGCAGGACTCATGGTTTTGGGCCAACAGTCAGTTCAGCATGGCCTCATGGCACAACCCAGTGCTCGTGCGCGGCATCCGCGTGCCTTATGTGGCCACTCCAGCCCGGCTCAGGTGAGCAAGATTACGCCCAACCCTCCTAGCAAAGAGCCCCCGCCCCGGGATACCTTAAATGGGGTAGTTGAAGATTAAAGTATTCGCTTTGGCGGAGTTAGGTGGGCATTTCCTTGAGTGCGGTTGCAGAACTGGAAACGACGGTTGGACAAGAAGCGGTGGACCTGTTGTTCCTGCGGGCACACACCGCCCACGCGTTTACGGACCAAGAGATCACTGACCGGGAGCTTGAAACCGTCTACGACCTCATGAAGATGGCGCCAACCGCAATGAACAGCCAGCCACTGCGTATTACTTGGGTTCGCTCACAGGAGGCGCGGGAAAAGCTGGTTGCGGGCATGAACGACGGTAACAAGGCCAAAACTTTGGCGGCCCCCATCTCTGCGATCCTTAGCGTAGACAAAAACTGGCACCGTCACATTGGCCTGACCGCACCTCATGCAATTGAGCAACAGCCGTTCTTTGAATCAAATACCCAGGTCCGTGAGGGTATGGCTCAAAAGAGCGCCTGGATTCAAGTGGGCTACTTCATTTTGGCGGCCCGCGCGGTGGGGCTGGATGCTGGCCCAATGACCGGCTTTACTGCTGAAGCAATTGACCAAACTTTCCATGCAACCAGTGGGCACCGGGCGCTCGCCGTTGTAAACCTAGGTCATGCTAGTGAAGAGGGTGTGCGGCCACGTGCTGGGCGCCTCGAATACTCGGAAGCAACAACAACGATTTAAGGGTTCGCGGAATTGGGGCTACTCCGGACGCTAAATGACAGTGCGGAGTAGGCCCAATCCGTAGGTAGCATCTTCCATGTCAAGAAGCGGTCCGTTTTACAGGACCAAAGTATGAAATGTGCGCTAAATTAGGCGCATGTCGACACTACCTTCAGTTCTACCTTCAGCTCTGACTACCGGCCTGACCCCGGATCCCAAGCAGGCGCCCGCTATTCGCTGGGGCATCTTGGGGGCCGGTGGCATTGCCTCCGCATTTGCCACTGCAGTGACACAGCGGACCAACTCAACCATCGCCGCTGTTGGCTCACGTGACGCTGCCCGAGCGCAGGAATTTGCCGCTAAAAACCTTGGTGATCGGGCATCGGAAGCTGCGATCTATGGTTCTTATGAGGACCTCGTTGCAGATGCCAGCATCGATGCAATCTACGTGGCCACACCCCACTCCCACCACCGTGAACACGCATTGTTGGCCATCAACGCAGGTAAGCACGTGCTGGTCGAGAAAGCGTTCACGCGCAATTTTGGTGAAGCGCAGGATATTCTCGATGCCGCAAAGGCCCGTGGCGTTTTTGTCATGGAAGCCATGTGGACCAGGTTCTTGCCGCACATTGCAGCCGTGCATGACCTGATCAACCGGGGCGAGATCGGAGAAATTCTGACGCTTACGGCAGATCACGGGCAATACTTCGCTTACGACCGTGAGTTCCGGCTCTACAACCCAGAGTTAGCGGGTGGGGCAATGCTAGACCTTGGCGTGTACCCCGTGTCGTTTGCCCATGACTTCCTAGGCGTCCCGCAATCAATTACCTCCCGTAGTGAACTGACTCAGGACGTGGTTGACGGCCAAGTTGCCATGATCTTTGAATATGCTGGGAAAGCTCAAGCGCTGCTACACACCACCTTGTGGTCACGCACGCCAACGACGGCGTCAATCATGGGGACCAAGGGGCGGATTGATATCGCTGGGAACTTCTATTCCCCCACCAGCTTCGAAGTCATCATGTACACGGGTGAAGTTAGCCGTTATGAACGCGATGACATCCTTGGGCTTGAGTTTGAAGCGGCCGAGTTGGCACGTTGTGTTGCTGCCGGGCTGACCGAGAGCCCATTGATGACCTGGCAAAATACGCTCGATGTCATGGCGACGATGGATCAGGTCCGTCAACAAGCCGCAGTGGTGTACCCGGGAGAGTAAGGCTTGCGCTAAATCCCGCGAAGTCCTATCAGGTCCCGCGGGCATTGTTGAACTGGGGATGAGTTACGCATCGTCTTGCGTACTGAACCCTGACTAGTGCAAGGCCCCGGGACCAATGCAAAACGGCCCGTGCGCAATGCAAACAGTCTTAGACGCTCAGAAAACAAGGAAGTCTTGCTGGTTGACCTAAATGCCGACGTGGCGTTTGGTCATCCAGCAAGACTTTTTGCACTGGAAACTTAGTTTGCAAAAACGCGGTTTAGGTGTCGCGTGCACTGACTAGATAAGTCGTGCCGTCAGCCCCAACTTTGCGCACGAGTTCGAGTTCAAGTGCTTCCTCGCGGGCGTCTTCATCCCCGGTGGTGGGGCGAATCGGAGTGGTTGAATCTCCTACCTGGGCTGGGCCAAATACGGGTAGCAGCCTCTCGGAGAAACGTAATCCTTTGCTCTTGGCGCCCGGAGTTGCGGATTCCTTCTGCTTCCTACGAAAAACAGACATGATCGCTCCTTACCGTCCATGAGCATTATTAATGGGGCGGCCGTAGCGTTCCCAGACAAATTCCATAGTTGCGAGGTGCAACCATGGAACCCATTCTATCCCAGTTTTCGGTGCTTGAGCCTGCTCTTGCCGGGCTGTGAGACGCGAAAATAGGTCATAACTGATCACCCCCGGCTCGTGCCCTGGGCACTTACGACGGGGCAGTCAATGCGCGCACATTGACTGTAAGCATCCGCCATAAAAGTGAGCAGCCAACGTCGGTGTTCTAAGTGGCTATTCTCTGCAAACAAGTGAATTGCAGGATTGATAGCCTTCTTCCGCGGGACACAAACGCTGGGAGCGGCACGGGCCGAGAATGGCCAGGCTTTGGGTTAACGCCAGTAGTTGTTGGCAGCTGACACGGTCTGGAAGTTGATGGCGATAACCTGGGACGCGGCGGTGAGGCTGTCCGCGTTTTCGGCATACTCTGCGCGTAAACGATCTCGCACTTCGGCTGAGGGTTGGGTAACCTTAACGCCAATTCGTGACATCTTTACCGCGAGGTTGAAGCCTTCCTCCGGGGTCGTGGTGATCAGAGTGGGTAGCCATGAATCTGACATGATTTTCTCCTTCATCCGCAGCGCCCAAATTGGGCCGTGTACAATTAGATTGTACACAACTTAAAGTGATGGTGGTCAAACTTGTAGGATTGATGACCGGAGAGATGACCGGTGGGGACAAGTCAAACGGTGGGGGGACGTAAAACATGTACAGAAGCGATACCAAGCCTGAAGACGCTGGTACTCAGGGCGCAACACCAGGTGCTGAGTCTGCGGGATCTGCGCTAGTAACCCACGATGCCGAAACGCAGCGGCAAACGAGATCTGGTGCGGCATCGGGAAACTTGGCGTCAGAAGATATGGGATCGTTGAATGTGGCATCGTTAGGCGAGGCACCGTCAAGTGCGACTTCTCTTAGCGAAGCTTCGTTAGATGCGTCATCAGGAGATGCGGCTTCGGTAGCAAAGAGAGAAGCGAAAACCGATCCCCACGATCTCGCACACGCGCGGCTGAGTGATCAGCTTTGCTTCACCCTGTATACCGCGTCCAAGGCAGTGACCGGAGCATACCGCCCGTTGCTGGCAAATCTTGGCCTCACGTACCCCCAGTACCTGGCCATGTTGAGTCTTTGGGAGCGGGACTTACAAACGGTCGCGGCACTTGGCGCAAAGATGGGCCTTGACTCGGGTACGCTTTCGCCGCTGCTGAAACGCCTCGAAGGCGCTGGGTTTATTCGAAGGCAACGGAGCGCCCATGATGAGCGTTCAGTTGTGGTTGGATTGACGCCCCAGGGACTGGCATTGAAGCAGGCAGCGGCGCTCGTCCGGGCTGAAGTTGAAGCTGACACCCAGCTCAGCACGGCAGAATTTATCCAGCTAAGACAGCAACTAAAGCAACTGACCGAAAATATTGCGGGTACAAGCAGTCAGTAACGCCTAGTTCCTAGGGTGGGGAACGGTCAGTTTGAATGGGCGCGCAGATGGACCTTTAGACTGTGCGGAAAGAAGTTTTCCAAGCATCTTGGTCTGCGCTACCTTAGCCTTGCAGGGGCGGACCTCAGCCGGTGACCGCAGCCTCCGGAGGTTTTTGGACTTGTTAACGATAATGATTTGAGGATGCATGACCGACAAAGTGACCGTTGATATTTGGTCTGATATTGCTTGCCCGTTTTGCTATATCGGCAAGAAGAAGTTCGAAGCAGCCGTGGCACAATCAGGTATTCCTGTGACAGTTACGTACCGGTCATTTGAGCTTGGGCCCAATACGCCGGAGGACGTTGCCGAGTCGCACGCATACCTGCTGGCACTCAAGATGGGAGTCAGCCCGGATGAGGCGAAGGCAATGGAACACCAGATTACCCAGGCAGCTGAGGCAAGCGGCTTGGAGTTTCGGTACGACCAGCTCAAGCCTGCGAACACCCGCAAAGCCCACCAGTTGCTTCACTTCGCTAAGGCGGCGGATAAACAGGTGGAGATGGCCGAGCGGCTCTTGGCAGCCCACTTTACTGAGGGGCGCCACGTTGGTCAGATTGCGGAGTTGGTATCCCTTGGGGCTGAGGTCGGATTAGACCCGGACGAGGTCACGCGTGTGCTCGAGTCCGGTGAGTTTCTTTCCGAGGTCGATGCCGACATCGCCCAGGCGGCGTCCCTTGGGATCCGTGGGGTGCCATTTTTTGTCCTCAACGGCAAGTATGGCGTAAACGGCGCGCAGGAGCCCGAGCAGTTTGTGGCAGCGCTTCAGCAGGCGCAGCAAGACCAGTAGTGAGGGTTAGGCCGATCATGGGTATCAGCCGCCAGGGGGTCCAGTAGCCAGCGTGGATGCGGAACTCGGTTCGTCCTAGAGCCGTTAGGTAGCCTAAACGAGCAAGCCTGTTCCCTGAGGCGAATTTCTATCCAGATCGCCGTAGACCCGGCACGATTGTGAATGAGTCGAACCGATCCGGTAGGGATTGCCCTGTCTGGTGGAAGTATGGCGCCCGGTAGTAGATCATCGGGTAGTGGCAATCTGGAAGAAACCAGTGCGCAGCATCATTTTTATTTCAATCGGCTCTGCCCAACCCGGCAGAAGTAGCTATCCAAACAGGAGAAACCGGCAGAAATGTTTCAAACCATTCTTGGAGTAACAAGAACTCAGGTGAACCCTGCCGAGGGGTATGACGGTTTTATCGGTTGGGTCTTAGGCCTGATTGAAAGCCTTGGCGAGACCGGCGTTGGACTTGCGGTGTTGATTGAGACCTTCATTCCGCCGATTCCCTCGGAAGCGGTCTTACCCACGGCGGGGTTCTTGGCCTATGAAGGCCGGATGAGCGCTTGGTTAGCGTGGGCGGCAGCAACGTTGGGTGCGCTCATCGGCGCTTGGGCTTGGTACGCAATTGGTGCGGCACTCGGCAGGGAGAGGACCCGCAAACTGGTAGGCAAAGTTCCTCTCATGGAATTTGAGGACTTTGACCGGGCGGAAAAATTCTTTGCCCGGTGGGGTGTAACGGCCGTTCTCTTGGGGCGTTGTGTTCCACTAGTGCGTTCGTTTATTTCTATTCCCGCAGGTATTGAGCGGATGCCTCTGGGCAAGTTTACGTTTTACACCGCGCTTGGATCTGGCGTGTGGAACGGGATTTGGGTTGGTTTGGGCTTTGCCTTTGGGCCTGCGATCAAGCCAATTTTGGAACAGTGGAGCGGAGTGCTGTCCAACATCGTTGTCGTTGTCATTTTGGTATTGGTGCTGTGGTTTGTTATCGCCCGGTTGGCTCGCAAATTTAGGGCGAAGAACGCCTAAGCTTCCTCTTAGAATCAGCACGCACGATTCAGCTTCCCAAACGTGGAGATTAATGTGGGAAGTTGCGGAGCATCCACAGACCACATGGTTGAACCAACCTACTGGGCCTGCGAACCGATAGTGTTGTTCCGTGACTACTTCAGTGCAAAGCCAAACTGGGCTATTTATTTCCTTTGAGGGCGGCGACGGTTGCGGAAAAACTACGCAGGCCCGTCTCCTTGGTACTTGGTTGGCGGAGCACCTTGGGGTGGAACTGTGCCTCACCCGTGAGCCCGGCGGAACGACTATGGGCCAGCAGGTGCGTAATTTGGTGCTGCACGGCGAGGACATGGGTGCGCACGCAGAGGCGCTGCTTTACGCGGCGGACCGCGCCCACCACGTTGACACGCTCGTGCGGCCGGCCCTAGAGCGCGGTGCGCTCGTGGTCACCGACCGCTATATTGACTCGTCCGTTGCGTACCAGGGAACAGGGCGAGAGCTGACGGCTAAGTCCATCCGCGATCTTTCGATGTGGGCTACGCAAGGACTCGTGCCACACCTGACGGTGCTTTTGGATATTGACCCAGCGGTGGGCGCTTCGCGGTTTACCGATGCCCCAGACCGGTTGGAACGGGCAGGCGACGAGTTTCATTTGCGTACGCGGCAGGCATACCTAGATATGGCGGCCCAAGAGCCGCACCGTTGGGTCACCGTGGACGGCAACGGCACGATTGAGGACATTGCCGCTCTGGTGCGACAAGCCGTAGTCGAGGCCCTGGTTGCGACATTGAGTAAGTCAAATTTGCGGCTCAAACTTGATGCGGCACAGCTAAAGGCAGACGATGCTGCTAGCACCGGGCCAGTAACGTCATGAGCGTCTGGGACGAGCTAGTTGGCCAAGATTCCGTGGTCCAAACTCTCAAAGATGCGGTTGCAGTCCCGGGAGCGATGACACACTCTTGGTTGCTCACGGGACCGCCGGGGTCCGGGCGGTCGAATGCCGCCCGCGCATTTGCGGCCGCGCTGCAATGCGAGCAAGGCGGCTGCGGCTCGTGTGAATCTTGCCAAAACGTTAGCCGCGGTACCCACCCTGACGTCACGGTAGTGGCGACTGAAAAGGTGACCATAGCGATCGATGAAGTACGCGGATTAATTAGTCAGGCATCGAGAACTCCATCTGGAGGCCGCTGGCGCGTCATCATTATTGAAGACGCGGACCGCATGGCCGAGCGCACCACAAACGTTCTGCTCAAGGCAATTGAAGAGCCACCACCACGCACCGTGTGGCTGCTGTGCGCGCCTAGTCCCCAGGACGTCATGGTCACGATCCGCTCGCGTTGCCGTCAGGTGAGCCTGCGAATCCCGCCGGTTGAGGCTGTGGCCCAACTGTTGGTGGACCGTGACGGGGCTGATCCGCAGGTGGCGTTGGTTGCCGCGCGGGCCGCACAGTCGCACGTGGGCTTGGCCCGCAGGCTTGCGCATGACCCGCAGGCGCGGTCACGGCGCAATGCGGTGCTGAACTTGGTAACCAAAATTAGAGGCGTTGCCGATGCCGTTATCTACGCGGGTGAACTCGTTGCGGTTTCCCAAGATGAGGCAAAGTCCGCAACCGAAGAGCGCGACGCCGAGGAAAAGGCAGAGCTGTTGCGAATGCTGGGGGCTGAGCTGGGCAAGAAGCTCGCGCCGGCGCTGCGGTCTCAGCTCAAGCAGTTAGAAGACGAGCAAAAGAGACGGGCGACCAGGCACCAGCGCGACGTCCTAGACCGCGCGATGATTGACTTGTTGTCGCTGTATCGAGATATCTTGACCATGCAGTTACACACGGGGAGCGATCTGATCAACTTGGAGCAAGAAGATTTTATTTTGCGAGTCGCTGAAACTTCTACAGCGGTCCAGACGTTAGACAAGATGGATGCGATAGCGACTGCCCGGACCCGCTTAGCCGGAAACGTTGCTGCGCTACTTGCCGTTGAAGCGATGATGGTTGCATTGCGGCCACCTGCGCGGCAGAGCTAATTCCCGCAAGGTGACCCAGAACTAACCCCAGCAAGATCATGTAGGTGTAATAACACCGAACCTAGCAAGACCATATAGAAGAAATGTCAGGGCGCGATACCATCGGGTTCCGCGTCCACCCCGCCAAGTTGGAGAACTTACGCATGAAAATTCAGCACCGTTTGCGTGCCGCTGTTGCTGCAGTTGCCGTTGGGGCCGTTGTGGTTCTCTCCGGATGTTCAAGCTGGATCCCAGACCAGGATCCAAACCAGAATCCTGCCAACTCTTCGAGCTCTTCCGTGCCAGATCCTGCGCCGGTGACGGGGCCAGCAGGCGTGGTACCTGCAAGTTTTGAGGAAATCTACAACCAGGATGTGGAGTGGACCAAGTGTGGTGGCGGGGCATTCCAATGTGCTGACATTCAGGTACCACTGGATTGGGACAATCCGGATTCTGAGAGCATCACCATTGCGGCTCAGCGGTACAACGCTCGGGAGAAAGCCATGGGAACGATCTTGGTTAACCCGGGTGGACCGGGTGGATCAGGGATCGACCTAGTCAGTTATGCTCCCGCTGTTTTTGGTAGGGAACTGCTCAAGAACTACAATATCTTGGGGTTTGATCCACGTGGAGTGGGGCAGTCCGAGCCGATTACTTGCCTAGAACCGGCCGAGATGGACAGGTTCTTGGCTACCTCTTATGGTGAGTTGACCGAGGATCTATTAGTTAAAGCCACCGAAGAACAGAAAAAATTTGGTCAGGCCTGCGCCAAGAATTCCGGTGCGATTCTGGGTGAAGTAGATACACAAAGCGCTGCTAAGGACATGGACCTCATGCGGGCCGTGGTGGGCGATGAGAAACTCAACTACCTGGGCTTCTCATATGGCACGCAACTGGGAGCCACCTACGCTGGAATCTACCCGGAAAATGTGGGAAAGATGGTGCTCGATGGCGCCATTGACCTGCGGTTGACCTCCCATGCGCAGAGCTTGCAGCAGGCGGTTGGGTTTGAAAACGCTCTGCGTGCGTTTGTGACTGATTGCCAGACCCGGTCCGATTGCGTCTTGCAAGGATCCGTTGATGATGGCATGAAGCAAATTGACCAGCTTCTATCCGGATTGCTGGCCAACCCTATGCCTACGGATCATGAGGGCCGGGTGCTAACTCAAAATCTAGGATTCTACGGCATGGCCCAGCCCCTGTATGCGGAGCCATTGTGGGCGATGCTGCGGGCGGCACTCACCGAGGCGATCATGGCAAATGATGGCTCGAGTTTGCTGGAACTCTCTGACATGTACTTTGGCCGTGAAGATGATGGCACCTATGCGGATAACTCGTTTGAGGCGTTCACCGCAATTAATTGCCTAGATAGCCGCGAAGACGCTGATTTTGCGACCATGCAGGCGGAGAACGCCGAGATTATCAAGGCCGCACCGGTTATGGGCAAGTTCTTTGGGTTTGGAGCTGCAGGATGTGCGGACTGGCCGTACCCTGAAGCACCTCAGGACTTTGACCTCTCGGCGAAGGGTGCTGCACCGATCATGGTCATTGGAACTACCAATGATCCTGCAACTCCGTATATTTGGGCGGAAGGGCTATCTGAGCAGCTTGAGTCCGGGTTCTTGGTAACCCATGTTGGTGAGGGACACACAGCTTACGGCCAGGGTAGTGCCTGCATCGTTGAAGTGGTTGATGACTACTTTGTGAATGGAACAATCCCAGCCAAGGATCCAGAATGTAAGTGAGCGGTGAGCGGTGAGCGGTGAGCGGTGAGCGGTGAGCGGTGAGCGGTGAGCGGTGAGCGGTGAGCGGTGAGCGGTGAGCGGTGAGCGGTGAGCGGTGAGCGGTGAGCGGTGAGCGGTGAGCGGTGAGCGGTGAGCGGTGAGCGGTGAGCGGTGAGCGGTGAGCGGTGAGCGGTGAGCGGTGAGCGGTGAGCGGTGAGTCCTGTAACCATACCGAGTCTGGACCGGTACCAAAATAGCGCACCATATTGAATTCCAAGGCAAGCGAGAGAGTGACGACTGTAACGTATCCCACCGTGGGTCGTTTTGCAGAAAGCATGGTTGGGTCGGTAGAGTTATCGAGGTTCTTCACTCACATCAATGACACGCTCTGGGTGTGGGAGAAGCCGGCCGCCTTAGCTCAGTCGGCAGAGCGTTTCACTCGTAATGAAAAGGTCGCGAGTTCGATTCTCGCAGGCGGCTCAATCCTGGCACGTAAGGTGCTGGAACCCAGCCCTCGAATCCGTTTTCGGATTCGGGGGCTTTTTCATGCCATGTTGGCATTAGGTCGTTGACTGTCAAGCCTAGAAAATTGGCAACTAGCAGCAACTCTGTGGCTGACCACCCCGTCCCCCCTTTTAGTTTTCTACTAACTGAAGCGCTAGTGACGCCAAGCAGGGTAACCAGAACCCGTTGCTCCAAATCGTGAGCAAACAAATATTGGCGCACGGTCATACCAATCGCCTGGTCGGCGCTCATTTTCTTAGCCGCTGGTGCTTCAACTGTCATTGCCATGAATTAACTATCTCAAGGATTTGCGTTAAATGCAATCAGTCAATTGAAACGCACTTGATTGTGTGCCACACTCAATGCATCTAGTTGCGTTTTTCTCAACCAAGAGAGGTGTGTGAAAGTGACTGCAAGTGTTGAGTCTTTGATCGAGTTGCAGGAAGCCGCAAAGTTGTTGCCTGGTACAACGCCCGGAACTCTGCGGCGTTGGGCAGATGCTGGGATAGTTGCGCATGTGCGCTTGCCTGGAGGGCGTCTCTGGTTTGATCCCGAGGATGTCAAGGCTTTGATGATTGTTGTGGAGCCATCAGGTGGCGGCAGTGGTGTCGGCTGACGTGGCGTTTTCAGTGTTTGTACCAGATCCCATTGATGTCGATGAACGTGATCACGCTGATCTTCCCTTGCTCGCGCAGGTGGAATTGATCGCTAATCCGTTTGAGCTCTTCCATGGTGACCGTGACTTCTTCGCCATTTTTAGCGGTGAACGTGAACATGAAAGTTTCCCATCTGTGTACCCGCATGGCGTTTCCGTGCTGGGTATACGGGAGCCGAATAGTCTCTCTGTTCTGGCTCCTGCGCGCCGGTTGATATCGGATCAATCGCCGCGTCGGTGGCGGGATGCTTGCAGGCGTCCCGCCACTACCTCTTACGTACCGTTGTGCACGCCCGTGACGGCGCTAAAGGCCAGGTGGTGCACCAATGAATGATCGTTTGATGGAGCTCGCGTGGCAGGCTCGTTGCCCCTCTATGGGCGAGAAATTAGTCCTGCTGGCATGTGCTTATCACGCCACGAATGGCTCCCAGGTGCGCATAGACCCACAAGTTTGGGCTGGGCGCTTGGGTATGTCTATTGGTCGCGTTGAAGCGGCTATTTCAGCGTTACATCGTGCCGGGCTGGTTGATGCTCGGCGTTGGGAAGATTCCGGCTGCTGGTCAGCTCGCGTGCTACTTGGAGGCAAAAAATGAGTAAGAAAGCGACCACTTGGGCTTGGGAACAAGACGTTTGTACGGAGCAGTCAATTATTTTGTTAGCACTCGCTCACTTCCTGGACGAAGGACGCATTGTGGCACGTATGCCGATGGCAGAGCTTGTGCGTAAGTCGAGGCAGACGCAAGCAGAAGTGCTTGTGAGGTTACAAGAACTCAAGCCACAAGGGCTGATTAGTTACGACCTAAACCTTATCCCGGACACGTTGGTCTACTCGTTGCCGGTTGAACTCGATGAGGTGGACACGGATGAGTAGCGATTACGTAGTTATTCGTTCGGGCGCTAGCGTGCTTCGAGATGACGTAGTGAACTCGCAGTTATCTATTGCTGCTATCGGCTTACTCACGTTGGCACTGACGCAACCAGGTGGTGTTGACCTAGGGGCAGAAACGTTTGTCGGACGCGGGTTTGATGAAGAAACTATCGGCGCTTCGATGCAGGAACTAACTGATGCAGGGCATCGTCACGTGTTCACACTAACCTCAGCGACTGGTGCTACGGACCAGATCACCATCTTCTCGGATGAATCCATCGGGTCTGACGTGGCTCTAGAAAGATTCCTTCAAAATCGTATTGGCCCCATGGCTGATGAGGCTAAGGAGATCTTGAAATGAGCGTTAAGGCTTCGTCGTGGGCTTGGTCATTAAAATCGGTCAGTGGCCACGAATTGTTGGTACTGCTGGCGCTGGCTGATGCCGCAAATGATGATGGCTACTGCTGGCCATCCCAAGCAGAGATTGCTTGTAAAGCCCGGCAGGTTGATCGCACAGTGCGCCGCCATCTGACTTCACTTACACAAAAGGGCCTAATCCAGGTGGAGACTCGGATGCGTCGCGGTTGGGGCAATGGCCGTTCTTCGAATGGATACTACCTAAATTTGGGAATGACTGACGCAGACGTTGTTGCAGGTCAGACACAACCGGACAATCTGTCCGCATGTGAAGTGGAACCAGAAACACCTCCTGTGGATAACTTACATAACCGCAGGTCAGACACAACCGGACAATCTGTCCTGTTGTCACCACAACAGGACACAGGTGTCCGGTCACAACAGGACACAGGTGACCGGTTGTATCCTTATGGGTCTTTTAACCATCATGATGAACCACCAAACCAAACCATGGTCCCAGCGCAACCTTCGGATGCTGCTGGTGCTCTGGGTGTGGTTCGGTCTGGTTTGGTTGGAACTTCGAATCTCAAAGACGCCATGCTGCTGGTCCGTAAGTGCTTGCCAGATCCGATGCACATCATTGACGCGCAGCTAGCGCCGAGCGTTGGCCAGATGCTGCAAGAACGTTTGGATGCTGGCTGGTCTCCTGCACAGATCCGGGCGGCTATGGATCAACCATTGCCTGCCCAGGTCAGCCGTTTAGGGTCGCTTGTCGCAAAGCGATTGGCGACCAACGTGCTTCCCGAGTTGGCACCGGAAGCGCTTCGTAAGGAGGCATTGGGCCGGGTTGCAACTATCCAACCGGTGGATGACGAACCCCTCGTAGATCCGCGTTTTAATGCGGTTTGTGAGCGAATTCGACATGAAAATCCTGAGTTCTCGCAACGTAAAGTCGCTGAACTCGCCTATGCGCAGATCCAACAAAGTTCCGGTGCATTGCCATGAGTGCATCCTGGGAACTTTGGACCAGGTCGTTGCGCGGTTTGACGCCTTCAGAGATGGTTTGTGTTCGTGAGATTGCCCAGCTCGCAGATCTACGTGGCGTTGCCATCGTGCCTGCGGATTATCTTGCAGAAGCTACGGGGCTTCACCGGGTCACCGTGGTACGTAACCTAACAAATCTAGAGACCAAGGGGCACTTGGTGCGGGAACGTCGCCGCAGCGGCAGGCGTCAGGCACCTTCGCGTTTGCAGTTGCTAAGGAAACCCATAACACGTCATGAAACCACTAGATTGCCTGACAGAAGGCCTGAGAATGTATGGGCGGGGGCAGCTGAGGCTTTGGCTGGCGTTGAGCCGGTTGAGACGAATGAGGGGCTACGTGCGGCCCTAATTGGTGCTCGTGACCATGGTTGGGGTTCGGAGTATGGCCGTATTGTCATTGCATCGTTGCTGCATATGGCGCCGCGTCAATTCTCTGCAATTCATAAGCGCCGTATTGCTATTGAAGACTTTGAAGAACGTAAACTCGATACGCTTTCGGTGGCCTGGGAGGTGGTTAATGCACAGGCAGATACCCTGATCGAGGCCACAAAGCCGTGGGCGATGCTCACCACGATTGTTGCCAGGCATACTGCCCAGACTGATGAAGAAAACTCGTTCGAATCCGATAGTACCGATCCTCATATGTTCCCAGAAGAGGGTACTCGACCTGGTGAAGGTGTGGATGAAGAAATCTCCATCGGGATCGATGACTTTGACAAGAATCTGTCGCGGCTGGTGGAAGCCCTGATTGCTGCTGGTATGTGTGAAACACTTGCCTGGGCGGGAACGGGCAGGATTGCTAGCCTAGCTGTGGTAGAGAAGTCTCGTCGCCAAACTGTTGCTGCCAGGGATTACAAACTTGAGGCTCTGGGGGGTGACTCCTGAGGCGGCGCGTATGTGGATGAATATCCTTGCAGGTTCCCGTCGAGGTGCACAAACCGGTATTATCTCCACATCGGACGATGAACTTGCTCAGATCGCCCAAGAAATAGTTTCTAAGTTGTCCCAAGCTGCCTAGTGACCATGACGCGCATCATGTCCGAATCCAAGAATGTGAGTTGGGTCCGTCGCCGGGTGAAAAGTGCTGTAGGGCATCGTCAGGTGCCCTACAGTACTGAATACTGAGCCATAGAAGTGCACTGGTTGAGCTAGTGATGAAAGAAATAGAATTGACCGGGTGAAATATTTGTCAGGGTAGCAATCTGCTACTCTGACTTATTTGGTTGCGGGTGAAATAGGTTCGGAAGAGCCAAGAACAGATCTTGACCACCCAAGGAGTACTGCAACCCAAATCTGATGGTTTATTGGATCGGGGTGGAAACGCTTTTGTTTGAGTGGGTGAAATATTTGTCAGGGTAGTAATCCGCTACCCTGACGTTTTTGGTTGCGGGTGAAATTGATTTAAATGCCCATGATTTTGTTGATGGTTTCCCGGTAGTCCGTGTCTTGGCCAACGATGGCCCAGTCTGAGTGGGCTATGGCTTGGATGCGGTAGAAGATTTGGAACCGTTCGATGGGGATCTCATTTATCTTGGCAAACCGAGCTGCCTCAAATTCGGCTTCTTCATAGCTACTCGCCCATAGCGGGGTTCGTGTCGGGTTGTCTGGGTCGTGACCATCCCAGGTGATGCAGTATTGGTGGTCGATGTAGGGGCCTTTCATTGCTAGGCCTTTCAGTAGATCGTGAGTGAGCCGGAGTTGGAAATACCAGCTACCGAGGTGGACCAGGATTGTGAGCCGGTTTTGAGGCCGGTCAGTGTCGTTGAATACGTGCCAGGTGCGGTCACAGACAGACTCGTAGATTTACCGGCTACAGTAATCGAGACTTTGCTACTACCAGATCCTTTCACCGTGACACTGACGGTTGCCTTTCCGCCTCCTGAGGTCGATACCGACGAGGAAAGGCCGGTGATGCTTGCCGCTGCTGGTTTCTTTGGCGCAGGGGTTTTTGGTTTCGATGGTTTGGGTGCTGGCTTCTTCGGGGCTGGTTGGCTGGTTGATGATTTCGGCTTCGTATTGGTTTGGGTCGGCGTGGGTGCCTTGGCCGGTGGTGCTGCTGGTTGAGTTACCGGTTTTTGCCGGGCAGCTTTCTTCTCTGCCTCGGCCTTGATCCATACAGCGTTTGAGTCAGTGACTGCCTTGGATGCATTACCCAATGCATCAGTAGTTGTGGCCAAAGTTGCCGTGCCTTCAGTAACCGTCGCTGCGGTGGTCTCGTCAACCGTGGTTTCTACGGCAGTGTGTGCGTCCGCAACTGCGTTGGTTAGTGCCTCGATGGTCGTGTTGTCGGCTACTTTGCCGGTCAGATCTTCAACAGTCTGCTCGGCGTTGGTAATAGCCGTGGTCAAGGTTGTCTTTTCAGTCGTATGAGCTTCAATTGCCTGGGCTAGTTCCCACGCGGCCACTGCAGCTTCTACCCCTGCTATCGCAGTGTCTACCTTGCTAGTTGCATCTGTCAGCAAGGTAGACCGTGTTTCAACCTCAATGGCAGCTTCCACCAGAGCAACACGTTCCTTACTCGGTTGGGCTGCTCGTGGGGCCTCTACCAGGACGCTAAGTTCTTGCACGGCAGATCGTAAAGCCGTAACAACCATTTCATCAATGACTTCAAAGTTGGCAGTTTCTAGTGTGGTTTGGCCTCGTTCTAAGGCCTCTTTTGCCTGGGATACTTCCACACCCAGCAACTGGGTTGAAGTAAGGAACTGGCTTTGCGCGGATGCAAGCTGACTCTCCTGGTACGCATTGCTGGCCCACCAAATACCGGTACCACCAAGTACAAGGCCAATTACAACAGTGCCTCCAATTAGAGCCATGCGGGTTTTAGAGGGCCGAGGCTTAGCAGCAACGGTGTAAGTCGCTGCGGCCGGATCAACTTCTTCATCAAGTACCTGATTTTCATCCAGTGAGTCTTGTTGTTCTAGCTCTGATATTTCTCCTAGGTCACCCTTCGATGGGTAACCTTCAGCAACGCCAGCGTTTACAGCAAATACAGGGTTAACAGTATTTACAGCATTTGCTGTTGAGGGTTCAACAGGCAGTTCGGCTTCGTCAAGGTTTGTTGTCTTGCCCAGGTCATACCAGCCCGTGAACTCAGGAACGGTGTCCTCTTCCACTTCATCAACGCCAGCGTTTACAGCGTTAACAGCAATTACAGTATTTACCGGTTCACCCACCAGCTCCGCTACCGGTGTAGCAGTTTCAGCGGATTCTTGCGGCTCCTCAGGGGCCGGGTGCTCGCCCGGATGAACGCCAGCGTTTACGGCAATGCCAGCGTCAACAGTGTTTACAGCGTTACCCTCCGAAGCGTCATTGGCGTCTGCATCAGCGCTAGCAGGTGGCTCTTCAAGCCCTTGTTCGCCATCATCATCATTAGGTTTGCCAGCGTTTACGGTATCGCCAGCGTTTACAGCAATTGCAGTATCTGCCTGGTTGGTATTCGTTGACTCGACCCCGGTGGTGCTGGATGATTCCTCTGGCTCTGGCTCTGGCTCTGGCTCTGGCTCTGGCTCTGGCTCTGGCTCTGGCTCTGGCTCTGGCTCTGGCTCTGGCTCTGGCTCTGGCTCTGGCTCTGGCTCTGGCTCTGGCTCTGGCTCTGGCTCTGGCTCTGGCTCTGGCTCTGGCTCTGGCTCTGGCTCTGGCTCTGGCTCTGGCTCTGGCTCTGGCTCTGGCTCGCCTTCGCTAACGCCAGCGTCTACGGTATTGCCAGCGTTTACAGTCTTTACGGTGTTTACAGCATTGCCTTGAGACGGCTCAATGTGCACGTCAAGGATTTGAGACACTCTAATGTTGTTTTCTTTTAAGCTGCCTTGATCTGGCGGTGGTTTTGGTAGTTCTGTAACGCTGTTTCTGGTGGTATCCCATTGTTGCGGGCGTGAGGCCGTTTACGGTTGTACCAAACTTCGATATATTCCATCACCGCGGTGCGAGCTGCGAGGTGATTGGGGAACGACCGTTGATGATACATTTCAGTCTTAAAATGCGAAAAGAATGATTCAGCCACAGCATTGTCCCAAGCCACCCCCGTCTCTCCCATGGACTGAGTGACCTTGTTGTTTTTGCACCATTTCTGAAATTCGCTCGAAGTGTATTGTGAGCCACGATCTGAGTGAAATATGGCTCCATTGGGATCCAACTGTCCGTGATCTCTGGCCATCGCTAGGGCTTGAATAACAAGATCTCGTCGCATATGGCTGTCCATTGACCAACCAATTACCTTGCCGTTTGCTAGGTCAATAACGGTGGCCAAATACAACCACCCTGACCCAGTGCGAAGATAGGTTATATCGCCACAAAGCCTTGTCCCGGGCACCGTTGAAGAGAAGTCGCGATTGCCATCGGCGTCAAGCATATGGTTCTTAATATGCTCGGTTCGGGCATCAGGATCAGGGGCCGTGGTCTTCTTCCAAGCCCGCTTCCGCACTGCTTCAAGCTTGTGATCAGCCATAATTGAACCGACTGTGCCGGCACTGATCTTGACCCCTTTATTGCCTAATATCAACGTGAGTTGATCGCGGCCCGCCATACCCTTGGCATCATGGAACTCCGTAGTCACAAGGGTCTCTAACTCTTCATGACGAACCTGGGTTGCAGTCTTTGGCTTCGGGTGAAGCCGCCGATAATATGAGGCCCGAGAGATACCAAGTTTGCGACACATCCAGGCAACCGGGAAATAAGCCTTCTGAGCAGCGACGAAATCGAAGTAATCTTTTACTGTTGCTTCGCGGCAAAGAAGGCGCTGACTTTTCCCAAAAATGCGATCTCCCTCTTCAGTTCCGCATTCTCAGCTTCTAAGGCCTTGTACTGAGCCCACTCAACCGGCCCACGGTCATCACCACCAGCGTCAGGATGCTCTTTTTTCCAAGCCCTGACCCAATTCCCCAACGAACCATCACTAACACCAATTTCCTCAGCAACCTGAACAATTGGTCGGCCAGAAGAAATCACCAACTCAACCGCATCTGCCTTAAACTCCGCACTAAACTTACGACGACTGGACATAAACCCGATTCTCCTAAGCACTGTCTCAAATCATTGTACGAGCGCACAAGGTCGGTTGGTGCAGTTGTTGCAAAGTGTTCATTTGCTTGAGATTCTGCGGTTTCTGTGCTGGTGGGTTTGCTCGCATCTTGTTCTGCTTCGCTACCGCCAGCCTTTACAGCGTTGATGGTGTTGGCGGGAATCGTTGGGGGTAGTGGTTGGCTGTCGAGGTCTAGTGGTGCAACTGTTTGGTCCAGTGAGGCAAAGTTGTTTGGATAGAAGTCGGGCACTTGGACCAGGGGGATGTCTTCTTCGAGGGCAGGGGGATCTGCCGCTAGGATCTCTGGTTCTTGGTCGGGTGCTTCGATAACTGGTTCTTGGTTTTTGGGTTGTTGTTTCTTTCTGACTTTTGGGTCGGTCAGGTCGGTAATGGTGCCGTCAGGAGCGACGGAAAGTTCAAACGTTGCCCCAGGCTCAACACACGTCACCGGGATAGTGCGTTTGTAGTTAGCGGCGACTGCTTGGGCTTCTTGGATTGCTAGTGCTCTGACGTTGGCACCTGGCGGGATCTTCTTATGGTCGAGTCCTGCAAGTAGTAGTTCTGCGCCTTGTTCTGGGTCCAAATTGATGGTTAATGGTGGCCAACTCATGGCTTCTCCTTGGTGTGCGTGCACGGTCGTACGTATTACGTAGGAGGTGCAACGCACATGACTGAAACCAATCCATGGCTTGCCGCTATACAAACGGATGAGCCGCAACCAGTAGTTGACGAGGTGCCTGATCAGCAGGTTGTTTCGTGGCAACCAGGCCAGGTGGCAGCGCCAAGTGTGCCTGGTGGGTTGCGTACTGCGCCGTGCCAGGGTGATGGCCGTTTATGGGTTGTGGCCGCACACGGGGGAGCTGGTGCTACCACGGTTGCCCGGTTGCTTGATGCTGGTGATGCGGGGCAGGTTTGGCCTGCCCCAAGGTCGGGTTCCGTATCAGCGGTGGTAGTGGCTCGGCATCATTTGTCTGGTTTACGTGCAGCTCAAGCTGCGGCGATCCAATGGGCGTCCGGGGTCATTCCTGGTGTGCATCTGGTGGGTTTGATCCTGGTCGCTGACTCTCCTGTGAAGCAACCCAAAGAGCTTGCTGAGTTTCAGCGGCTGGTGATGGGGGCTTTTCCTGCCGTGTGGCACGCAGAATACGTGCCTGCTTGGCGGGTCCAAGATCCGTGGGAATCCAATGTCCCTCGGTCATATAAGAAAGTGCTGTCCCAGGTTGGGGCGGCGTTTGAAAGGAAAACACCATGATGAAGAAATTGATGCTGATTAACCCAACCCCTACGGCACCTCCTGGGGTTTCGGACATGGTTGAAAAAGTTATTGGTTGGCTTATGTGGGCTGGGTGGGCTGCGGTAATTGTTGGGTTCATTGTTGCTGGGATCATGCTGGTGATTGCTAATGACCGTGGCATGGGCAATGAAAACGTGAAAAAGGTTGGCTTGGTCATTATGGGCGCCATCATTATTGCCTCGGCGCTCACGCTTGCGAACGCGCTGCTGTGATGACCGAAGAAAGCAATACAGAAACACGGGAATCGCCTCTCCAATCGCCCTTGTTCATCATCGGGGCAATCTTTGCTGTGATCATTCTTGGCTTGGGGATCTGGCTTGGGGTAGCTGCACCAGGTAAGCAGCCGTCAGAACCTGCTCCATCTTCGACAGTAACTGAACCTGTAGATGGTGAGGTTCTTGGTGATCCTGAACAGGAAATCCCAGAGCATTCCTCTGAGGTAAATGGCGAGGTGGACGCACCTAGTGGGACGGCGTCGGTATGTGGGCTTGCCCCCGGTAACCAAGACGTGCCGTTTGATGGGTTTGATACTGTGCCTGTTCCCGTTGGTCAGCGGATGACTGTTCCAGGAGTAGATGGGATCGGTCCAGGTATTACTGATGGTATCTCTCGGTGCTTTGCCCATTCACCAACTGGGGCGATCCTTGCAGCTGCAAACTTTATTTCCTGGACGTCTTCCCAGCAACAGTTACCGACCATGTTGGAAACACTGATCTTGCAGGATTCACGTAGTGACTTCATGTTGCGCCAGGCGCGTGATGAATGGGATGGGTCCAGCGGGACACCGTTCTCGATCCATGGATATTCCTATGACTACCAGGGCGAAAATGATGCATTGGTGGTGCTGGCAGTATCCATGTTTGATCACCCTGGTCAGTACATTGGGTTCCCTGTCCCGTTGACGTGGGCTGATGGTGACTGGAAAGTGGTGGTCCCAGCGACCTATGCCTGGGGCGAATACCCGATCACCAGTATGGAGCATGAGGGCTACGTCAGGTGGGGTGAATAGGCCATGGCGGATTGCAGCTGGTTTGACATTATTTGCAAAGGCAAAGAAGGCGTTACTGAGATGGCAGGCAATGCCGTTGCACAGTTCGCTGAACAAGTCATGGTTGGTGTCAGTAATGTTCTTGTCTCGTTAGGCACAGCGTGGATTCATACCCCCAGTATCAATCTGGAAAGTAATGCGGCCCGGAAATTTATTACCGAACATGTGCAATTTCTCGTGCTAGCGCTGCTGGCCGGGGCCATCATCATGGTCGGCATACGGATTGTCTGGACCCGCAGGTTAGAACCTTTGCAAGACATCATGGCAGGGGTTTTCCAGTTCCTAGTGGTCTCCCTTGGTGGGATCAAAATCATGTCGATGTTGATTGACGCTTCGGATGAGTTTTCGGCTTGGATCATTGACCAATCTGTTGGTAGCGGTGAATTTGCGGCCTCACTGATGGGAGTGCTCACCGTGGGGAACGCTGTAGCTCCTGGTGTGGGGTCCATGGTGATGATTATTGGCGGGATTATTGCGTTGATTGCCAACTTGATCCAGGTGGGTTTGCTCTTTGTACGCAACGCATTGCTGATCTTGCTCGCGGCAGTCATGGTGTTACCGGCAGCGATGCCTGGTTCGAATATGGGTAAGGAATGGTTCAAAAAACTTGGTGGCTGGTTCTTAGCTTTTGTGTTGTTCAAACCAGCTGCATCCATCATTTATGCAACAGGCATCACCCTGGTTGGTAGTGGTGGCATTGGTGGCATTGGTGGCATTGGTGGCGGTGATGCGCTGGTCGCATTTGCCATGGGCATGTTGTTCCTTGTGCTGGCCCCAATTGCGTTACCAGCATTAATGGCGTTTATTGTTCCCTCTGTATCTGCGCTATCTGCCGGTGGCGGCGGTGGTGCTGCTGGTCTGGCTATGGCGGCAGGATCAGCTGCAACCGGTGCGGCCAAGGTTGCTTCTGGTTCGGGTGGTGCAAGCGGCTCTGAAAGTTCCTCACATAGCAACTCATCGGAGTCCTCGTCAACGCAGTCAACTAGTAGTGCTACAGGCGCTTCTGACACGGCAAGCTCCGGTGGCGGTAGTGGAGGGAATCAAGGGACCGGCTCATCTGGTGGATCTGCTGGGTCTTCTGCTGCACCAGACAGCGCGGCCTCAATTTGGGCACCTAGTGCGGGGGCAGCAAGTGATGCTGGTGGTGCTGCGGCCTCGGGTGCTGGTACGGCCAGTGCTGGTAGTGGAGCGGCAGCTTCGGGCGCAGGTGCGGCAAGCGCTGGTGGTGCGGCAGCGTCTGGTGCAGCTGCGGCTGGTTCCGGTGGGGCTTCCTTAGCGGTCCAAGGTGTGGCCGAGGGTGCTCAAGGTGTGACTGGTGCGGTCCAGAGCACAGTGGACTCAGAAACTGGCGGAGCTACAGGATCGGGGCAAACCGATGAGTGATGAACAAATTATTAGGACATATGGCAACTGGCTCGCACCGGTACGTGCCGGTTTCGGAAAGTTGTCGTTTGGTGCCTCGATGGGCCTTGTTGCTGGTTTGGTCATGACGGTATTTATCAATGCCACAGCCGGTCTGATGCCAGCACTGGGGTTCTTGGGGCTGGTCGGTACTGGGGTGGCTGCGGTAACCGTCAAGGATGGCCACGGGGTTTCTGTGGTCAATCGAATGGGAGAGGTCATGCGGTTTTGGAGAGCGAAAACACAAGGAAAGAACCTGTATCGCAGCGGGGTTACGGCACCGCGCAGGGGTGACGGTGCAGTGCGCCTGCCAGGGATTCTTTCCAAGGTCAGTGTCACTGAGCACCGTGATGCGTATCAGCGGCCTTTTGCGTTGCTCCAACATCCATCAGGCACGGTTGCAGTAGTGATTGCTTCCTACCCTGAGGGCGACTCATTGGTGGACCGGGAAACGTTAGATCAGCAGGTAGCTCGGTGGGGCCTTTGGCTCACGCAGCTGTCCCAGGAAATGGGGATTGTTGCAGCGTCAGTGACGATTGAATCGGTGCCTGATAGTGGTACTCGGTTGCGCCGTGAGGTGGAGCAGCGTATTGATCCGGCAGCGCCACAGCTTGCCCAGTTGGTGTTGGAAGATGTGATTGATTCCTATAAGGAAGGTGCCGCCCAGGTCCGGGCGTGGATTACGATCACCTTTGATCCAGGCAAGATGGGCGTCAAGCGCCGTGACGGCGATCAGGTGGCTCGTGATATTGGTTCGCGTCTTCCAGGGCTGACCCAAGGACTCGGCGCTACTGGTGGCGGCGCACTACATTTAGTGGCTGTGAATGAGCTGTGCCGGATTGCTCGGGTTGCATATGACCCAGCTTCTGAGGCGTTGTTTGACCAGGCGGCTGCTGAAAACACGGTAGTTGATATTGATTTTTCCCAGGTTGGCCCAACTGGGGCGGTAGCGGGTTGGGATACGTACCGCCATGACTCGGGGCTTTCTCGTACGTGGGTGATGACTGCACCGCCTCGTGGCGCTGTCCAGTCCAGTGTGTTGTCGCGTTTGATTGCACCCTCGCGGGATGTTGACCGTAAACGGGTGACGCTGTTGTATCAACCTATTTCTGCAGGGCGCGCACCGGATCTAGTAGAAAAAGATGTCAACCAGGCACTTGCTGGTGTGGCATCGAGTAATCGGCCCACCCAGCGTAAACAGGCTGAGCTGCGGAGTGCCCAACAGGTTGCACGCGAAGAGGCCGATGGGGCATCGCTGGTGGACTTTGGCATCGTCATCACGGCTACGACCCAAGACGGCGAGATTGAAGATGTAGCAGCGGCAATTAACGCGCTGGCTTCCTCAGCTAGGTTGCAGGTCCGTCCTGCGTATGGTGCCCAAGATACAGCCTTTGCAATGGGATTGCCGTTTGGGTTGCGTCCTTCCTCTGATTCACTCGTGAAGTGGAGCAAATGATGGGTATCTTCGATCTGTTTGCAGACCCCACACGCGGCCACACTGGGCGTGGTGGGGCATGGCAACCCTGATGCCCAAAATCAACACGTGGCGCGGTACCTCACGCCAAGTATGTGGGCTATTCCCATTTGCGGCTGGCGCGAACGCACCACTGGTAGGTGTGCCCCTTGGGAAGTCTCTCGACGGAATTGGGGCCGTGTGCGCGGACCCGATCAGTTGGTTTGAACGCGGCCTCATCTCAGCACCATCAATGTTTGTGTTGGGGCTTCCAGGACTTGGAAAGTCCTCGCTTGTGCGGCACATGATGATGGGGTGGGCCGGATTCGGCGTTCACTCCATGGTGCTAGGCGATATTAAGCCAGACTATGTAGACCTCATTGAAGCCCTTGGTGGCCAAGTGATCGGTATTGGGCACGGGCGCGGCCAAATCAACCCGCTCGATGCCGGTAACGCTCGGGAGCTAGCGCATTTACTACCTGCCAAGGAACGCGACGCGCTACTTGCGGATGCGCACGCTCGAACGTTGACGATGGTTTCTTCCTTGGTCAATATTATTCGTGGATCTGCGCCATCAGACCGCGAAGTCACGATCTTAGATAAGGCTCTGCGGGTCTTAGAGGCAATGACTACGGCCACCTTCCAACCGGTCCTAGCGGATCTCTTACAGGTCATCCAAGAGGCACCAGAGGAAGTGCGCTTGGCGGCATTGGACCGGGGCAGTATGGACCGGTATCGGGAAGTGACCGAGGATCTGGAAGCTTCGCTCACTGCCTTGTTATCGGGGAGATTTGGCGAGATTTTCGCTGGCAAAACCACGGTCTCGATGAAACTCGACCGATCAGTTGTTTTTGACGTATCTGCACTATTGAATGCTGAGGAATCATTGCAGGCAGCGGTGCTGCTGGCGTGCTGGTCGTATGGGTTTGCCTCGGTTGAGGTTTCCCAGGCCTTAGCAGATGCAGGCGTGGGGCCGCGTCGTAAGTACGCGATCATCATGGATGAGTTGTGGCGTATTTTGCGTTCTGGGTCGGGCATGGTCGATAACGTGGATGCCTTGACGCGGTTGAACCGGCAGATAGGTGTTGGCCAGGTCATGATTACCCACACCATGAGTGACCTTGACGCACTTGCCAGCGAAGCAGACCGTATGAAAGCCCGGGGGTTTGTTGAACGGTCCAAGATGCTGATCTGCGGCGGACTACCACTACGCGAGATGGCCAAAGTAACTGAGGTAGTGGCCATGAGTGAAAAAGAACAAATGCTCTTGTCTTCTTGGCAAGACCCGGCTGTGCATGACCCTGTTTCAGGAGCGTTTACGGCTCCGCCTGGGCGGGGCAAGTTCCTGCTCAAAGTTGGTAACCGGCCTGGGATTAGTTTCCAAGTGCAGCTGACACCGCGTGAGTTGTCGCTCAATGACACGAATAAGAGGTGGGACACGTGAGTAATAAATCCGTAACAGACTCCTGGGACGCCTCCACCATATTGATGGTGGTGGCACTGAGCGTAGGCCTTGGTATCGCAGCGTGCCTGACCCTTGGCTTACACCTGTGGGCCGCGTTGAACGGGCAGGTCATCGAGTCGTGGAATCCCATCACCTTGACCGTAGAGATTGTCTCTGGACAACTCACGGTGCCGCGTGAGGCCTGGTTCTTCGTTGCCGGTGTGGTGGCCTTTCTAGGTGTTGTTGCATTCCTAGTGGCAGCGTTGGTGGGCCGTAGTCGCCGCGCACGTAAGCGCGGGGATAAAGCATCTGGTTTGACGGGTCTTTCCCAAGATATTTCTGGGCTTTCTAGTGCGTCGGCTAAAGCGAAAGCTGCACGCCTTGGCGTTGTGGATACGTTTGGGTTTCCTATTGCTCGCACCGTTAAAGGGCTGATCTATCTGACGTCTTCGGTTGAGGATGTGACGATCAATATTTCCGGGCCGCGTACCGGCAAAACCACCTCGTGGGTAGTCCCGCGGATCATCGCAGCAGTCGGCGCAGTTGTAGCCACCTCAAATAAACGAGACATTGTTGACGCCACCAGGTACGTGCGCGAGGAAACCACCAAAGAGCGTGTGTGGGTCTTTGACCCTCAAGCCATTGTTGGGGAGCCTCAGACGTGGTTCTGGAACCCGTTGACCTACGTCAGTGATTCGATTTCAGCGTTGTCGTTGGCGAATATTTTCATTGACGCCACCAAAGACCCAAACGCTAAGTCGGATGCGTTTTGGTCTGACGCGGCTCGTGACCATGTGGCGGGTTTGTTGCTTGCGGCTGCGCGCGGTAACTATCCGCTGACGAAACTGCACACCTGGTTAACGGATGTAAATGACAGTGAACCGGTGGTGTTGCTCAAGAATCATGGTGACGTGTTGATGGCCCAAACGGTTCAGGGCAACCTCGAATTGGTCCAGGAGACTAGGGACGGCATCATGAAGAACGCCACCCAGATGATGAGCTTCCTCCTGAACGAACGCGCGATTACCTGGGCAACACCAAAGATCGGTTTAGAAGAGTTCAAACCGGCTGATTTCGTGGCATCCAAGCAAACGTTGTATTGCATGAGCCAGGAAGGTCGCGGGTCCGCAGCCCCTATTGTTACAGCGCTAACGGTGGCGGTGACTGAGGCGGCAGTGGAGTATGCGAAACACCAAAAGGGTGGCCGGCTAGCGTCCCCAATGCTAGTGGCCCTCGATGAAGCCGCAAACGTGTGCCGGTGGCGCGAGCTGCCGGACATGTATTCCCACTTTGGCTCACGCGGGATCACGGTAGATACGGTCTTACAGTCTTGGTCCCAGGGCGTCTCGGTGTGGGGTGAGGCTGGAATGAAGAAGTTGTTCTCAGCTGCGAACATCAAGGTCTATGGCGGCGGAGTTTCGGAGAGAGAATTTTTGTCTACGTTGTCGGATCTCATTGGGGATCACTACATCGATGGTGTTCAAGTCTCTACTTCAAACCAGGGGCGGTCGGTTTCCACGTCGAAGAATTCGACACAGCGCCGTATCGCAACCGTGGCGGATCTTGGTGCGTTACCTAGTGGGCGCATGTGGGTGTTTGGGTCTGGGGCAACGCCGGTGTTGTGTGAGGCCCTGCCTTGGTATACCGGCATATTCAAGTCTCAAGTTGAGACATCAATTAAGAAGAGTGAAGGAGTAGTGGCATGAGCGACGATATTACTGGCCAAGCATCAAGGAATGCAGAGATGGGCCTGCGGGTAGCGATGCAGTTGGGCCAATACTTGGCTCAGATCCGGCAACAGCAACTTATTAAAGCTGAGCAAGAATCTCAGGCGCGTGCAGGCCAGATGCGCCAGGTAATGAATACTGAGCGTGAGCTAGCTAGGCCGGTGCTTGAGCAAGCGGTGACGGAGGATTTTTGGGATGTAGCCACACCCGAGGATGCAGCAAAAGCGTACGGGCTTGCGTCACGGTTTGAGCACGTCGATCCGCAAGCGGCGGTGGCCGCGCGAAAGATTGAGCAAGAGGTGCTGGAGCGGTGGGACGTTGACCTCACTATTTCTTCGCCTATGAGTGTGCAAGACAGTATCGAGCTAGCGGCACAGCAGCAAGCAATTGAGCAGGCCCAAGCAGCGGATAATCCTTGGATGCAGGCAGCAGAGCAAAGCCAGGATTTGGCAGTGCCTCCACCGCCATTTGAGGTTACGGAAACTGTAACGGATGATCTGTGGTCACCAGGAAATCTGGGGTCACTGCACCAGATCGTTCTACAGATCCCTGGTGACCCGTTCACGGATGATGATTGGCGCAAGGCGCTCTCCGAAGCGGTAACTGGGGTGGCAGTCCAAGAGTGCGAAACGGCGCGGCTCCAAGACCGTGCTGATCATGCGCGGATTGAGGCACGTGAAGTGCAAGCTGAAACACCTGGTGAAACTACCCCCGAGGTCGAGTTCCTGGAAGACCGGGCAGATACCTTGCAAGGTGATGCTGATGGGGCTTGGGATACCTTGGATGCGCGCCAAGATTATGCGGCGTCGGTTAAAGGCCAGGCCCCAGACGCAGCCATTAGAGCGCGGGTTTCCGCTGACAAGGGGTTTACGAAGCCGGGTCGTAGGTCGGTGGAGAAAACCAAAACGAAAACCCCTGTGAAGCGACCAACTGCTACGCAGCAGGCAGCACGGAAACAAAAACTCACGTAGGGGCTAGATCCGTGTTGCAATGTTTCATTTGCTGGCATAATATAACCAAAAGACTTCGAAAGGTCATATTATGCCAGCGAATGAAACAAAAGCGTTCTTGCATCTCAGCGCAATGACGCTTGCTTCGCCACTACACGAGGCGATGGGATACGCAATCTCCGTTGCCGATCAGAAGATGGTCTCTTATAGAGTCTCGGGTGCGAAATATCGAGGGTTGCACTCATACTTGGTGCGGGTTGGAGTGCGAGAGTTTCTGTTGGAAGAAGGATTGCCTGACTCGTGGGAGATCGCTGGCAACCCAGAACTGAGCGGCCAATTGAAGTTCTTGGATCAACAGAGCGGTTGGCAGATTCGCTTCTTGAAGGAATCACCGGTTACAACAAATCGAGTTCCACTTGCCGGTGCAAACAAGGCGCGGCGTCAGATCTGGACAGGAGATCTATTTTCAAGTGCTGGAGTGGATCATAGCCTTGGGCGGGCAATAAGAGAGGATGAGCTGTTGATGCTGTGGAACCTCCAAAACCAAGACTTTGGTTTACGGGTGGTTCACACGACAGGGCCTGGGAAGTTCCAAAAAACGGTCCCAGTCAATTACTCCTTGGACTTGGTTGTTTCAGGCAATGTGCATGAAAACAGAAGGTTCGACCCTGACAACTCCGAAGAAAATCTAGTTACGGAAGCTTACATTGAAAACTCTGAATTTCACGCGACAGGTAGCGGAGAATTTTAACGGACCACGAGTGGTGGACTTACGGGATTTACGTGGAGTCACACAGGTTGAGGTTGCGAGAGAAGTAAATGTTACCCAAGCCTTCTTGTCTCGCGTTGAAAAAGGCGAGCGGCCACTTCCAGAGACCATGGCCTCCGAACTTGCAGAGATTTATGGTCTACCAGTTTCATTCTTTCGAGTGGTTGATAGTCAAGGCTTAGGGGCAAATTTTACGTTCTGGAAAAAATCTCGCGCAACCGTACGTGATGAACGACGAATTGGGATGTACTTTCGTGAGAGTGAACGTGGTTTTGCAGCGCTGAGTCAAGCCCAAGAACAAAAGACATTCACCGATAACCGACACCAAATATTCGAGCTTGCGGGGGAAAGTGACGACGCAGTAGACCCTGAGCTGTTAGCGGCTGTTGTTCGGGACCTCTGTGGTCTAGGAGCACGCGAGCCAGTCAGATCCATTACTCGCGTCATTGAGCGCTTGGGGATTGGCGTGATTGCAAAGTTGGACGACCGGGAAAACATGTCAGACCACCTGGGTATTTCCAGACCGCACTCACGCAATTCACGGCCAGTTGTGGCAGTGGTAGCTAAGACTTCTGGAGAGGAGTTGCGGTTCGCACTTGGCCATGAACTCGGGCACCTTCTGTTCGACAACGAGAATACAAGAATTTCGGGAACGCGTTCCGAAGAAGAGTATCGTGCACACGCATTTAGCAGTGCATTGTTCGTATCTAACAGTGAGATGCGCAGCCGGGTTCATGAAAGGCTACCGCTGCACGGTTTTTTGCCGATCAAGGCAGACTACGGAATTGGAGTAAAAGCACTGATCGTTAGATCGTATCGACTCGGACTGATAAGTTCGGATAGATATCGGAGTCTAATGATCCAGTATTCCTCGCGTGGATGGAATCACGGGGAGCCAGTGGAAGTTGGTCAGGAGAAACAAGCTTTATACCGCCAGCTCATGGAAAACCGTTATGGCCCAAGTGGTACCCACGGAATGGCCGATGATCTTGGGATTGAGCAAGAGAGTCTAAAACGTTGGGTGGATTACACAACGGAGACCAAAGTGAATGACAAAAGCAACGTAATTAGTCTGTTCGGCGGTCGATAATTGTCGAAGTGATGATTGCCCTGCTAGGGCTTTTTATTTTACTGTAAACCCCAGCGTTTACAGGCTTGACAGTGTTTACAGCGTTTACAGGCTTTGCGTAAACGCCAGCGTTTTGATTAGTTTGGTACATCGACACTGGTGAATTTGGCACCGGTATTACCCTGCGTAGTTGGCATTGCATAACCAACTGACGCTGAAAGCATCCCAACTGTAGATGCAATAAGAATAGTGGGACCAGAACAGAAGCTTTGGTCCCACTATTTTTGTGCAGCCATAGAGTTCGGCGTGACTTTCGTGGTGATATTATCACCGCGAAATACTCACGCTGAGGGTGGTATATTTTCTGGTGTTTTTTCACCGAGTGTTTAGCCGAGCTATTTGAGAGCACCTGTGGGTCGATTCGATAGCGCGAGTGGGTCCATATAGTAGCGCCGGATCCGGATGTGTTTAAGGATTGCTTTCATCCATGATCAATCGTTGGTCATGGTTGATGAAAGGAATCCCATGGCCGATTACCGGCATATTATGTTGCTGTTGTTACAGGAGCACTCGTATCGTCAAGTCACAGGAATGGTGGGTTGTTCACAAAATACGGTTGCCCGTGCCCGTAGAGTCCTTAACGAGCACAATCTGATCAGTGCCGCTCAGGTTGAGGCGCTAACTCGTGAGGACCTTGATCGGCTCTTCAGCGATGGACGCAAATCAGTTTCCAGTGAGTTTGTGCCGATGAACATCGAGAAGATCATTGCCTGTTAGATAGGGCTTGATGGTACTTCTGTTCTGGTTACTTGGTATTCCGGTTTCTGGGTAGTGGGTACGCTCGTTCTGGCTTGTTGGTACTGGCCTGGGTGTGATTTGAGTATTGGCCAAGACCCTATCAAGGGGACTTGGCCAATACTATTTAGTAGGGAGGCTCGGGATTTAACTGGTTAGGGTTGGACTGGAATCTATTCCCAAAAGTCAGCTTGGTCTCGAGCCTTTTCGTGTTTAAGTTTGCGCATATCGGTGTCTCCGATATTTAAGACTCTGGCGTTGTTGGCCAGTCGGTTGACGATGGAGTCTGCTGCGACACGGTCGGGTAGGGCTTGGAGCCAGTATCCGGGTTCGGTCTGGCTGACGATGATGGTGGGTAGTTTGTGTTCTCGCCCGACCAAGATCGCAAACAGGTCACTGGCCACGTTTTGATCGACTCCCACCGTCAAGAAGTCGTCCAGGATCAAAATATCTGTTTCGTTGAGCCTTTCTAGCAGCGCGTCGTATTCCTTGTTGTTATCGCGGGCGGTCAGCAGTTTCCTTGCGAGCTCATCGAGTCGTGAGTAATACACGGAGTGTTCGGTGTGGCAGGCGGCGATCCCAATTGCGCAGGCGATGTAGGTTTTTCCGCCACCGCTTGGCGCGATGATCAACAGGTTTGTGGGGTCATCACGCCAGGGGTGGTTTGCGTACCGTTTCATCTGGGTTTCGTTGATTGCCCGCCCTGGCAGGTAGTGCAGCTCCGCAATCGAAGCGGTGGGTAATGGAAACCGGGCTTGTTTGATGAGCCGGTCGATCTTGTTGGACCGGCGAATATCTAAGGTGTGGTCTGCTGCTTTCATGAACACTTCTTCGGGCAGTAACTTCTCATTCGCTGGGTCATTGACCAGCTCGAAGAATTTCTGTGCAAATACGGTCAACCGAAGAGACCTGATTTTTTGGTGATCCACGTCGTTGAGCATCATAGCCCCCGTACTTGGTAGTGGCTTGGATCGCGAACAAATGCCCCAGAGAGGTCTTGAATCTTGGTTAGGTCCTTGACGTTGTCAGCTGCCGCAACGGCTGGTCCAGCATGCTTCTTGGCCTCTACAATGGTGGCCATGACCCGTTTCAGGGACGTGTAGGTGGGGTGACCATTGAAGCTGATCATTTCCTGGCATGTTTCTTCCAGCACCCCTTTCTTACGCCCCAGTTCTGTCAAAATGTTGCGGCACGCTAAGTACGCTTGGGCCTCAATCTTGGTGCGATCCAGAATCTGGGTGATGACCTCAACGGTGGCGGGACCATAGTTCCTAGCCCTGTTCACAAACCATTCTCGTGACCACAATCCGTCGATCTGCTGGTGGTGTTTAGGGGCGTGTGCCAGCACCGTGGAATACTGCCCACGACGGCCTTCCACCCGCACGTGTTCGGCCACTTTGACTTGCCCATCAAAGATACTCACGGTCGTCGTGGTGACCCGCACAGACAAGATCTTGCCCGCGAGCTGGTAAGGCACCGAGTAATACTGGTACAGGCACGAAACATGATAATTACGGCCTACCTTCAGTTGTTTGTACTCCACGGACTCAAAAGGCTGATCAGGTAACGGTGCCAAGAATGCTACTTCCTCGGCGTCAAAGACCTCCTTGCGCGTGGTCTTATTGACCCTGCGCCGGTGCTCATTGATCTCGGTTAACCGCTCAGCGATCGCGTCGTTGAGTTCCTCAAAAGACGTCCACGTCAAAGAGTTTAAGTACCCAATAATTTGGGTCTCAACCGTGTGCACCATCCTTTCCACATGGGCCTTGTCTCTCGGTTTCTTGTATCTAGTTGGAACGATCGCGGTGCCATAATGCTGTGCCAATTGACGGTACACCTTGGTCACTAGGACCTCTTTGTCGCCGCGGCCACGCTCATGGGTGGCGGTACGAGCATTGTCAGGCACAATGATCTGGGGAACCCCGCCTATGAAGTTCAGTGCGTTGACATGGGCCTGGTTCCACGCATGTTGCTTCATGTTACGAAAAGCTTGGCAGAATACAAGGCCAGAATACGGCAGCGAGGCAACAAACAAATACGCCTTGAAAACCTCACCACTGACCGTGTCAACCACCGGCAACGTAGGCCCCACCCAGTCCACCAACAACGTTTTGCCCGGCTCATGAGTCAACGTCGCAACCACATCAACGGCCGCAGCATACCGGTTGAATCGCTCACAATACTGCGAATAACTGTACTTCTTCTTGGTACTAGAACCACCCACATACTTGACCCAGCCCTGCTGCAAAGTGAAGAACCGATTGTGCTTCATCTCTTCAACAACCTGAACAAAATGCGGATCCGCATAATCCTGAGAAACAGTCCGCCGCCCATCAGGAAACAGGTCCTCAATTTCCTGGCCAGTCATGGAAGCAAACCTGTCCACAGTAATACTGTCTGACCCAATCTTTTGCTTCACCGCCGCAACATCGCGCCGCGAACACCCCACCGACGCCGTAATCTCATCATACGTACGGCCCTTAAGCACCAAAGACATGATGGCTTGATAATCCGCCATTGGACATCCCCTTTTGATCTGAACGCCACACCCAATGTGCAGCGATCAAATCAGCCAACCATAGAAAGTACCCGGTAGCCGGAACAGGAGTACCACCTAGCCAGAATAGGAGTTCCAACAAGCGCTATTTAACAATTGCCTCGAGGCTTGGGCGTAAGAAGCCTCCTTTGAAGGTTTTGTGGGCGCAGTATTTGCAGTCAGATGCTCCCGTAGGGGTGCGTCATTACGGGTATGACCGGTTTTGTGAACTCGTTGCTGAGCATGTACGGGTCAATGATCTGACGGCTCCGATTAAGCATGTGCCTGGGCATACGATGCAAGTTGACTGGGCGGGCACCAAAATGCAGATCATTGACCCGATCAGCAGAGTCACAACTCCGGTGTCGGTGTTTGTGGCTTCCTTGCCATACTCTGGGCTTGTGTTTGTGTACGGCTACCTTGATGAGAAACAGCCTGCTTGGCATGACGCTCACCGACGCGCTTTTGAGTATGTGGGCGGCGTGCCGTTGCTGGTGGTGCCCGATAATGCATCGACGGCTTCGAACCAGATCACCAAGGCCTCTCGGGCCCGTGATGTCATTGGTTCTTATGCCGAGTTTCTTGAGCACTACCGCACGGCTGCTGTTCCTACGGGATCAGGGGCACCAAAAGAGAAAGCGAACGTCGAAGCTGGGGTCAAAGTTGTCACCAACTGGGTCATCCACTACCTCGCTGACCACGTATTTGCGTCCCTGGACGATCTCAATGACGCTGTTGCGCAACGGGTGGAATGGATCAACGATAGGACCCCATTTCGGGGTGAGCAGCGCAGCCGCAGGGACTGGTTTGACGACCTAGAGAAGCAAGAACTCCTGGAGTTGCCTGCGCAGTGGTGGGAGCCGGTTCAATGGCGTAAAGCCAAAGTGCATCGTGACTGGCATATCCAGATTGACACCATCAAATACTCGGTGCCATACAAGTTTGCTGGTCTGAACGTTGAGGTGCGTATCGTTGGCGAACAACTGGATGTACTTGCTGATGGAGCAGTCATTGCAACTCATCAGCGCGGTAGTCACCGCAACGGGTACGTCACCAACCCTGAACATGCACCAGCTTATCTAGACGAAATGCAGGGGCTGTGGACGCGTGCCTACTTCCTACGGCAAGCCGCAAAATGTGGGCCAGCAACGGTTACCGCACTGTGCATGTTGCTTGATGGTAAGAAGATTGAAGCCCAAGGCTTTCGGTCATGTATGAATATCCTTGATCTTGGCAAGCGTGGCAGCCGGCCACAGCTGGAACAGGCATGCAAAGACCTCATTCAGGGTGGCGTACCACGGCAGATCAGCTACACGGCTGTGAAAAATGCGTTATCAGTGGTCAAAGCTGAGCAAAACCAGCGCCCCCAAACCACAGGTACAGCATCAAGGACCACCCGGGCTGGTTCCGTTGACCTGCGTCTGCCTACCAACCGTGACACCAGTGGTGCCCATCTAGCAGGACCTCAAGCGTTCAGTCTTGAAGCGCTTACTGGCTTGCCTGCAAGAACGGAGGTCGAAGATGATTGATCAGCACCTGACCGAGGATGACATGCCCCTGTTCACCAAACTCCGGCTGACAGCATTTGGGGCAACCGTCATTGATATTGCAAACGATCCCTCATTTGATCAGTGGACGTTCTCGCAAAAGATCAGACACGCACTTGATCAAGAGACCCAAGCTCGAGGTGAACGGCGCTTGTTGAAACTACTCAAAACATCGCGCACCCCGAACCTGGCCGCCTGCATCGAGGACATTCACTACCTCGAAGGCCGCTCGTTAAACCGTGAAGTTGTTGCCAGGCTTGCGGCATGTAGATGGATAGATCACTGCACAAACCTTGTCATTCTAGGATCATCAAGCGTGGGAAAATCATACCTCGCCCAAGCCATGGTCAACGCCGCCTGCCGCCACGACTACACCGCGAGGTATTACCGATTGGACGATCTCGCTAACCAGCTCGCCGTGTTTCACCACACCGATCCAGCCAGACTGAAGTTCCTCCAGGACCTCCACTCCTGTGATGCACTTTTTTTGGACGACTTTCTCACCACACCGATCAGCAGTGAAACAGCCGCAGAGATCCTCAATATCCTCGCCGCGAGAGAAGGTAAAGGAGCAACTGTGGTAACAAACCAGTTCGATCCCCAGGACTGGTATAAATCGCTGCACGACGCGGTGATTGCTGAATCCATCCTGAACAGGATCGTGTCGAACGCAGAGATCGTGCAACTAGCAGGCCCCAACATGCGCAGACACGCTACCCTGAACGTTGAGAGAGGTGACACCGACTAATGATTTAGCGCGGGCGGAGCAGTGCTCCAATTGCACCCGCCCGCGCTACCGGTTCAACCCACACCCGCTACCAAATAGCTCGGCTAAACACGCACAACGGTACGTACTAGATACAAGTTCCACAACCAGTGGAACTCAACATAAGTACAACCAGGAGTAAGAAAAAGTGTCAGACAATAACGAGTTCGTCACCGCACTACTCACAACCAGGAAAGTTCAGGACCCATCAAGCGTGGGACTTTCAAATGCAGCTGTTGACAACCCAACTGGACAACAAGAGACCCACCACGGCTCGTAACCAAGGCTATGGGTCAGGCGCAATTGTCCGCAGTTTCCATCATTGTGGGCGGGTGGAGACCGTAGGAAAAATCTCGGGCCATCTCCACTGTTGGAATCGTGAGTCACGGAGCAACGCAATTCACTAGCGGTTACATTGACCTCCGCGATGGAGAAGGAATAGTAAGAACAGTTGGTTTTACCAGCTGTTTGTTGGTGTGCTAAGTCATGCCATCGGCAATATGTTCAGGAGTGGTTGCTTAGGTAAGGTCGGCGAGTTAGTCCCCAGCCACCTATAAGATACCCATCCCATTAGTAGCGGTCGGTTACTGCATCGCAGTGATCCAGCGGACCTTAAAGCCATGAATTGGTTCTTTAAGAACGGTGCCAAAGACCTTCATGAGGAAGAAACGAAGCTGATTACACAAGGCCACTACACTTGCCTTCACCCTCACCCGTCCGATTTGGTTCGATGCGGTTAAAGATTCGCAAGTTGTGTTCGTCGTTTCTAGCCATGCGTGACTCCAACTCTACTGCAAACCGAGTACGGTGTCGTTTCTGCTTTGACAACAAGAGTGACGAAAAATGCAAGTGTTAGTCAGGTCTGCGGAAGCGTGGCCGAGGCGAAGCAAACGTCCAATAAAAGTGGCATTGGGCAAAGATGGCTCGGCGGTTGCGATGTACGGATGTGACTATCGGAGGTGCAAACAATACTGATTTGAGGTGTAGGAGCAGTGCTATAAATAGCAGCCAGATGTACATGTATGCAACAAACATGACATCCCCTATTGATAAACGATGGATATCGATTGAACAATGATAGGCACGCAAGGTGCGTATTGGACACATAGGAGTGTATCTTGAAAATCAACAAAATGCGTAAAGGTCTGTTTTCCCTGGCGGCTTTGGCCCTCGTGTTCTCGGGGATTTCCACGCCTGCGTCGGCCGTGGTGGAAGAACCGAGCGAGACGCTTACGATTGACGGGCGAACCTATGGCCCGGAAGATGGGCTGATCACTGAAATTGAGCAGCATGAGGTGGGTGCAGGAGAAGCTCCGGTCAATGTTTTCTACATCAGCGGGAGCAGTGCCGGTGGAATCACTCCGTACGCGACGTGGGGATCAAGCTATGCAACTAGCACTGAAACTGCGCAACTGAAATATACAGGGAAAGCAAAGGCTGGTGCCAATGTGTTTGACGGCAAGCGTATTATTCAGGTTTGCGTTTGGTATACGAGGGGTGGCGCTCAAGTTGGTTCTAAAGTTTGCTCCAACGCGACCCCTCCAGGCACCGCTTGGAAGGCAGGTCCTGAAAAAACTGTCTCCGTTTGGGACTCGCTTAATCCTGTTGCCAGTAAGACAATTTTCAACATCTCTACAAGCCGGATAGCACCAAATTTGAATTAAGGTAAGCGCTCTAGTTGGGTGACTGTGCGGGGGTGTGACGGCTGTTTGCCGCCACACCCCCGCCTTTTTGATTCGCCGTGACCCTGTTGGTCTCGGGGGCACTGCGAATGCGCCAGGCTCAGGGCGGAGGAAGCGCCAAGCCCCTATTGACTCTAGACAGTTTTCGATTGATAATCAATAGATGAGCAAGATAATAGTGCTAGTCCTTCGAATCACCCTTGTGTTCTTCTTACTTTCTGCTGTACTGGCTCAAGTGCTAGTGCCGAGCATCGCCGCAGACGTTGGAAAGAACCTTCCGGAACTACAACACCTTGTGGTTCCATACGCAATGCTTGCGATCATCGCGATCCTAATTTTTCAAGTTGCGATCATCGCAGTTTGGAAGCTGACTTCATTGGTCACTGCTAATAGCTTATTTACGCCAGCCGCTCCTAGACTGTGCAAAGTCATTCTGATTTGTGCTGCCGCCGCAACGGCACTGAGCACACTCGTATTCGGCCATCTGATCCTAATTGAGAACAACGGAGGACCAGGAGCTGTATACATGCTTGTGATCGGATTGTTCGTAGGAGTGGCGATTGCGCTAACGATGTACGTTCTCGGTCAAATGCTTGACGCCGCGACACGTGAGCACAATGAATTGAAAGAGGTGATCTAGGTGGCTATCGTCGTTGATATCGACGTCATGTTGGCTAGAAAGAAAATGTCCGTTGGTGAATTTGCGGCTGCTGTAGGAATCACACCGTCAAACGTCGCTGTCCTGAAGAATGGTCGCGCAAAGGCCATACGCTTCACAACGCTAGAAGCAATCTGCCAAGTCTTGGATTGTCAGCCTGGTGACATTTTGCGGTGGGATATCTCAGCTCCAACTGAAGAGTGAGTTTGTGGCCCTTTCTAACATAAACGTAAGGGAACAGTGTTTTAGGAATGCAGGAACTTGATTCTGCCACTCATTTGGGTGTTTCCATGTTCCACGGACCCGAGCGCAGGTCCACTTTGCAACCACACTGCAGCTTCCAGACGTCTGGTGGCCCCGATCCTTTGGGAGCGGGGCCACCACGTACTACTCGTTGACTCCTTGGAGTCGAACCAACGTAACTCCGTTCGCAACAGACACCCTGCGATACGTCGGTTGCACTCGGTCAACACCGACAGATGGCAATCCCTCGAACACGTACGCATCAAGGCAATCTTCAAGACAAAGATCCTCTACCACCTCGCCGTGCTCTAGGTCCTGCTCGGCCAACTCTTTCGTAGCAAACGGACCGACTGCAATATCCTCAGTTTCTTGGCGCTCGATGTGAACCCAGAACCGCTGGGCTTCAAAAGACAAACGCAGCGTCTCCACCGCGCCCAGCGGAGCGGCCGCAACCTTGTCAGCGTCAAGGCCCAAACGGCAACAGGTCTTAGTCCCAGTTGGTCGATAGCACCTAGATCTGGTGGATAACCGCCAAGTCAGCTGATCTCGAACCAGTCAAAACAACACCGCACCCGCGCAGCGGGTACCAAATCTTTGTCCCGGTCTTATAGCTTTGGCTTTGAACAACCAACACAAGATTGGTTCAGCTAGGCACTCGATGACGAGGGCGACTAACTCCCACCAATCCCAACAGGTGACCCCAGCAGCAACGGTCGAGAGAAATTCGAGCAGACCCAGGATCAATGGATGCCAAGCAAGGAACCATACAAGGAGGTAGGTGCAGGTCGTAGGCATTGCGACAGCTCGGGCGTGAATATCAAGATTCTTTGTCATACCAGAGAAGATGGTGCAGCCTGCCTTAAACCAACCGGAACCTATTCAGCAGTCGGTTAGTGGAAAGCCCTCGCTACCTGTGCGCGCACACTAGTACGTCTTAGGTGAGAGCCTCACGTCAGTGGAGCGAAGTGTCAGTTCTACCAGGAGAAGCAAAAATGTCAGATTTCAACGCCTACGTCAGCGCACTTCTAGCAACGAGGAAAGTTCAGGACACAGCCGCAGAAAAACTCGCGCGCACACGCAACAACCTGGAATCAGAAATAGAAAAGTACCTGGTCACCTTTGACCAAGCGCTCAAATCCGGGTGGACGAAAACCCAACTTACCGAAGCAGGATTCTACGATCCTGCACGGCTCAGCCCTCCTAAGAGGGCACCACGTGTAAGAACTAAATCAACATCACGGCCACTGGTCCAGGACCAACCAAACGAAGTTTTTTCAAGTGCAACTGCACACAATCCAACAGGCGATCAAGAAACTCGCCACGTGTCGTAACCAATTCCGTGGGGCAGATGCACCTGCCTAATTGGTCTCTAGTCTTGTAGTTTCCTAACACAAATGGACGGTGTTACTCTCATTTGTTTGGGAGTAACACCGTCCATTTGAATCTGATAATTACCCGGTGGGTCGGGAACTAACTTGACGCTTGCTAGTGCGGTACTGGAGGAACGCTACCACTGCAATGAGCAAAGCTGCTGCTCCTGTGGTGAGGCTGATAATGCCCCACCAGTTTATGGATTGCCCCGCAATATCTGTGGTGGAACTGAGACCTCCCACGAGGTCATCGCCTTCTCCGGCGTTTGCTTCCGTTTCAGCGACTCGCTCGACTAAAGCTTTCTGAAATTCATCTTGGCTTAGTGGACCGCTCAAGAATTGCAGTGCCGGAGTGTTCAATGGTGTGATGGAGTTGCCGTTGAACGCGTAGTACTCGTTGGCTTGAGGGTAGGAAACTAGGTTTTGGTCCTTGGGGAACTCGCCAAGGACAAAGGCTAACTCAGCGTCGCCATCTGCCCCCGCAAGCGCAACCTCTCCACCATCGACCCATACTCTGGTGGTTCCGATAGGTTTATCCGCCCTGTAGATAGGAATCAGCCACTCGTCCAAGGCTGTGAGCACTTCATCGCTTTGACGGTTGTCCTGGAAATCGTTCGAAAAGAGATTAACTTGGATGGTAGAGCCAAGTGTGATCGCAGAAAAGTCTGGAGCGTCATCAAGAGGTTTTCCGTCTTCACCTTGAAAAGTCAACGATTGGAGTTGCGGCACCAATTCATGGTTAACAAACTCTAGAACCTGTGTCGGAACTGGACGTGGCAATTCAGCTGCGGAGCCAGCGGTTTGGCTGACTCCGAGAATCAAGAGCGCTGTGGCCACTGCGGCTGTTATTCTGTTCATCAGTCTTCCCCCTAGAAAATGTTGTATCGGCTGTGAGTCCACGTGTGTCCGCCTCCACTCTTTAACCATGCATACGATTGGAATTTCGGGTCAGACGTTAACGGGTCAATATAGTAAATCCTCTGGCCAGTCGTGTCATATCCTCTGATGACAATCATGTGACCAACGGAACCGCTACTCCATGCCCAACGAGCCATAACTAGCCGACCCAAATCAATTTCGTTGCGGACGTTTGCGAATGACATTATCCCTGTCACTGAACCGATACTCGAGACACCAGATTTGATGAATGTACGGCTTACGTCCAACCCAAATTGGCCTGAATTATTGGGGCAAGTAGTGCTATTTTTGCCCCATTTATAGATTTGACACTGTGAAGCATTATTTCCGCCAGCACGCTTAATAACAGTCTTCGAAGTCGCGACCCAGCACCACAATGATTTTTCTTGCACATAGGCTGTGGCTCCATTGTTTCTGGATGCAGCTTGTGCTGAAACTGCAGAAACTACCAGCAATACCAATACGAGAGGCAGTGTCCAACGGAAATAAGGTCTGCTCCTGATGGCATATACTTCCTGATTCCTCATGGTTCTCCTTAGCATCGTTGCTCGTTAGGAAAAATGAGAGATAGATCTCATTGGTTGTCGACAGTACTATGCCCCCTGAAGGCTGTCTAGCAATCGACGTAAATTACATTTATTGAGTACGTAGGAGATGCGGTGCCCCACGGACTGCGTGCGCTGCAGAAGACTACCAGCGCTGACGGACTTAGCAACTGCGTGCGGGGTTGTCCTGGGGATCGTATGTGAACAGCTGCTGGGATGCGCTCAGGTGTCACCGCCGATGGCCTGCCGCCGTTGAGGCCTTGCGCCTTGGCCAGGGCGCAAGGCCTCAACGGGTGTCCTCACGGATCGTTGCTACTCGCGGATGTGCGAATACGCCCATGTTAGCAACGGTGGCTTCGTCCATCGGCGTACTGGTATCTACGTCCAAGAACGGTTCTGTCAGGCTCTCTAAAAGTACGCCACGCTTGCCTGGAACAATGATCAGTTCGACAACCATCTGCTCGGCGCCAGCGATACGATCTAGCGCACGAAGGACCATGGAGTCGCCTTCGCGTAAGTAGACCAAGCACGCTTGCCACTGCGCGCGGTCGCAAATGCGACTTGACTCTCCGTGATCCACGAACACACGAACCACGCCAGCAGCGCGCAACCCTGACGCCTGAACGTCTGGAATTTGCTCGCGCATTGATACACGCACGTAACCAATTACGTTGCTCACCTGGTCACGCCTTGAGGTTGAAACGCATACGTGTTCGAGCTACAAGTTCGTCAGAGTCAGTAAGGCCTTTAATGTAGTCTTGGGCATCAGCTTGGGTCTCTTGAGGAACACTCACCCGTTACTTTATTGACAGGTCCTTTTTCCGGGAGGAGATTGGATTTGTTGGCCAGCTGGTCTTGGCATGGTGTCTTTCCCCTGTCGTAGTTCATGATCCGGGGGGGGGTTGCCACCAAGACCGGTCTGGTAGCCGGTGATTGCTGATAAGGGGCTTGGCGTGTACTTTTAACGCCTGTCGTAACGTGGTTGTGAGACTAGCTGCCGTTGGTTGGCCAACACAGATAACCCAGTACTCTGTGTGAAAGAAGACCATCATGATCAGCGACGATGTAGATATTTTTCTTGGCCTTGACGTCGGGAAGACCAATCACTGGGCGTGTGCTTTGACCCGTGAAGGCAAACGTATTTGGAACAAGACCTTGCCCAACGACGAGCCCAAGCTCATGGCTCTTTACCGTGATTTACAGACCCGTGGCACGGTGTTGGTGATTGTGGATCAGCCAGCAACCATCGGGGCACTAGCTGTTGCGGTAGCCCAAAATATGGGTATTTTAGTTGCTTATTGACCTGGGCTAACCATGCGTAGGATTGCTGACATGTATCCGGGTAATGCCAAGACTGATGAGAAGGACGCGTTCATCATTGCCGATGCGGCCAGAACCTTGCCCCACACCCTACGTGGTCTGGAAGTCAGCGACGAAGACGAGGCAACGTTGGGGATGCTGACGGGGTTTGACCTTGATTTATCCCGCCAAATCACGCAAACCGCCAACAGGATTCATGGGCTATTCACCCAGATCCACCCAGCCTTAGAACGAGTACTTGGTCCACGATTGGACCATGAATCCATCCTCCAAGTCCTAGCAACCTGGCCTACACCAGCACTGTTACGCAAGGCAGGACTAAACCGGGTGGATGGGAAACTCAAGAAATATGGTGCCCGGCGGCACACCGGGTGGGCCCAAGAAATCTTTGAGGCTCTCGCTCAACAAACTGTGGTGGTGAGGTGTGTCAAATTTCTTAGACACTCATCTTCTAGATTTGTTGTTTCTTATGCTGCTTGCTGGTCTTGAGTTTGGATCTTTTGGACCCAGGTTTGGAAGGGTGTTTGATATCCCAAGGAAGAGTGGATCCGTTTTCTGTTGTAGAAAATCTCGATGTAATCAGCGACTGCGAAGCGTGCTCTGGCCCGGGTAGGAAAGACCTGGTGGTGGTACATCTCGTTCTTCAATGACGAGAAGAAGCTCTCGGCGACGGAATTATCCCAGCACACACCCGTGCGCCCCATGGATTGAATGAACCCGTTCTCCTTGCAGTATTTATGAAAATCATCCGAGGTGTATTGGCTGCCTCGATCGCTATGGAATATTGCTTTTGGGGCGACTCTTCCGTGTGTTCTCGCCATTTTCAGGGCATCAATAATTAGCGGTGTACGCACTGGTACCAATACCAAAGTCGCAGCCGTATTGGATTGTCAGCGAGCTGCCAGCCCACAACCATCCGGGCGGCTAGGTCAATAACGGTGGCCAGGTAGAGCCATCCTTGCCCTGTTCGAAGGTAGGTAATGTCGCCAACGAGGCGCTCACCGGGTAAGCCCGTATCAGGGCTGAAATCACGGCCTATGAGGTCGGGAATGTCATGATCACAGTCCCCTTGAGTCGTAGTTCGTTTCCACGCCCGAGGTTGGATAGCCACGAGGTCCTTTTCTCGCATGATCGAGGCCACCAGGCCCACTGAACAGGCAATACCTGCACTGTTGAGCTCAGCTGTAATACGCCGGCACCCATAGACTTTAAGACGATCTATAAAGATCAGTTTGATCTGGTCACCTAGATCCTTGCGCCGTGCGGCACTGGCCGTAGTGACGTCAACACGTGCACGCCAGGCATAAAAAGAGGACCGTGGAATATCAAGTTTTTGGCACATCCAAGCAATCGGGAAGTTGTCCTTCTCCGCTTCAATCAGGGCTGATTTCTCATTCAGTCCTGCTGACGGGCGAAGAAGGCCGCTGCTTTTTTTAGGAAATCATTCTCCATCCGCAACCGACGCACTTCAACTTCCAATTCACTGAGTCGCACCCGGTCAGAAACCGATAACGGCTGATCTACTTCCTCAACAGCGTTTTCCCGCCGATATTTACCTACCCAGTTTCCCAAAGTCCCTGGCAAGATCCCCAACTCTTGGGCGACTTCTGTGATCATTCGATCACTCATCACCACGAGTTGTACTGCTTCTGCCTTGAACTGCGGACTAAACCGCTTCTTCGATCCTGCTGCCATGTTCTCTATCTTCTCTCATATGAAGACTGTCCAAGAACATTAGTACACCCCAACAGCGCCTGATGGTGGCCCTATGTTGCCGCCTGTGTTTGCGTTAGCTGCGTTCTCACGGATGATCCGCACATAATTTTCGGTTTCTATAAATGGTGGTATCCCACCGTATTTCTTAACGTTGCCAAATCCAGCGTTATAGGCCGCCAGCGTGAGATCCAGTGGGTCGCCCAGGATGCTGCCTTGGGATATGGCTTTGTCTACTTGGCCTGCTAGGTTGCACATGTAGTTGCCCTGGGACCAGATGGCGTCAATGGGATTCCAGACGTCTGCGGTGCCGTCGCCGTCGCCGTCGCCGTCGCCGTCGAGTCCTGATTCACCCCAAGTCCCTGGCATGAACTGGGATATCCACTGGGCACCCACGGGTGATTGCGCGCCTGCATCCCACCCGGATTCTTGGGTGATCTGAGCTGCAATAATTTCCGGGGTCACCGTTGGGCAGATTGATCCTGCCCTGGTCACAACCTCGGCGTATTCTTCTGGCACCAGGTCAGGGAGAGCGCCGGTTTCTCCGCCTCCCATGAAGAGCAATGGGATCGCTAGCGGCAAGAGAATCAGCGCCGCTAGCGCCCCACCGATTGCTGTCTTACTCATCGGCCCATCCGTGTAGCCTGCTGCTCAACGCCAGCCTTTACAGCGTTAACAGTGTTTGCGGCATTGCCAGCGTTTGCAGTCTTTGCAGTATTACCGGCATGGGCTGCTTGGATGATTGCTTGGATGCGGTCAGGCTTAAATCCTGAACTGATTTCACCTTGAGCATCTTTGAGAATTGGTGCGGCCATGTACCCCTGGGCTTTGAACTCAGCGGCGATCTTGGGGTTTTCGTTCAGGTTGACTACCTCGTAGTCGATACCTGGTTGTAAGCCCTTGTTGGCAAACGCTTTTTGCGTGAGGTCGCATCCTGGGCATCCGTCAGTGGTGTAAAGAACGGGGAGTTCTTCTACTGGCTTCTTTGGCGCTGGGCGCTGGGGTATGGCCCAGCTATGAGTCGAACAAATCGAGTTGCTCTTGGGAGCCTTGCCTAGAAGAAATTGCCTTCCTGTTCTTGAGGGTCCGTGCTGATACTCGGCCAAGTCGTGACTGGCTTAAGCTGGTCTGGGGCTGATCGTTGGGGCGGGGAAGAGTACTGGATCTGTTTGGCTCACCTGTGTTTTGGGCGACTTGGTCTTGTTCCTCTCGTTCTTCGAAGCTTGGAGTTTTGGGCACTGAGGTTTCACTGGGCACGCTGCTTGAGGCTGGTGGCTGATCCTGAACGATCTCGGATGCTGCCGGTGGGGCAGGTGGGGCCTGTGGAACCCGTAATGCTCGCGCTGGTGGTTGCTCAGCTGGTGGTTGCTTGCTGTCCTGCGTGGACCGGTCCCTTTCAAAAACGATGATGTCTGGCAAGCCGAACGAGTTTTTCACCACCTCAAGTTTGCCTTCATGGATTTCGGTGTGGTGTCGTTTGCAAACCATTACCCCGTTTTCTAGGGAAGTCTCGCCTTCATCGCGTTCCCACCAATCAATATGGTGAATCTCGCATCTGCTAGGCCGTGTAGTGCAACCTCTGAATCGACAACTTCTGTCACGAGCGATAATCGCATGGCGGTGTTCTTTGGTGTACAGCCGAGTTGTGCGGCCTAGATTTGTAGGGAGCCCGTCAGCGTCGAGCACGACTCTGGTGATCTCGCAGTCGCAAAGCAGCCGCTCAAGTTCAGATAATGGAACCGGAGTACCGTCTAGATATTCTGCCGGATCCACAGGAATTGGCGTGAGAAGTGCAGGATCAAGGACTGGTGTAACTGTTGGATTGGGGGTTTGGGTGGTCCCGAAAGAGTGCTCGGAAACGCTGGTAGCCCCTGGGGTAGCATCAACTTCAGCATGGGTTCCATTGGCGGTGCTCACATCGGTGACGGCTGTACCAGTGGCGGCCGCGTTGGCAAGTGCTATAGCAGAGTTAGCCTCACTAGTGACGGCTGCGTCGGCGATAGCTACGGTAGCGTTGGCCTCGCCGTTGATGATCTCATCAGTGAGGTTGTTACCAACGTTTGCCCCATTGCTAAGGTTTGAAGCGAAGTGGCCGTGTGGGTTCTTGTGTAGCTCGCGTTGAATATTGGCTAGTTTCTTGCGACGTGCTAGTTCCTTGGATGCCTGTGCAAATGTATTTTCGCTCATAACGAGGCTGACATGAGGGCGAACATTGGCGCCGGACTTCAATTTTCCAGCGTCGAGAGCTACGCTCGCCAAGTCGATCAGGGCGTCCGCACTGCGCTGGGTTAAGGATCGGTCGTCATCTGCACTTGGGCGGTCCGACGCTGCTTCAAGCGCTTGGCGCAGAGTCTGCGCAGCGACCTTGTCGATGAACCCTTTGAAATGAGCCCCGTGAGGGGTGTAGGAAATATTGAAAAATCTCCTGCGCTTGGCCTCTTCTAACTCTGAGTCAGCGGCCAACGGATTACGCCCGTCAAGGAACTGTGCGACCAAGACGCCGTAATCGGTTTCAGTGCGGCCTTGTGCCAATCCGGTCACGTACGCCTGTTCATCGGAGGTCAGGTCTTTGGAGCCGTTGCGTTTGCCGGTTTCTAATGCTCTTGCAAGAACCTCAACGTGTCCTGTTGAAATTGTTCCTTCATCGAGAGCCTTCTGAGCGCTTGGCACCGATGCCAAGACTTTGGCTGCCTTCAGTTCTCGGGCCGCACCACCAAAACTCTTGCCGGAATCCCGGCTGCGCTCCTCAACGAATGATTTGATCCCGGGCTTGGGGAAAAGGGAGAACATGGACTCGCCCTTGAGGAGTAACTTGGCCTTCCGCGATTGAATTGCGTTCACTAATTGATCCACCATGGCAAGCAATCGTTGATCTGCGGCCTGTTCCAGTTTAAGGCTGCTTCGCTCTTGATCAGACAGGGCCTTGGAGTCGACTCCCTTGAGAAAAGCGAACGACAATTCATGAGGAAGATCAGGATAATCGGTGCCGCTGCGCAGCGCCTGCAGGAGCTCATCCGCAAGTTGGTTCACCAGCGCAGCAGATTCAGTTTGGTCAACGGGTTCTGTGCCGGATACGGAAAATCTTGAATTACTGGTCATGGCTGCACCTCCAACCGGGATCTAGTCATTACCGACGTTGGTAATGAAATCGAGTTCATCGGGATGAAAAACAAGAACTATTCCTAGGAATCTTCTTATAAGTGATTTACGTGCTATTACTATTTTATAGTACAGACGTTCGGCGGGCAAGGCTTTTGGTGAGAAAGGTTTGGAAAATCTCAGAGGGGGAACTACTTAAAATTCGATACCTCCAAGCTATCTGGACCATCTGACACTCCTGCAAAAAAGAGTCCGCTAGGAACGGCGCTGCTAGGACTCACACTGCTGGGCGAGCATCCCTGGGCAGACTGACTCGTTTCCTTTATTAATTAGCAATACTTGGTATCGATGCTCTTACCAATTCGGTCCGCATAGAAGCGCCCCCGAATCTTTAGGATCTGCCATCTATCAAGGGATCAATGACGTGAAAACTAGGCTTACCGCCGTTGCTTTCATAGCGGCTCTTCTTTTATCCGGATGTTTCTCTGCTACGAGCAAGGAGATTGCCAAGTTTGATCCGGAGGAGGTGCAGATGCTCAGGGACGAAGCTGAAAGTCTGGGCGTTGACGTGGACGATGAAGTATTGCTGGGGACGTTGAACTTCCGTGAGAGCTGCCGCGAGATGAAAAAAGCGTTGAAAGACCTAGCCAAGGGTGAAGACGCCGCCGGAATCGCTGACGGCCTAGTGACAATTACCGACGGGGCAGAGAAAGAGGGGCAACTGGAGATGAAGGGGACCTACCAAGAGATGATTGACCTAGTGCGCCTTGGAGATTCCACAGGTATGCAAACCTTTGTGGAAAATAGCTGCCAGAGCATGTGATGAGGGGCAATCGAACCCGAAGACGGGGACCGTTCATCCTCGTAGGGCTCCTTGACGCTATAGGTGCCGGTGTTGCGGCTTATTTTCTGTTCTGGAATCCCCAATCTTCGGACACAGTAAACGCCTACAGCAACTACCAGGCCACAGAAGTCACTACGGGAGACCTTACCCAAGCGCTGAGTTTTAAGGGAACGATTCAAGGACGCAGCAAGACCTCGCAACCAGTAGCGGTCTTGGGTGTCCAGGCCGTGCTCCCGCCGGAAACGATCTACCCGGTTATGACCGCGTGGAAAGACGCGGGCACCAAAGTGACCGTCAAACTGCTCGGGCGGCCCAAAGCGGTGACCTGCCAAGATCCCGAGATCACCGGCGTCACCCCTGAACCGGCGGCTGATACGCAGGAGGTGAGTGGGGCATCGGAAAAGCTGTTGCCGGCCCAGAACCCTGATGAACAGCAATCGGAAACCTCGGACGATCCTGCACAGGCTGAGCAAACCAACCAGCCGCCCGGTGAGGCCCAAGGCCTGCAGAGCCCAGATCCGCGGAGCCCGCGGCTCTGGTGCCCGCTTTCCGCAAATTACGATGCCTACCTTACGGAGCCCGGTCAGGTCACCATTAGTTACACGCAGCAAGGCAAAGCAAAGACCATCAAACTGGACGGCGAAGTGGTAGCCCAGACGCCTCCGGTTGCGCAAAGCAAGAACACCGTCGCGGTGGGAGTTGTTGATCCAGCGTTGCTGCACCGGGTAATGCCTGCGTTTGAATCTAAGCAGGCCACCGGTGAAGTGCTCATCCCAAATGAGGGGCGCAAATTCGCTTGCGACCTGCTTGAATATGAGGTCAGTGCACCAGAAACTGAGCCGGCCACGCAGGTGATCTGTCATATCCCGGTCAACGAGAATGTGTACCACGGAACGCAGGTTACGGTGCTGGCCAAACTTGGGCAGGCTACCAACGCGACCCTCATACCCGCAACCGCCGTGCGGTCCATGACCGGTGACAAGGGTGTTGTCACGCTGGTGACTGAAGATGTCCAAGGCAACCAAACACTGACCGACCGAACGGTTGAGTTGGGCATCACCGACGGTCTTTCCTTCGAAGTTAAGGCGGGTCTGAATCCCAAGATCAGCTTCTGGACCCGGCGACCCAGCGATGACGGGGACCAGCAAACCAATCATGGAACTGTCCGGGTGTGGGCAGTCGTTTCCACTACCGGATGGTCGGCGCTTGCAGGTGTTGCAGGGGTTGGACTTCACCGTGTACCAGGGAAGTTCAACCGCGATTGTGGGACGTTCGGGCTCGGGAAAGTCCACGTTGTTGTCTATCTTGGGGCTCATGCGATCCCCGGAATCTGGCACCTATGAGGTTTCTGGACAACGGACTGATCGGATGCGAGAACAGGAATTGGCCCACCTACGAGCCACGACTTTTGGGTTTGTATTTCAGGAGTACATGCTCATGAATCGGCACACTGTGGCCAAAAATGTGGAGGTGCCGCTGGCCACTGCTGGCCGAGTAATCTGGCAGAACAGGCACGCCAAAATTCGCAATGTGTTGGAACAGGTGGGATTAAGTGAGAAGGCGGAAGCCTTGCCGGACCACCTTTCGGGAGGACAACGTCAGCGGGTGGCCATTGCGCGTGCGCTGGTGACGAGCCCCAAGATCATTCTTGCTGATGAACCAACCGGCGCCCTTGACCCCGTAACCGCAGACGGCGTCCTGGGGAAACCTGCTCGAGGTGTCCAAAAACCAAGGGGTCGCGCTCATTGTGGTCACGCATGACCTTCAAGTGGCCCAACGGATGGACCGGCAAATCGAGTTGCGCGATGGGCGGTTGCAGCCGCTGAGCGGGCTGGCGTCATGATCCCATTTCTGCGGACGGTTGAGCTGGCTTTGGGGGAGATCCGCGCCAATAGGCTGCGCAGTATTCTCATGATCTTGTGCGTTGCTGCTGCGGTTGCCACCACCATGATTGTGAACCAGATGGTCGCTTCCGCCGAGCAAGATATCAGTGACACTATTGCTCGGACGCAGGGCGTGCGCGGAACCATTGAGGCAACGGTCTCGGACTTGTCTTTGGCCGATCAGATGCAGGTGTTGTCTCCGCACCTTCACGATTTTGCGGATGGGCGCGCAATCGATTTAGGTACGGTAAGTTTCCCTGACTCGGTGGATGACCGGGCGCTGGTCTGGCCGGTTCACGCGATGGACCCGGAGATTTTGGGCACGTTCCCTAATGGTCTTTTGGCAGGTCAATGGTTTAAACCTGCCGATGCCGCACTTCCGGTGGTCCCGGTGGTGATCTCCGCGAGGGTTGCTGATGAGATCGTAGCTGGTCTGAGCGAAGGCTCCGGTGGGCGTGCGGACGCGGTTGGGCGGGTGCTGACTTTTGATTTTCCGCTTCCGGTTTTGGTTCAAGTGGTGGGTGTGCTTGACCAGGGGGTTTTGAGTCACAAGTGGGACGGCATTATCGTTCCGCTCGATGAGGATGGATTCCCCGCTGTCTTGCGTGAGTGGGTATACAGGACTGAAAATACGGGTGGTGTGGTCCGGCTTTACTCGAGTGATCCAACTGCGCCTGAAAAGCTTGTGTCGCTAGTGAACATGAAGGTGACCGCAGCGGTTGAGTCACGCGGCCTGGTAACGCAAGGTGTGCAGGTCATGCGGGTTGATAGTGCCGAGGAATTTGAGCAAGCTACCAAGACGCTCAACATGATCTTGACGTCGATTGGCGCAGCTGTGTTGCTCATTGGCGTGACCGCGGTAGCGATAGTTTCAATGATGTCGTTGCGTGAGCGGGCCGGGGGAACTCGCGTTACGTAGGGCTATGGGTGCATCTGCACGGGCAATCTCAGCGTTGGTGCTTTGGGAAAATCTAGTGGTGGTTTTACTAGGTGCTGTGGTGGGAATCGGTGGGTCGGTAGGTGTTGCCGAGGTTCTGTCCAGAACGTCGTTTGGCGGGATGGCGGGCGGATTCAACCAGATCCAGCCACTCGTCGCACTGGGAACCCTTGGCCTCACGGTTCTTGCCGGCGCAATGTTGAGTGTTCTGCCAGCGAAGCGCGCTTCTAAGCAAGACATAATGGACGTGCTATCTAGTTAGATATCCTACATAGTAAAGGCGGGGTGGGGACTTGGGAAGTACCAAGTCCCCACTCAACCGGGACTCTCAAGGGGAGTGAGAGTCCTACAACCGGTAGCCCAATGAGCTATCCGATGCTAGAGGTTCCGCCTGACTTGATACCGAACCGCTCCCGCGCCGAGCAAGATCAGACCCAATGCGGCGGCCAAGAAAGGCAGTCCGTTGGTACCGGTCTTAGCAAGGTCATCAGCTGACTCGTTAGAGGAACCAGGCTTGGTGGTTGTTGCGCCGCCATCGCCGTTTTCCTTGCCCGTAGTGTCTCCAGGCTCTTCACTACCAGGTTCTTCACTACCAGGCTTTTCGCTATCCGGCTTCTGGCCAGTTCCGGGGGTTTCCCCGTCGCCGCCACCTTCGCCGGGAGTTTCCCCGTCACCGGGTGCCTCGTCGGCAACCTTTTTGAGGTTGGCGTGCGCAAGCAATAACGCAGCTGTTGCCGAGTCCACTTGCGCTTGTGAGGCATCGGCATCCGCATGTACGCCCAGTGCGGCTGCGAGTTCACGGGCAAGAGGACCCCAGGTATCCGCGGTGTATAGAGACTGATCAAGGGCTTCTGCTAGGTCAATTGCGCTCTGAAGCTCGGTCTTCTCTACGGGAACCGGAACAACCGGTGCTGCCGCGATTGAAACCGTCGTTGTCACCGTAATCGCGGTCGAGCTAAACGGTACGCGGTCCGCGGCGTCCCACTTAGTGTCTCCATCCTTACCAACCCAGTCATTCAGGTTCGCCCCAATGGACTGGACAGTCCCGGTGATTTCATAGTCCCCAGGAACTCCAAGTTCCAAACCGGAAAGATCCCAGAACAGTGGCAATGAAGCAGTGCCGCGGTCATATGCGGTGTTCACTTGTGTAGTAGCAGGCAACGCTGCCTCAAGATCTGCTGCGGTGTCAGAAGCCTCGAGCGCAATCGGGTCAAGAACAGTATTGACTGCGCTGACCGCGTCTGCCTGACGCACGGTGTTGTACTGAGCCTTAGTCAAACCAATGATTCCGCCGTGTTTAGTGCTCGGAGCCATGTAAAAATCGGGGCTGACAAATGGTTCCCAGCCGTCTGCCAAATCTTGGGAGACCATTGGTCGGTACCCAACGGTAGGGATGACATCTACGTAGAGGTACCACGTATCTTCGTTGTGCTTTTTGAAGATTGCCGGGCCTTCCACACCACCCGGGTTGTTGCCAGACCAGTTGGCACCAATCTTGTCTTGAATCTCGGTCCAGTTAGCGGATGCTAGCCACCACTGAGCGTCCGTGGTGAACTCCATATATAGGCCCTTACCAAAGGTGTTGTCCTTGGTTACGCGGTAGGTGGTGTCACCAACTTGGGTCATGGTGGTGTCAATGGTGTTGCCATCGTGGTCAATGAAGACCCCGCCGTATTCGTAGGAGCCGGCGGTAAAGTCTGGGGTCGCGCCCCACAGGATACGTGAGTAGCTGGATCCGGTATGTCCGGGGTTGTCATTCGCGTACATGTTGGAGGACCAGTACAAGACAAACGCGCCTTTACCGGCGCCGTAGTAGTCGGGAACCCAGGTGGCCTCGGGTGCCCACGCCATACCGAGCTCAGCGACCTTGTCGCCGGCAAGGTTTGTAGCGAGATCAATTTGGCGTTGTTCGCTCCACGTCACCAGGTCGGTGGATTCCCAGATATTGAGTTTGGTGCTGCCTTGAGATGACCAGTGGCACCAGCTGGTGCAATTACCCGAGCCGTTATCGCCGCCAAATACCCGCAGGTCAGTGGCAATAATGTAGTAGGTTCCGGTTTCCGGGTTGTACGTGACGTAAGGGTCGCGGATTCCGGTAGTTCCTAAGTCCGACGCCAAAATTGGTTTTCCGCTATTGAGTGGATCCCACTGCTCGGCGTTGTTGCCGCGGGAAATATCGAGGTAGATTTTCTCGGCGTAGCCCTGGGAGTCCTCAACAAAGTGGACCATGAGATAGCCGTAATCGTCGGTTGCTGCAGCCTGAGGAACAAGCGTCACTGGAACATCAATGGTGGCTTGGATACCCCGTACGGTTGCGGTTGCGGTCAGGGAAGTCAGGACGGGGTCCTGACCAGATTCCGGAAGCGCCACGGCTGCGGTGCGGCCGTCTTGACCAATCTCGATGCCTGCCTCACTGGAGTCCCAGACTATCTGCCCGTTGTAGTCGGGCAGCACGGTTACCGTGTCATCCAATTTGAGAGGTTTGATGGAATCCAGAAGCGCTTGTGCTACCGCAGTAAATGAATCCGCGTGTGGTTGGGCCGTGAACTCGGAGACCGTCTTGATTTCGGATGCGGTGAGGGCACGATCGTAAACCGAGAATGCGGAGACTTCACCCTTCAAGTGAGGATCCGGGTAAGGAGCACGCCCAATAGTGTTCAGCGTTTGGTTGGTCACCGAGCTCGGCTTCAAGGTGGTTGGGGTCTTGCTGATGAACTCCCCGTCGAGGAACAGGCTAATGGTGCCCGCACTTCCATCGATGACCGAGGTCAGGTTGTACCAGCGGTCAGCCTCGAGTGAACCTCCGCGAGCGTTGACCTCGCCGCCACCGCTTGTCGTGGTGATCGCCGTGCGAATTCCGTCCCGCACGGAAGCGAAGTAGTACTCGTTAGTGCCTGTGCTGCCAATGTTCCACAGGAAGTTGTAGGTGTTCTTCATCGAAGCATCGATTTTTACCTCTGTAACCACGGTTGCAGATCCACTGTCCTTCAGCAGGTCGTTGGGTAGTCGCACCCAGTTGGCGTTGCTGTTCTTCCCACCGCCCGTGAACTTGAGCGATGAACCGGTCCACTGGGAGTCAGCCGCATTCTCAACTGTTGCGGGTGCGCCGCCGGTAACCGTGTTCGCTATGGTGCTGCCGGTGGTCTGATCAAAGCGGTATCCGGCGATTAGCCCATCGGTCGGTGGTGACACAGCCTCGGTGGGTAAAGCCAGGGCGGCAGAATTGCTGGAGCCGGATGGAGTGGCTACCGCGCTAGTTCCGACCAGGGACAGAGAGGCAATGAGTCCCAAGCCGAGTCCGGCTGCAACTACTTTGGGTGCGCGTTTGAAAGCACGTTGTGGGCGTCTTTGCCACATGGTTTCTCCTAAATGAAACGAATAAACCGAGCACTATAGGCAGGTGCTGCGGTAAAGCAATACCAAATAGTTCATTCTCGAGGAATGTTACCGTGAACAACATTGCTGGTCAACGGTTTTGTCGAGCCGTCCCATGAAAAAGTGCCAACACTCGCAGATTCACGGGGGCTGTTGAGTTTACTGTCTCCTCGGTGATAAAGTCGGCGGCTATACCCTGTTGTTAGCGGGAACAATTTGTTTAATCATTTGTTACCGAGAACATCAAAACCTGAGCAGGACTGATTGAGACGGCCCCAAAGGTCGATAACAACGAAGTTGCTCTGAACCAGCCTGCTATGGAGCAGGCGAATCCCAAAGGAGGGATAGTGAACAAGATGAGGCTACGTTCAGTGGCCGGGACTCTTGGCATGGCAATGATCACTAGTTTGATGATCGTGCCAGCGGCAACCGTCGCCCAAGCAGCTCCCGCAGGTGTGCCAACACCGACGGCACACTACGACATGACTCACTCCGGAACTCAATTGACTGATGTTTCCGGAAATAACCGTCACGCTACGCTGAGTTCTTTGGCTGATTCCAACTTCATTGTCTCCGGTGGCCAAGATCTTCTGAAGTTCGACGGCAAGGGCTATGCCTCGCTGCCCCAGGGCCTAGTAACCGGGACCGACAACGACTTCACGGTTGAAATGACACTAGCTGCGCCCGAACAACAAAACCAATTTGCTTGGGTCATTGGCGTTGGTGGGGGAGCATGGAATACCACCGAATTGGGCAATCATGTGTTTATGAACCCAAACACCTCTGAAGGTGGAGATTACCGTGGCAATATTTTTGGCGGTATTCGAATTAAATCCGGTGACGGTAACGGTGAGACCCGGTATGGGCCTGCGGGTGCGGTAGCGCCGGGACTTTTTGCAACCATCACGGTAGCTTCAGCAGGTAACACGATCAAGGTTTACGTTAACGGTGAAGAGAAATCTTCTACTGAACATGACAAATCCATGGCCAAGATCGTGCCGTCCGAAGACGTGCTCGGATACCTAGGGCGCCCGCTATATAACGGCGACGGACTCCTCAAAGCAGTCGTTGCGGACGTAAAATTCTGGGACGAAAGCCTGACTGCTGAGGAAATTGCGCTGGGAGTAGCAAGCGAGGATGACCGCAAGGCCATGTTTGACGGCATTCTAGCCGGCGAGATCGCGGCCCGGTACCTTGGCAAAAACACCTCAGCCGACGCGGTGAACACCGACTTGGCGCTGCCAACGAGCGTCTCTGGCGTGAGCCTGACCTGGGAGTCATCCAACCCTGATGTTATCGCTGTCGACGGCACCGTCACTCGAGCATTCGGAAACGATGTCCCGGTGACGGTCACCGCAACGGATAGTTTTGGTCTCACGTATGCCTTTGACGTTGTGGTGCTTGGTATTACCCAAGCAGAAGTTGAAACAGGTTTTGCAGCCGACTTTGACGCCGTAACCGTAGCGGAAAGCACGCACGAGAACCTGCCACTAGCGGCAACGGGAGCAAACGGTGCGAGCATCACTTGGGCATCGTCAAATGAAGCCATCATCTCCGCAACCGACGCGGCTTACCAGCCCGGCCCGGTTGGTGCAGCCGACCCATTCAAGGGCGCGGGCAAGGTTATCCGCCCAGCCTACGGATCTGGCGATGCCTCAGTAACGCTGACTGCAACGGTCACGCTGGGTGAACTGTCCAAGACCAAGACCTTCGAGGTTACGGTTGAGGAACTTGGCCGTACTGCACCTGATCAGGGCTACGTGGCGGCATACTTTAAGTCTGACAGCGACGAGAAGGTGTATCAGGCGCACACAACCGGAAACGACTTCTTTACCTTCACCGAATCTAACGGCGGCAAACCAACAGTTGTTGCAACCACGGACACCACTGGTCTGCGTGACCCATACATTTTGCGTTCCGTAAACGGTGATCGCTACTACATGGTGGCAACCGACCTGTGCATTGGCTGCACGGGTGACTGGGGCGGCGCGCAGCGCTGGGGCTCGCTGAAGATCAATGTGTACGAGTCCGTTGACCTAGTGAACTGGACCCGCACCAACGCCCCGGAAGACACTGGAATTGTGGTAAACCAGCCACGCGCCGGTATGACCTGGGCTCCTGAAGTCTATTGGGATGACGCGCTTGAGTCCTACGTGGTTCACTTTGCCTCCCGCCTCTACACCGATGACGAGCACGTCACGACTGACGGTGGCGGCCACGCGCAGATGTTCTACGTGCTGACCCGTGACTTCCAAACCTTTACCGAGCCTGTGAGCTGGCAGAACACCGGTCACGCTCGCATTGACTCAACCATCATGAAGATTGATGACTACTTTTACCGCTTCACCAAGAACGAGGACGGCGGCGGCGCTGACGGGCTGGAACGCGGCAAGGATATCTTCCTTGAGCGCTCCAAGGTTTTGACCTCGCAGACCTTCAAATCCGATCCAAATGGTGACCCAGAAACCACCTGGGAACTCATGGATACCGCCATGAGCACACCAAAGACCGGCCATGCCGGCGAGGGACCACAGATTGTGAAGCTCAATGAGGGCGACCCCAGCAACCCAACCGGAGATGGCTACGTATTCCTCGTAGATAACTACGGTGACGGCGGCTACGTTCCGTTCCTCACCACGGGTGCAGAGATCTCAGCCAGTAGTTGGGAAAACCGGTTGTCCAAGCAGGAGAGCTGGAAAAACCTGCCAAAGACCGGCCTACCAAAGAGCCCGCGTCACGGTGCGTTTGTCAACGTTCCGCAGAACGTTCTCGATGCCGTCTCCACCTGGAGCGACCTTGAGACCGTAGCCTCAACCACGGAAGCAAGCGTCCAAGGCCGTACGGTAACCGCTACCGTTTCCGCGGCTGACCTAGGTGATGTGGTTGGAACGGTAACCTTTGCCCTCGGTGACTGGACCCAAACCGTTGCCCTGGATAACAAGCAGGCTGCAGTAGAAGTTCCAACTGAACTATCCGGTACGGTCTTGGTAACTTACGACGGTTACCGCGACGGTGCACTTAAGACATCAAATACCACGGTTGAGGTTGAAAAGGAAGAAATCCCGGTTGATCCGGTTGTAGATACCGCTGCGCTTGAGGCGGGTATTGCTGCGGCAAAGCAGTTGGTTGCGGCTGATTACACGGCTGGTTCTTGGGCCGGTGTGGTTGCTGCTTTGGCTGATGCTGAGGCTGTGCTTGCTGATGTTGATGCTTCGCAGGACGAGGTTGATGCTGCCGCTGGTGCGCTTGATGCCGCGGTTCAGGCTTTGGAAGAGGTCGAAGACCCCGTTAAGCCAACTGATCCAACTGATCCAACCGATCCAACGGACCCATCTGATCCAGCCAATCCGGATGACGGTAAGGACGATGACAACAAGCAGGGGGACTCCGACAAGGATCAGCCTGACACGGATGTCACCGGTAAACCGGCACCATCCGACGACGACTTGGCATCTACCGGTGCCAACGTCATGGGAGTGGTTCTGGCACTCCTTGTCTTGAGCCTTGGTGGATTTGGGCTCGTGATGGCTGCACGTAAGCGTGCGTAGCCCAACAATGCAGTTCTGAGTTTGGGGTTATCGCATAAGTGCGATGACCCCAAACTTGCTTGCCAAATTGAAAACACGATGGAGTATTCATGAAAATTAGCAAGACACGCCTGGGGCTACGTGGCACCCTGGCGTTGGCTACAACCGCCGCATTATTTGCGGCGCCGCTGGGAGCTGCTCATGCCGCCCCCGCTGATCTGCCAACGCCCGCGGCACATTACAACTTTGATCAGGCCCCGGCTGATGGAACTACCATTTCCGATGCCGTAGGCAACTTCGACGCTACCCTCAAGCAGAGTGGGGCCAAGTTTGAAAACGGCTCGCTCTTCTTGCCAGGTGGCGGCGCAAATTCTAACGCTGCCTTTGTGGAGTTACCGGCTGATCTGTTCACCGGTCAGAAAACCGTGACGGTTTCCACCTGGTTGCAAAACCAAACCGGTAACGGTAATTATGCGGCAACCTATGTAGGTGCGGACCGTACTCAGGGATCCAGTTACCCGCAAAACGGCTACTGGCTGTTTAACCCGGCAAATCCTGAAGGCTGGGTGAAATCAGTTATCACCAGTGCAACCGTAGCGAGCCCAAACGGTAGCCCGTGGAGCACCGAGGCAGGCTCAGGCGCCAACGGAGCCCGTGCTACCACTGATTTTGCGCTGTATACAACCGTCATTGATAGCGCGAACAATACATTTTCGGTGTACTTCAACGGCACGGAAATCAAGAGCGGAGCTTCCAACACCAACCTCACCGACTTTGGTGAACTTGTTGCATTCATTGGTAAGTCCTCTTACCCGGATGCATATTTCAAGGGCAACGTGGATGACTACGCTGTTTACCACAGCGCACTGTCAGCTACCCAAATCAAGGATGTGTACACCGCCCAGGCAGTTGAGCGTGCGGAACTGACGGTTGCACAAAGCATCCCAGCCCAAGCAACCGCAGATTTTGCCCTACCAACATCGGCTACCGGTTTGACAGTTCAGTGGGCGGTGACTTCCGGCTCTGCAATTACGGTTGATGCTGGTACCGCAACGGTTAACCGCCCGGCTGCCGGCTCCAACGATGACACCGTGGTGTTGCAAGCGCAGTACCTTCTGGGTGGATCGGTAGTTTCTACCACCGATCACACAGTGGTGGTCCCCGCTGAGCTGACCGATCAAAGCAAGGCCCAAGCTGATCTCGAAGCCATGGTCATTGAGAACACCGAGGACATGCGGATGAACTTCTCCGTGCCAACTATTGGTGAGCACGGTTCCACTTTTGGGTGGGAAATTGTGACGGGTCAGGACACCATCGCAATTGTTGATGGGGTTAATGACGCAACCAAGACGATTAATATTAAACGCCCTGCTGCTGGGTCTGCGGCTGTCACCGTTTCCCTCAAGGTAACGGTCACCAATGGTTCTGCGACTGTGAGTGAGACCTTCTTGGTTAAGATCCAGCCTATGCCAAGTGATCAGGGCGAATTGGAAGCGTACTTCTGGGCCTTCTTTACCGGTGAGGGTGACGGCGCCGAGCACGTGAGCGTTGCAGCGTCCAAGGGGAACGATGCCTTAGCGTGGAACACCCTGAACAACGGCGTGCCAATCATTGAGTCAACCGAGGGCACCGAGGGCCTGCGTGACCCGTTCATTATCCGGTCCAAAGACGGTGACAAGTTCTATATGATCGCGACCGACCTGCGGATTGCTGGTCTGCCCGGTGGGTTTAAGACGGCGCAAATTTCCGGTTCCAAGTATCTGGAAATCTGGGAATCAACCGACCTCATCAACTGGAGCGATCAGCGCCACGTGAAGGTTTCTTCCGACTTTGCCGGTAACACGTGGGCACCGGAAGCGTTCTACGATGACGAGACTGAGCAGTATGTTGTCTACTGGGCATCAAACCTTTACGACACTGAAAACGCTGCGGACCGTACCGATGTCACCTATAACCGGATGATGTACGCCACCACGCAGGACTTCATCTCTTTCTCCGAGCCACAGGTTTGGATCGATGTTGATCAAGGCAAGACCGCAGGCGTAATTGATGTTTCCGTAGCTAAGGAAGGGGACACCTACTACCGGTTCTATAAGAACGAAAAGAACATGACCCTGTTGGAAGAGAAGTCCAACGTTTTCTTGGATACCTATGCGGGTACGACCATGCCTGGGACTCACAATGACCCCAACAAGTGGAGCCTGATTACCAAGGAAATTGCTTCCGGACTTCCTAACGGCGCCGGAAATAACAAATTCCACCAAGGTGAGGGCCCAACCGTATTCAAATCCAACGATGGTGACATCAACGGCAACGAGTGGTACCTCATGATTGACCAGCCCGGATACCACGGTGGACCAAACCACTACGTGCCGTTTGCTACCAAGAAATCTTTAGCGGATACCGCAAAGGAAGACTGGCATTCAGAGGCTGCAAAGCTGAGCCAAAACCTGCCGCAGAACGCGGACGGTGGCAAGCCACGTCACGGAACGATCATTCCGGTGACTCGCTCCGAGTACCAGGCAATTCTTGAGGCTTACCAGCCAAATATCGCGGTCAAGTCCGTTGCGGCATTGAGCGTAGAAACCGTTGAAGGCACGGCTCCGGTTCTGCCTACCAACGTTGACCTGACCATGTTTGACGGTGCGGACAAGTCTGCTGCCGTTATTTGGGACGAGGTTGATGCTGCCGACTTTGCTCAGCCAGGTCAGTTCACGGTGCGCGGTGTGGCCCAAGATGATTCCCGCATGCCCGTCGAAGTTACCGTGACGGTGACCGAAGAAGTTCCTCCGGTCGTTGAGGTGGACAAGTCTGTTCTGACAGCTGCGGCGACGGCTGCTGGTGAACTTGATGCTGCGGATTACACGGCCGATTCCTGGGCTGATGTTGTTGCCGCGTTGGCTGATGCTGAAGATGTTCTAGCCGATGTCGATGCCACGCAGGACGAGGTTGATGGGGCTGTGGCTGCTCTGGCTGCCGCTGTTGAGAACCTGGTGAAGGTTCCAGGTCCTATCGATCCAACGGACCCAACCGATCCTCCTGCACCCGGTGACGGCGATAAGCCCGGCGCTGGTGACAAGAACGATTCGGATCAGGACGACACCGATAAGGATGCCACTGACAAACCAGCGGATCCTTCAGATGACGACCTAGCCTCAACCGGCGCCAATGTCATGGGTGTGCTGCTAGCACTCCTAGTCATGGGCCTTGGTGGATTTGGGCTCCTAGCCGCAGCACGTAAGCGCGCATAGCCCTGGCATAAGAGAGTTTGGGGTCGCTGCAGCGATGTAGCGACCCCAAACAAACCGTTCAACCAGTTTTTTTAGAGCCACATTGTTCCGGGGGAAAGCCCCCTTTCGAAGAAGAAAAGAGAACACCTTGAAGAGCCAATTCTCGTCAATGAGACGCTGGCCAAAAGCCTGCGCCGCGTTGTCAGCGGTCGCTTTGACTTTGGGCCTCAGTGTGGTAATCGCACCGGCCGCAAATGCGGCCGCAGAAGCCCCAATCGCCGCATACGATTTCACGTCGGCACCCGCAGATAACGCGACGGTACCCAACGCCGTGGCAGGAGAGTTTGGTCCCGCCGTAGTGCAAAACCCGGCCGCGAACCTGTGGCAGGACAAAGCTTTAACCTTTACCGGAGGGTCCAAGACTTCCACCGGGTCTTGGGTGCGCCTGCCGGATAACCTCCTGACGGACCAGAAATCTGCGACCGTCCAAATGGAGGTCAAAGCGGATCAGTCAATGATCAGCGGCTTCCACTTCCTGTGGAACATTGGAAACTCCGCGGCAGAGACCGAGTACTTCTTTGCCACCGTGAACTGCAGCAATAACCGCAACCCGCTGGTGGGAATCAAATCAGGTGGCAGCGAGAAGCTTGTCCAGGCAAAGAACTGTGGAGTGAAGGCAAACGAGTGGCTCTCGGTTACCTCGGTAATCGACGGTGAAACCTCACCGGCAACCGCATCGTTCTACATCAACGGGGTCAAGGTCGCGTCGCAGAACGTTAGTTCAACGCCCGCAGATGTCCTGGACCAGACCCTGAACACCATTGGACGGGCCCCTTGGCCAGACCCACTATTCAAGGGTGCGGTCGCAAACTTCCGCGTGTTTGACTCCGCACTTGCGGACGAGGAAATCGCAGCAATCTCGGACGCTGACGCACTCCTGCACGAGGGCGCTATCAAAGCGAGCGCCCAAGCAGTCTTGGAATCACTCAACATCAACGACACCACGGTAACAAGCCCGTACTTTGGGTTCCCAACCGCGGGTGGCACCGTGACTTGGCACTCATCCAACGAGAACGTTATTGAAACAAACGGAACCGTACACCAACCTTCCAAGGGAAGCGCCCCCGTCGTTGTTGAACTGACTGCCACCACGCAATTGCGCGGACAAACCGCAACCAAAACCATCACCGCCACGGTAAATCCCATGGACAAGGACGATGCTCAGATCATTGCTGACCTCGCCTCCGCATACGTGGTGCCAAGCGTGATCCAGGCCGGAACGAAAGTTCCAGCGGCAGTTGCGGGAAGCATTGTGAAGGTAGTTGGCAGCGACGGTATTACCGTTGCTGCGGACGGAACTGTGACAATTTCCGGTGACGCCGCGGTGACAGGAACAATCACCACAACAGTTTCCAAATCTGATGTGGCTGGGCTTGAGCAGACCCGCGAGTTTGCCGTAACCGTTTTGCCCAAGAGCGAATCAACCCAGCTCCTGAGCTACCACCGCAACGCGACTTCTCACGAGACCGCGAACAACGGCGACGTGGCGTACTCCATGCACCTTGCCCTTGAGCAAAGAAACGAATGGAACCCGCTCAATGAGAACTACGGCATTTTCTTTGCCCGTAACATTGTGGCTCCGGTAGACGCAACCGATGTGGTTCTTGGCTCGCACCGCAGCCTGAAAGACCCGGCTCTGTTCCACATGAAAGACGGCACCTTTGGTGTCGTTTCGGTTCGCACCAACCAAAGCACGGCCAATGCCGATGCCTCTGGAAAAACCAGCATCCTCTTGGCGACCTCAAGCGACCTGCTTGCTTTTGATGAGGCAATTAACTCCAAGGGCATCATCAACGTTGGGGAGACCAACGGTGTAAATAAGCCCTACGCGGTGTATGACTCGGCTGAGGACGTGTACCTAGTGAGCTGGGTTGATGACGGTGGCGTGCCAAAATACACCACCTTCAAGACCCTGGTTGATGCAACTTCCCCACACGGTGAGGTGCACGTAGGCAAGGTGGCTGTGAGCGGCGAAGTCGCTACCACGGGCATTGATGACTACGTTGCCGGGCGCTCAATCGCAATCTCAGCAGCCCAAATCGCTGCCCTCGAGGGTCGCTACGGCCGCATTGTCAATACCGGTGTGAAGACGCCTGAAGATGTCAGCGCCGCTCTCAACAGCGACATCGTCGACCTTGAGCTCCCAGGAAAAGCCGAGCTCACCTACAGTGACGGGTCCCTAGCGCACCTTCCTATTGAGAACTGGGATACCTCCGCGGTGGACCTGACTACGCCGGGAACCTACCCGGTAACCGGAACCATCAAGCAGACTGAGTACCCGCTGCCATTTGCTGAGGACCGTGCCGACCCAACCGTGCACAAGTGGGAATGGACCCGCAATGGGATTACCGAGATCAAGTACCTCATGATCGCCACCAACGATATTCACGGAGATAACGTGTGGCAGCGTGACAACCCACATATGCCATTCCGTATGGCAGACAGCATTGCGGAACTTGCCGATACTCCGGGTGACCCCTCAGGTTTGATTACACAGGCAGGGTTTAACCCCAAGGAATCCATCCTGCTTAAGAAGGGTGACAAGAACGCAGACGGCCAAGTGATCACAGGAAGTCTGTGGGCACCGGAGATCCATGAAATCAACGGCACGCTTTCAATTCTGTTCATGCCAAGCTACAACAGCTATTGGATGGATGGCGCGGCAGCAATCATGCAGCTGAAGAATGACGCCAATGGTGACCCAATGGACCCATCCAAAGCCGAAAGCTGGACGGTTCCACAAACCGTAACCCGTCAAGATGGCAAGCCACTGAGCCTGCGCACCAACGGCACCCAAGGTATGTCCCTGGACATGAACTACTTTGAAGATGAGACAGGGCAGGCTTACTACACTTGGCAGCAACTGGGTGCGGTCTATATTGCCAAAATGGATCCAACCGACCCAGCCAAGGTCACCAGCGAGCCTAGGCTGATTATTTCTCCCGAGTACGCCTGGGACAACGCGATCGCAGAGGGGCCAAATGTGATCAACCGTGACGGCAAGCTATACATGATCTACTCCGGATCAGGCGTTGGCCCAACCTACACCACCGGTCTTGCAATTGCCGATGCCTCGGGTGCCACCGATCTGACCACTCCCGCCGCTTGGGAAAAGTTGAACTACCCAATCCAAAAGTCGGGCATTTTCAACGGTGAGTGGCAACTTGGCACCGGCCACGGCATGTGGTCTGAGGACGAGGACGGCAACATGATCTACGTCTTCCACGCCTACGCCAAGCACACCGAGGGTTATTCCAACGTTGGTGGGCGTGACACCTTCATCCGTCGTGTGCACTGGGCAGCCGATGGCTTGCCGGTTTTTGACATGAACCTCGATGAAGAAGTTGCCCCCGGAACCGTTGTTTCACTGAACGTAGTGGTAGCCGGCGATGTGACTGAACCTGGCGACGGCGACGGTGATGGATCTGGTGATGGAAACGGATCAGATGGGGGCTCCAACCCGGGTGATGGAAACGGTCCAGGCGCAGATAACAACACGGATGACAACGGGACAAACCCGGACGGTGAAAAAACTCCAGATGGAGCTGACACTGAAGGCAAACTGCCGGTAACGGGTGCAAATCCCTTGCCATTCATCTTGATTGGGGTTGTTCTGCTTGTAGCGGGCGCGGCCATGATCATTATTCGTAAGCTTGGCAAGAAAAACTAGCCACTCCGAACGATTGATGTGCTGGACTCTGGCTCCCACCCAACTTTTTGTTGAGTGGGAGCCAGAGTTGTGTTCAGCCTGCGCAAGTTGAGGAAACTTGGCCTTGCGCATTTTCCGTACGCCCAAGAGAGCGATTCCGGCAGCCGCAACTCCAAGCGCGATGAACGGCGCAAACCCTAGACTAAAGCCGGTCTCTGGTAGGTCTGAACCGTCAGATGAGCCGCCATCAGAATCGGCCTCATCCGTGGCGCCATTGGTGTCCGCATCGCCTTCACCGCCGTCAGCGTCTCCACCGTCGGTTTTGCTGGGAGTAACGGTCAAAGTGACACTGAACTGTGCTTCTTGTCCCAGCTCAACTGTTTGGTCCATCAGGTTAGTAATGGTTGGGGCCTCATTTGGAGGCAAGTACGTGAATCCGTTGCTGTACAAGACTGGCGATTGGGCGGTGTTCACCAACTTCCATGCAACCGCGACATCGACCGGCCCGGGGCATGCTCGGGAGCAACTACACTGAGCGCGCCATCATCATTGACCGTTAGGTCGGTTCCGGGAACTCCACCAAAGGTGACCTCGGTTACGGTAATTTCCGGTTGCAGCGTTACGGGCGACGTGCGGAACTCGGAAGTACCATCACCTAGATTGCCGTACATGTAGTGTCACCCCAGGAGTTCACTGTGCCCGAGGCATCGGTGCCCACGGTATACCCCGCCCCGGCTGAAGCCTGGGTGTGAGTGACCCCCGGTGGTGTTAAGACCTTTTCCGGAAGCACGTACTCGGATCCGTCGGAGCGCCCTGGCACCCGTTTGGTGTAACCCCAATGGTAGGTATCTCCATCTTCGGCGATTGCCAAAGAATATTCATTTCCAGCCTCGACCTGAACAAACCTTACGCCCTCGGGAAGGATCACCTCGGTGGGTGCACCGGTGTCTTGGTCGTTTCCAGTTCCTAATACACACCCCAGTTTCGCCCCAGGTGTAGGTCTTTCCGTCATTGCCAATGGCCAACGAGTTGCCTGGGCCGGCCGAGAAGTCTGTGAAAGTGACGCCAGCTGGAGAAGGTAAGCGAATGGTCAGGCGGGACTCCCTAAAGCCGGAATTTTCGTCTACCGGGACCACACCCTCGCCCCAAGCATATATTTGGCCGTCGGAGTCAATAGCCAAAGAGAACCGGTAACCCGCCGCTATTTTAGTAAAGGTAATCCCCTCAGGCATCTGGACCTTAGCGGGGGTTAATTGGGGCTCGTCGGTCCCATTGCCAATCTGGCCATAGGAATTGACTCCCCAGCCATAGGCTATTCCATCGGGCGTCAACGCTAGCGAGTGTTCACCACCCGCAACAGACTGGCCAAAAGTAACGCCCTCGGGTGCTCTAGACTGGCGAGGGGTTGCATCCTTGGGGTCCCCGGTGAGGCCCCTCCATGGTCATGCCCCAAGAGTAACTGCGACCGTTTGGAGCCAAACCAACGACGTGCGGGCCTCCAGCGGATACGGTTTCGAAACTAAGCTCGGGGCTCGGAAGAGTTACCAGTGTGCCCCCGGCCGCCGGTCCTTGATCTGGTGAGGGAACCGCATGCGCGGATAGCCCGGACATGAAGACCACGTTTGTTGTCAATGCAGGGATAAACCCTATTCGCCTTGCACGTTGCTTTAGCAATGACCCCCTCAGATAAGTCCAGAATAAGTTCATCTGTCGTTAATACCGGTGCGCTACGTACCGGAAGTGCGCCGAGAAAATAGCCAACCTCGGTTTCAAGATCGCGGGAATCTTTGAAACCAAGAGCTTGGCTATTCAAAACACAATGGATTCAGTCAAACACAGGTTTTGCGCTCTCGCCTGTTGAACGAGAAAGTAACGAGTTCCTAACCGTTAAGCCTGGCGTAGTTGCTGGCAAGGAACGCGTACTCGATTGCATCCTCGGTATCGTGCATTCCCAGTCCCCAATAGGGTGGGTGAATCTCCTGGAGTGGACGTGCGAAAATATCTAAGACCGCGTCATGAAGGTCGGCCCAGTTAGCTATGCGGACCGCACGGTTGAGCATGCCGTTTTCTGGGAAACGCTCAATCAGGTCATACGTGGCGCGTCTTAGGAGATCGAGATCAACCGCGGAATCCGACACATCGTTGTAGCTGATGTTGCCGTGTTCGCTGTATACAAATGCGTAGGCACCAAGTCCCAGCGTCTCGTGGGTCAGGGTAATGGCGTGGCGGGCAAAGGCGTCAAGTTCCTCGTAGAGCGCCATTCCCCAAATGTAATTACCTTCGACTTCATCGGCGTGCTCTGCAAGGATCTCGAGTACCTGATTCAGGTGGTCCTACATCCCAACGGATTGATCTTCGCCTACTTCATGTGCCCAACCGGTTCCACGCAACTCATATGCGTAGTCAACCAGCTGCGATGCGTACATTCCGGCCGTGGCGGGGCAAGGAAACTGCTGGTAGTAGGTTTCAAATGTCTTCAGGTGAGCGGCCCGGTCTGCACCCGGTTGGGCATCGAGGCAGCTAAGCAGCTGACCGTACACCCGTCCGCCATTCTCGGTCCAAGCCTTACTTTCCCGCGCGGCCTCAAATGCCGGGGCGAACCACTCGAGGTTGCCCGCTGCGGTCATCGTCCTAGCGTTGCCAAAAAGTTGGGCGTTCGATCCGTCTACCTGCTGTTGGGTCGCAACGTACAGGCCCATCTCTTTGACGATCTTGCGGGTTTTAATTTCATCAAAGAAGTTTCTAATAAAAGACATATTGATCCATGCGTTCGATTAATCCAACGTGGGAGCCATCCGCGGGGGGCATCAAAGGGGTCTGGTAGGCGCAGGCGCCCGGCCGAGTAGCAAAACATTATCACTACAATGTGAACTGAAATGAAGCAACTAGCCAATGACTCGCACCAATAGTCCATGCTCAGGACGGTTGGTGCATGCTCAGAACAGTCGAAGATTGCGGGAATACTTATCTATTACGACTGATGGGCGCCGTCGAACCGAAGCCTAATGCGATTGGCAAACGGTGAGAGAAAAAGTATCCCCTTGGTTAAACCAGAAGGTTAACCAAGGGGATACTCATCGATTCAACTGCTAGAACCTGCCCACCCAAGGAGGTGAGGCATTGTAAAGCTAATCGTTCTTCTTAGCGTTCACTAGGCGCTGTAGGAGAACGAAGATCAGGAGAATTCCACCGGTGATGATGGTGGTTGCCTCCGGTGGGATGGTACCGTCGCGGGTGATCAGGACGATCATGAGTCCCAGAACCAACGCGCCAATGACGGAGCCAAAGACAAACCCGGCGCCACCGGTCAGCAGCGTACCACCAATAACAGTGGCCGCGATGGCATCGAGTTCCCAACCGATTCCGGTGATGTTCTGCGCAATACCCAATCGAGTGGTGTAAACAACCGCGGCAACACCGGCAAGCGTGCCGCTGATGACGTAGATCCACAACTTGGTTGCGTGCACTGGAAGACCCATGAGGGCTGCCGACTGCTCAGAACCACCGATTGCGTAGACCGTGCGGCCCATGCGGGTGCGGTGCAGAATGAAGAACGCGACAATCACAATGATGAGCGCGATGATGACACCTGGAGTAATGACGAGATCATTTACCTTTGGGCCGTCAACGATCTTGATCTGTGTAGCAAGCGACCGGATAGGGGAGTCATCCGGGAGACGCTCTGGCACTGTGGACAAGATTGAAGCTAGCCCACGGGCCAAGAACATCATCGCAAGCGTCGCGATAAACGGTTGGACATTGAAATACTGCACCAGTATTCCGGAGATCAAGCCAATAACGGCGCCAATAGCGATCATGATGACAACCACGAGCCAAGCGTTGAGGCCCGCGTTGATCAGCATTACCCCAGAGACACTTGAGAATGCGATGATCGCACCCACCGAAAGGTCAATTCCTCCGGTGATAATTACGAACGTCATACCAACAGCAATAATGATTAGGGGAGCATTATTGATCAAGAGGTTAGAGACGGTGTTCATCTGTAAGATACGGCCGTATGCGATCTCACCGTAGATGATCATCGCGATGAAGATGACCACGGCTGCCAGTGTTGGCAACAGGTCTAGACGGCTCTTGAACCAGTTTGTGAATCCGGCGAGCTTGGAAGCTTCTGGAACCACCGGGGTCAGGGTTGGCGCGCTCATGCTACTGCCACCTCCTCCTTGTCGGATTTAACCGCAGCAGATGTGGCTTTTCGAGTGCGGAACATGTTGCGTACGCGTTCTGACTGCAGCAGGCAAAGCAACACGATAACGATTGCTTTGAAAGCCGGAGTTGCGGACGATGAAATGCCCAAGAACATGACGGTCTTGTCCAACGTGGCGATGAGGAAGGACCCTACAACGGCGCCAGTGATGTTGAACTTACCGCCGGCCAAAGACGTACCACCAATAACAACCGCGAGGATTGCGTCCATTTCCAGTTGGTAGCCGGTGCGGGAGATATCAACGGTCATTACCGATGCCGTAGCAAAGATCCCTGCAATACCTGCGAGAACACCGGACAGGGTGTAAACGGTCAACAGGAGGCCGCGGCGGTTGATTCCGGCCAGGCGTGCCGCCTGGGGGTCCATACCGATCGCCTCAATCATGAGTCCGAGTGCACTGCGGCGCACCAAGAGACCAACGATGACAACGATAATCAGGGCAAGGATGAAAATGACCGGAATACCAATAACGTACCCGTTGGCAATCCAACGGAACGAGTCGTTGGTTGCCGCGGTGTTCTGACCTCCGGTGATGACCTTGGCAATACCGCGCCCGGCCATCATCATAATCAGCGTGGAAATAAAGGGTTGCAAACCTACTACCGAGACTAACAATCCATTGATTGCGCCCAGGATTCCGGCGATCAGGATTGCGAGGCCTACTGCAGCTAGTGCCGCGCCCAGGGTATTTGGTGAGGCTTTGAGGAACTCCATGGAAACCGCTCCGGCCACAACCATGAGCGATCCAACGGAAAGATCAATACCACTGGTGGCAATAACCAAACACATACCAACAGCAATCATCATGATTGGTGCGGCTGCTCGCAGGATATCGATCAGGTTACCGACTAAGTTGCCATTGGTCGCGTTGACCGTGATGGCTAGGTAAGAAGAGTCTTTGGCAACGTTGACGGCAAGCAACAGGACAATCGCAACGATGCCCCAGAAGTATTGCCGGTGGATTACCTGGGAAAAAAAACCAACAATCCCAGTTTTTTCATTACTCATTTCGAGGTCTCCTTGCCGGTGCGCTCTGTGCCGGGTTGGTTCGTAGATTGGCTGCCAGCGCTGGCGGATTGGCCAGAGTGCGACACGGAGGTGTCATTAGCAATTGTTGACACAATCGACTCGGGGGTGATGTCTGGGCCATTTTCAAGTTCCGCAATCTTGCGGTGGTCCTTGAGAACGACGATTCGGTCTGAAAGGCGCACAACCTCTTCAAGCTCAGAAGAGATAAACACAATGCTCACGCCTTCGTCTGCAAGTTCAATGACTCGCTCTTGAATTTCTGCCTTGGCACCAACATCGATGCCTCGGGTGGGTTCATCAAGAATGAGAATTTCAGGCTTGGTTGCGAGCCACCGACCCAACAATACCTTCTGTTGGTTACCACCCGAGAGATTCTTGATTGGGCGGTCTGGGTCAGCCGGGCGTACGTTGAGTTCAACCATGTACTTGTTGACGATCTCATCGGTTTCCCGTTTGGACAACGGTTTGGCCCAGCCGCGCTTGGCCTGAACCGCTAGGATCATGTTCTCACGGACGCTGAGGTCACGAATAATACCCTCGTCGCGGCGGTTCTCACTCGAAAGAGCGATCCGCTTTTCCAAAGCGACAGCCGGCGTGTTGATATCCACTTTGGAACCGTGGAGTTCAATTGAACCGGTCTCGGAGCGGTCAGCGCCGTAAATAAGGCGAGCAAGTTCGGTGCGCCCGGAACCAAGAAGGCCGGCGACTCCAACGACTTCGCCAGCTCGGAGTTCAAAATCAACTTCTTCGAGAGCGCCCTTGCGGCTAATTCCGGTTGCTCGGTAGAAAGGCTCCGCCGAGAGTTTTGTTTTGTGCGAGGCGCTGTGGGAATCCAGTTCCCGCAAGGCCGCAATGTCCTTACCAATCATCTTGGCAATGAGCTGGGTGCGGTCGAGTTCCTCGGTCAGGTACTCGCCAACGAAGACGCCGTTTCTCAGGACCGTGAGGCGGTCGCTGATTGCGTATACCTGGTCAAGGAAGTGCGAGACAAAGAGAATGGCCACACCCTCGTCACGCAGCTTGCGGATCACCCGAAAGAGTTGATCTACTTCTGCGGTGTCAAGGCTGGATGTTGGTTCATCAAGGATAAGGACCTTGGTCTCGGTCACCATGGACCGGCTGATTGCAACAAGTTGCTGCAATGCGAGTGGAAGGGAAACCAGAGGCGCTCGGGGATCAAGGTGCCCCAACCCCAACTTCTCGAGGTTTTGGGCTGCGGCCCGGTGGGTTGCCTTCCAATTGATGCCAATAGCGCCGCGGACCTCGTGGCCCAGCATGACGTTCTCACCAATGGAGAGGTTAGTGCAGAGGTTTACTTCTTGGTACACGGTGGAAATGCCAGCCTCTTGGGCGGCGGCCGTGCCGGTAATTCGGATCTCTTCATTGTCCATCGTGATCCGGCCTTCATCGATCCGGTAAACACCGGTCAGGGCCTTGATTAGAGTGGACTTGCCAGCGCCGTTTTCGCCCATGAGCGTGTGAACTTCACCGGGGAAAAGGCGGAAGTTCACCTCATCTAGGGCCTTTACGCCGGGGAAAGAAATCGAAATTCCTTTCATCTCGACGATCGGAAGCGTCTGAGTCATTGTATGCTCCCTAGCTTAGGTATGCGACCGATTTTCGGCGCGGTGTGCTGATATTGCGGGGCTTTGCCAGCTGGCAAAGCCCCGCAAGGTGATCTAGTAAAACTTGATCGGGTGGTACCTAAACTAGAACCTAGAACTTACGGTCTGGAAGAGCGGTTGATGCTGCTTCTGGTGAGTCAAAGGTCAAGCTTGGAACGATGATGTAGGACTCTACTGACTCGCCCTTGAGGGTCTTGTTGACAACATCAAGTGCGGTCTCACCGAACAGTGGGTTGTACTCTGCTACGAAGCTCAGGTCGCCTGCAGCCAGTGCTTCGAGGGCGCTCTTGGTGCCGTCAATGGTGGCGATCTTGACGTCTTCGCCCGGGGTCAGTCCGGCTTCTTCAACAGCCTGAACTGCTCCAAGGCCCATCTCATCGTTCTGAGCGAATACCATCTGGATGTCGTTGTTGTTTGACTTCAGAACGGTTTCAAAAACGCTCTTTGCTTCTTCGGTTGACCAGTTAGCGGTCTGTGAACCAACGGACTTGAACGCCGAGTTGGCACCGATTACTTCGTTCCAGCCTTCGTTCCGCTCGTTTACAACGGAAACGCCTGCTGGGCCTTCGAGTACAAAGAAGTTAGCGCCCTGCGGGAAGGTCTCGGTGGCCCAGGTAGCAACGGAGGTGGAGACCTCAATGTTGTCCGGTGCAATACGGGTGACGTACAGGTCGGTGTTGTTTGGCTCGATACCGCGGTCAATCAGAACAACTGGGATTTCAGCTTCTTGAGCACGCTCAAGTGAGGCTTCCCAACCGGAACCCTCGGTTGCTGACAGCAGGATGATGTCTACTTCTTCATCAACGAACGAGGTGAAGGAGTCGATCTGTGACTTCTGGTCAAGGTTTGCAGCAGGTGCGTACTTGAGGTCAAAGCCGGCTTCCTTGGTGAAGGTCTCCTGGATGTTTGACTCGTTAGCCTGACGCCACGCGCCCTCGGGACCAACGGCCACGAAGCCAACCGTGACGAGCTTGTCATCGCCACCTGCGGATGGAGCATCCCCATCAGTCTTGCCGGAGTCGCTTGAGCAAGCGGCAAGGCTGAATGCGAGTGTACCTACGGCTGCGAGGCCAATGATCTTGTTAAAACGCTTACCTACGGACATACGTCTCCTCCTTGAGAATGCAGAACAAACTTTGTGCTGCGGAATAATTCGCAATGTTGATCTTGTGGAAGTAACCACAAGGCCAGCGTGTGCTCACAATGTTACCGGGAACATTTCAATTGTTGCAAGCCACGTTGCAGATTCGTTATCTAACCGGTGAAGTTCCGCGGATTCTTGGGAGTGTTGCGGTGAGATCTAGTTGTTAACGAGAACAAGATGTTACAGAATCAGAAGCCATCTTCGTTGACAGCTGCGATCATTTCGACAATTGTGTCAACGGTGACGCCGGGTCCATTACTGAGCTCACCAATCTTTTCCCGGTCCTTGATAACCACAATTCGGTCTGCAAGACGCACTACTTCTTCCAACTCGGACGAAATAAAGACCACAGCCATACCCTGGTCTGCTAGCTGCGCAACGTGCTTTTGGATTTGGAACTTGGCGCCAATATCGATCCCTTTAGTGGGCTCATCCAGAATCATGAACTTGGGTTTGGTCGCGAGCCAGCGAGCTAGCAGAACCTTTTGTTGGGAACCCCCGGATAGATCGCGCACGAGTGTCTCCCCGGTAGCGGGAGCCAGATTCAGCAGATCGATGTACCAGTCGACGGTCTCTTGGCGTTCCTGTTTGGAAATGGGTTTGTTCCAGCCGCGCAGGGCCTGCAGGGCAAGCATGATGTTGTCCGCGATGCTGAAATCACCAATGATGCCTTCCTCGGTACGGTTCTCGCTTGACATAGCAATGCGATGCGGTAGTCCAGACCCGGGGCCGGTCAGCTTAAGTGTTTCTCCGGTGATAGTTACGGTGCCACTATCGGACCGCAAGGTTCCGCTCAAGAGCATAGCTAGTTCAGTTCTACCGGAACCACGAAGACCCGCAAATCCAACGATCTCTCCGCTGTGGATAGCAAAATCGGTCGGCTCGACTTCCCCGGTGAGGCCTAGCTCGTGGGCTTCAAAGAGCATGGGGCCGTCGGGCTCGTGGTGATGTGCTCGGCGCTCAGATCCCAGGGCTTGGAGGTCCTCTAAATCCTTTCCGAGCATGAGCGCAATCAGCTCGGTGCGATCGAGGTTGCGGGTTGGGTATTCGCCTACTTTTGTGCCATCGCGCAGGACCGTCATACGGTCAGAAATCGCATAAACCTGTTCCAAGAAGTGGGAGATAAAGACAATCGCAACACCGCGCTCCTTGAGCTTGCGAATCACGGTGAACAGGCGCTTTACGTCCGCGACCTCGAGGCTGGACGTTGGCTCATCCAAGAGCAACACTCGTGGTTTGGCCACCATTGCGCGGGCAATCGCCACGAGTTGTTTAACGGGTGGAGAGAGCTTTGATAGCTTGGTTTTTAGGTTGAGATCATCCAGGCCTAGCTCTGCGAGCTGGGCTGCGGCTGCAGCACGGGTGGCCTTGATATCAATCCCTAAGCCAAGCCGGGTACTGGTTTCCCGCCCTAGCATGACGTTTTCGGCAACACTGAGGCTCGGGGACAAATTGATATCTTGGAAGACTACCGCTACTCCCGCAGCCAAACTCTCCGCGGGTGAGCGGAAAATGTGCTCTTTGCCATCGATCACAATGGTGCCGCTGTCGGGTTGGAGCACGCCATTGAGGACCTTAACAATGGTTGACTTACCGGCACCATTTTGACCCATGAGGGCATGAACCTCACCCGGGTATAACTTCAGGTTGACGCGATCCAAGGCAACAGTGCCTGGGAACGAAACAGTAATGTCTTGCAGCTCAACCAGAGGGGCTACTGCAGGCAAAGTCATGGTGTCTCCTTGCCTCGTGGATCCCCAGTGGTGGAACGGACCTTGAGCTCGACATCGATCTTGGTGCGCTGTGGAATCTCGAGCCCCTCGGCGGCGGCTTTGAGGGTCTCTACGGCCTTGGCCCCCACGGAAAGAAAGTCTTGATGCACGGTGGTCAGCGGTGGAATAAAGTGCGCGGCCAGAGGAACGTTATCAAAGCCGACAATGCTCATTTCCCGTGGCACCTCGATTCCTTTGTCGTGGAAACCGTGAAGCAGCCCAAGAGCCATGTCATCATTGGCGCTAAAGATTGCGGTGTAGTCGGGCAGCCGCTTCATACTCATGACAAAGTCGTAGGCAAAATCAGCGCTCCAGTCACCCACCGCGATGGGTCGGTCACGCATGCCCCATTGCCGGGCCCGTGCATAGTAGGCCCGCTCTCGGGACCGTGCGTCTAACCAGTCCAATGGTCCGGCAAGGTGAAGCACATCCCTATGCCCCAACTCTGCGAGGTGATCAACTACTAGTTCTGCACCGCGTTGCTGGTCAACGGACACGGTCAAAAAGTTTGGGTCGCTGTTGGCCTTGATGACCAAGGTTGGTACACCAATGCTGATTTTGCGGAGAGCGGCTACCGAAGATGAGCGCGGTGCAACCACACAAAGCGCGTCGATTCCTTGACTAGTGAGGTGGTCAACTGCGTCTTGGGGGCCGGTTTTGCCGTCATCTCGCAGGTCAATCGAGGTTACCGAATAGCCGGACTCACGTGCGGCTAGTTCAACCGCCCGTAGGGTACTGCTGGGCCCATATTCTGTGGCGCTTTCGATCATGACACCAATGCGTTTGGTGCGCTGTGTCGCCAGTGCGCGGGCTGCACTGTTAGGCCGGTAGTTGAGTTCCTCGATGACCTCAAGAACACGGCGCCTGGTTGAATCTTTGATATTTGGGTGATCATTAAGCACACGGGACACGGTCATGTGCGAGACACCTGCTAGGGCCGCCACCTGCCGAATATTCGGTCGATCTTTGGTGGGGTTCTCAATCATGATTGCCTCCGGAGCTGGAACCGCAACAGCATATCACCGTAAAAGGGTGAATATTACTGAACTGGGGGAGGGGACCAAATCTGCCCCGTAATGTCGGTGTTAACCGCTTGGTCAATAAAGGCTTCAATCCAGCGTAACTGCTGGCCATCCCACCGTCTGGCTACGGCATCGAGAGGCAAAAAAGTTACCCGTTTAGAGTCGTCACGGACCGCAAAAACGGTGCTTTCTTGGGTCTTTGAGACCATCCAACGACCGTGCGGCAGGAGCGAGACAAGCAGGTCTCCAAGTCCAATCCCCAATGAGGTGACGGCGTAGGTGGGATCCCACCGGTTCCGGCGCGCATACTGGTGCCAAGCCGTGCAAAATTCGTCAAAACGCGAAGATAGCGCGGCGCCATCGGGTGCGGGATCCGCCGGGTGGTGCAGGTGCAAGCGCATTTCCTCGAGCCACATAAGCTCCGGGATAGTCGGTTCTTGCAGTAACTGCTTACCGGTTGCCTGAACCGCCTGGAGCCGGGTGCCAATGTCCGATGATACGGCGGGCATACCGGCCGTGGAAGGGACGGATTCCGGGCGCAACGGGACCGGAATTGCCGCGGCGCTTTCACGCAGTTCGCGGTGCAATTGTGCCCGCGTGGTTGCCTGCTGAGGGGGAGCGGGAGTGTGAGGCTTGGGGCGGGCGCGTAACGCAACGCCATCGGCCCCGGCTGCCAAGCCTGGGGGCTGATGCGCGGATGTGGCGTGCATGCTCACTGCGGTGGCCCGTTCTGTTTTGATTGGTGATTGTGGGGACTGTACTGAGATGTTGTCCCGTTGCGAAAAGTTAGCCACCCACCCGAGAAACCCCGTGGAGAGCGGAAACTTTGCTGTGTCTTGACTTTTCGATCTTAACGTCGGTAGCCGCTAAATCTCGGTAGTTAGCCAGCGTGCCGCGGTAGTTTTTGCGTTCTTGGGTAAAATAATCGTCAAGAAAGTCCCGAGGTGACGGACCGGCTATTGGAAGACCTGCATATGTAGGCTCAAACAGTGGGACAATACCCCTGTGACGAACTTGATTAAGACACCTGCCACTGCCCCTCATGATGCCCCCGGATACACCTCGCTTGAGGCCCGCGCTGAGCTGGTTTACCGCCTGCGCAAGGCGGTTGCGGGGGAGGTGTCTGACTCGTCTATTAGGCGGGCGGAGTACTCTACGGACGCGTCTAACTACCGTGTGGTCCCGCAGGTAGTGGTGATTCCTAAGGACCGCGATGACGCTCTTGCGGCAATCAACACCACGCGCGAGCTGGGCGTTCCCCTGACCACCCGTGGCGGCGGTACTTCGTGTGCGGGCAACTCGATTGGCCCGGGAGTAGTCATCGACTTCTCGCGGCACGTCAACAAGATTATTGAAGTAGACCCCGAGGCCAAGTTGGCCACGGTTGAGCCCGGCGTGATCATGTCCGACCTGCAAAAGGTCGCCGCCCCCCACGGCTTGCGCTTTGGGCCGGATCCGTCCACCCAAAACCGCGCCACATTTGGCGGCATGATCGGTAACAATGCGTGCGGTCCACACGCGGTCGCCTACGGGCGCACGGCAGACAACGTGCAAAGCCTTGAAGTAATTGACGGCATGGGCCGCCAATTCACGGCCGGTCCCAAGGGGCAGGGCGTGGACCGAATTCCCGGATTGGGTAAACTAGCCACCGCGAACATGGCGTTGCTTCGCACCGAACTGGGCCGCTTCAGCCGCCAGGTTTCCGGATACTCCCTTGAGCACCTCCTACCGGAGAACGGCAACAACCTGGCCCGCATGCTCGCGGGAACCGAGGGCACCCTGGTTTCCATTTTGGAGGCCACGGTCAACCTCGTCCCCATTGCCGGAGCCCCAACCCTCGTGGTCCTGGGGTACCCGGACATGGCTAGCGCCGCGGACGCGGTTCCGGGCTTGCTCAAGCACCAGCCGCTTGCGGTTGAGGGTCTCGATGCCCGCCTGGTTGACGTAGTCAAGCGCGCCAAGGGTGCGCAAAACGTTCCCGAGCTGCCGCCAGGTGGTGGCTGGATGATGGTCGAGGTCGGTGGCTCCACCCCCGAGGAAGCCATGGAGCGGGCGATCGCAATTGTTAAGGACTCCGGCACCGACTCCTCCAAGATTTACCCCGCCGGCCCCGAGGCCACCAAGATGTGGCAGATCCGTGCCGACGGCGCCGGCCTTGCCGGGCGTACTGCATCCGGTCAGCAGGCCTGGCCGGGCTGGGAAGACTCGGCCGTGCCCCCCGAGAAATTGGGCGCCTACCTGCGCGACCTCGAGTCACTCATGGCCGAGCACCGCGTAGACGGCATGCCGTACGGTCACTTTGGCGACGGCTGCGTGCACCTGCGCATTGACATGCCCATGGAGGACTCGGGTGAGCCCATGCGTGCCTTCATGCTTGACGCGGCCCACCTGGTGGCCAAGTACGGCGGCTCGCTGTCCGGTGAACACGGCGACGGCCGCGCCCGCTCCGAGCTACTACCGATTATTTACTCCAAGGAAACCATTGACCTGTTCGCCGAGGTCAAGTCCCTGTTTGACCCCAAGAACCTACTCAACCCTGGGGTTCTGGTTAACCCGGACGCGGTCGATGCCCACCTGCGCCGCCCGGGCGCACGCAAGATTTTGGCATCGGGAGGCTTTTCCTTTAACCACGATGAGGGCGACTTCACCAAGGCGATCCACCGCTGCGTGGGCGTGGGCAAGTGCCGCGCGGACAACATTGGGACCGACTCCGGCTTCATGTGCCCGTCCTACATGGCCACGAGGGATGAGAAGGACTCAACCCGCGGGCGCGCTCGCGTCCTGCAGGAAATGGCCAATGGCACCCTGGTCACCGGCGGCTGGCGCTCACCCGAGGTCCACGCGGCCCTCGACCTGTGCCTGAGCTGCAAGGCGTGCTCGAGCGACTGCCCGGCCGGCGTGGACATGGCCCAGTACAAGTCCGAGGTCCTGCACCACTCGTACAAGAACCGGATCCGCCCGCGTAGCCACTATATTTTGGGTTGGCTGCCGCGCTGGATCCGCCTGATCAAGAAGATGCCGCGCCTGGTCAACTTCGCGCTCAAGTTCAAGCCGGTTGCAAAGCTGGCCGCCTTCACGGGCGGCATGGATCAGCGCCGTAGTTTCCCACAGTTCGCCGAGGTTCCGTTCTCCACATGGTGGAAGCGCGAGGGCAAGGCGCAAATGGCCGGTAACTCCGGAGCAAGCGGCGCGCGCAAGCCCAAGGTGGTCCTGTGGACCGACTCATTTTCCGATGCCCTAGCGCCTGCCGTTCCATCTGCGGCTTTGAAGGTGCTCACCTCGGCTGGGTATGACGTGGTGATCCCCGAGGAAGAGGCCTGCTGTGGTCTGACCTGGATCTCAACCGGTCAGCTTGACGGTGCCAAGCGGCAACTAAACAACCTGATGTCCGTGCTGGGGCCGTTCGCGGTCAATGGTATTCCAATTGTGGGGCTTGAGCCCAGCTGCACGGCCGTGCTGCGGTCTGACCTGCTGGATATGTTCCCCGATGACCCGCGGGCCCAGGCAATTGCCCAGGCCACGAACACCATGGCGGAGCTGTTGACCAGCCCGGCGACCAAGCCGGAGAACTGGGAAATCCCGGATCTATCCGATGTCTCCGCCGTGGTGCAGCCGCACTGCCACCAGCACTCTGTGATGGGTTTCGAAGCTGATAAGGCGCTGCTCCTCAATGCCGGTGCCGACATCAAGGTGGTCTCCGGTTGCTGCGGACTGGCCGGAAACTTTGGTATGGAACAGGGGCACTACGAGGTCTCGGTGGCAGTTGCCGAGAACCAGCTACTCCCGGCCCTGCGGGAAAAGGCGGAGGGCGACATCTTTATGACCGATGGTTTCTCCTGCCGCACCCAGGTTGATGACCTGATGGATATGGGCGGCAAGTCCCTGTCCGAGGTCATTGCCGAGCACCTCGATTAACTCTCTCGCGGGTCCGTCGATTGACACCAACGAATGGTGTCAATCGACGGACCCGCGGCTTATCAAAGGAGTCAACATGTTGTTTGCATTTTCAGTAGCACCGCTAGGTGAGGGCGAATCCGTGACCCGCCAGGTGGCCAAGGCCGTCAAGATCGTGCGCGAGTCCGGCCTGCCTAACCGCACCGACGCCATGTTCACCACGATCGAGGGTGACTGGGACGAGTGCATGGACGTCATCAAGCGAGCCACCGAGGCGGTGGGTGAGGATGGGGCCCGGGTATCCCTGGTCATCAAGGCCGATATCCGTCCCGGTCACTCGGGCGAGCTCGATGGCAAGGTTAACCGCGTGGATAATCTTCTAGAGTCGCAGGACTGAGCCAGCACAAGGCTGATCCCACACCCGCCCGGGTACGGGCTTAGGACCAAGCACGCAAGAGGCTAGTTCTGTAGCCGACCGGGCAGGTGTAAGTCTCGGCGTACGAGGCTTTTGAGCGGGCAGGTTGAGCACAACCTGCCCGCGATATTTGGCGGTGCCAGGCGTAGAATTATGGGTATCTGTTGCACATGAATTCGAGGAGGAATCATGTTCAAGATAATCGCTAGTTCAACTCGGTTTCTGCGATTCGCAGGTGTCACGGCAACCGCTGGTGCTCTGGTCCTGACCGGATGTGGCCAAGGGCAAGAATCGCCGCCAACCATGGCACCAACCACAACCGAAAGTGCCTCCCCGCAGCCCCCGGAACCAAGTGATTCACCTTCGGAAACCCCAAGCGATACTCCCTCAGAAACACCGAGTGAGAGTCCCAGCGGTGAACCGGGGTCCGGGTTGAACGTGGAGACCTCGGTGGCAACCTACCAAGCCCAAGGGGAGGTGTGGCCAACGGCCGCGCTCGAAGGCAGCCTCATGTTGCTCGACACCGGTTGCCTCGTAGTGCGTGAAGCTCAGGGTGAGAACGCCTTCATCCCCGTATTCCCCATCAGTCATGAGTCGGTCACCTTTGACGGGCAGACCCTGCGCCTAGGCGTCACATCGTTTGAGGTGGGGGACAAGATAACTCTGGGAGGCTCGGCCCTCGAGTGGAGCGATAGTTTCCCCGAGCTCAACTACACCATGCCGGCCGCCTGCCACGATCTTGACACCTGGTGGGCCAGTCCAACCGGGATGTAAACCCGGCAGTTGCTCAAATTTCCAGTAGATCAGCCCACAAAACGAGCCTAAAAGTGGGCCGGGATACTGGAACTTGCCTTGAGGGTTAGGCGGAACCGGCCCAGCCGTAGGCGGTGAGCCACTGACCCATCCGCTTGTAATACTGTGCACGCACGGGCCGTGCAGAGAGCGCTAAGTCATGCAGTCCGTCAGTAATCCGAACCACGGTGACATTGTTTCCCAACTGGACGGCCCGGCGGGCAAGTAACTCGACATCAAGCACGGAGTCAGAGGTACGCATGTCTTCTGACCAGCGGGCGGCAATCGTAGTTTTTGCCGAGGCCAACATGAGAATTGGAACCTTGATCTCGAGCCCCCGGGCAATTCTGGCGTGCCCGGCGGTTACCGCTGAGAGCCACCCGGCCCGCACCGGAAACGCAGGGTTGGGCCGCCACTGCCTGTTGGTAGTCCACTCGCCTCCGTATTCGGCATCGACCGTGCGGGCATAGAACCCAGCATCTATATTGGGCAGGGGCGTCTTGGGCTGAAATCTGGCCAGCTGGGCAATCGCGGGTTGAGAGACCGTCCGCACCACGGAGGAACCTTGCAACTCGAGCCAGGGGGAGTTGAGGATCAAACCGCTGATCCGGCCCGGGTTGTAGTGGGCCCACAAACTAGCGGTTAAGCCTCCCGTTGAGTGCCCCATCAGCATAATCGAAGTATTAGGACCCAGATCCTCTTGGATGAGATCAATCGCGGCCTCTATGTCGACCGCGTAGGTAGCTAGGTCCGCTGTATAGCCCGGGGTCTGGTGAGAACGCAAGGATCGGCCATATTTACGTAGGTCTACGGCATAAAAAGTGGCCCCCTGGGCGTGCCAGAATTGCGCGGTTTCCGTTTGGAAAAAGTAATCGCTCCAGCCATGAATGTAGAGGACAGCCCGAGCGGTCCGGGCGGTGTGCGGCGGTCTATATTTGACCACGGTGGCCACGACAAGTCCCTCGTCATCGGTGCCTAAATCCAGTGTACTGGCCACGAAATCCGGTCCGAGGGTATCTTCACGCCACACGCGCTGCAGAGCAGGGTCGGGGGCCAGTGGGTTTTGAGGTGGCAACTTCACCGAGCGCAGGAACTCGGGCGGATCCGTTCGAGTAACCGGGCTACCGGAACTCACTTGGCAGCCCTCGACAGAACGACCTTGCCAAAGTGCTGGCCGCCGGCCAATCGCGCAAACGCCGCTGGGGCATCGGCAAATGCGTAAGTAGAGTCAATTGGGACCGCAATATCTTGCTGGGAAACTAAGTTCACCAGGGCTGCTAGGTCTGCCCGGGAACCCATGGTGACGCCCTGAATACGAATCTCTTGAAAGAAAATTCGAGTCAGCTCGGCGGGCTCAGCATCCCCGGTGGTGGCGCCGGCAACCGCAACGATTCCGCCCGGACGTACGGATGCGACCGAATGCGACCAGGTTGCCTTCCCCACGGTCTCGATCACCCCATCCACGCGCTTGGGCAGGCGACTCAAATGCTCGATGGATGTGGCTCCCAAACTAGCGACCCGTGAGAGTTTCTCGGGGGAACGCGACGTTACAAATACCTCCAACCCGGCCGCAACTCCAAGAATGGTGGCGGCCGTGGCAACTCCGCCACCGGCTCCCTGAATGAGCACCGAATTACCCGGACGCAAGTCAGCGCCACGGAAAAGGAGGGCATACGCAGTAAGCCAGGCGGTGGGCAGGCAGGCTGCGACCTCGAAGCTCATGCTGTCTGGAATTGGAATGAGATTAGCGGTCGGGACGCTGACCTGCTCGGCCATGGCCCCCTGGTACTTTTCGCTCAACATCGAGCGACGCTCTCTCGGTCCAACCCCGTGCCCATCAGCCCCAATGACAGAATGCAAAACCACGCGGGCACCGTCCGAGGTGGTGCCTGCGGCGTCGGTCCCCAAGATCATTGGTAGTTGCTTTGGGATAAGTCCCACCCCGCGCAGCGCCCATAAATCATGGTGGTTCAAACTAGCCGCAGCTACGTTGACCGTGCTCCAGTGTTCCTTAGGCGCCGGTGCGGGCAATTCACCCACGGTCAGGCCGTGGAGAGGATCGGTGGGATGAACGGACTGCGCGAAGACGGCTTGCATGGCTTTAACCTATCGGATTATGGCGCTAGATGAGGGGGAGGTACGGACCAAGGTCTTCAATCCCGCCGGCGGTGTAACTGGGGGAAAGAGCAGCGGAGATATCTGAGATTGTGTGTGGCGCCCGTCCGGTGGCCAGAAGCACCCAGCGGCGTGGGTCTTTGACCTCTAACCCGGTGGCACCTCGGACGGATAAAACGTCAAGGAGAATTTGGGCAACCAGCCGCAAACTATCGGGGTGCACCGGAATCCGCCCACCGGCCATGTCAACGGTTCCGGTGAAGGAAAGTTCTAGGTCCAAGCTATGCACTACGACTTCGATGAGGGACGCCGCGGCAAGGTCATGTAATTCAATTGCGGTGCTCGAGGTTTGCAGGACCAAATCGGGGTCTGTTCCAAACTCGCCAAGGCGTTTGGACACCGCGTTGGCCTGTGCTGAAAGGTAGTTGAGCAGCGCCTCGGTGGCGCGTTGCTCAACGTTGCGTGACCGCTCCAAGATGGCTTGGCTTTGATCCGAGTAGGACCGCAGGTACTCCGCGAGGTTGAGTTTCACAACTGGCTCGGTCACGGGTTGGGCCGTAATGAGTACGTCCATGGCCATGCCCATGTGGGTGATGAGTTGGGCGACGGTCCACCCTTTGGCGCTCGACTCGTTGTCCGCCTGCCCGTGTAAGTCTTGGCCGAGCGGCTCGAGCCAATCGATCGTGCGGGCCCACTGGGCGTCTAGTGCCTTGTTGATCTGTTCCAAGGAAACCGTCATGGCACTATCTTTACCTAAATTTAGCCTTTTGGTTGGACATTGAGCCGTAAGAACTTAGAAATGACCGGCCCGAGTTGATCGAATTCGATTAAGAAGCCGTCATGGCCAAAGTCGGAATGGATAGTTTCAACGACCGTGGGGTTGGGCAGGTGTGCTGCGATTCGGTGTGACTCTGCGGGTTGGAACAGCCGGTCGCTGTCAACCGCAACGATCAGCGCGGGGCACGTGATTGAACCCAGCGCATAGGCAACCCCGCCACGGTCCCTGCCTAGGTCATGGGTGAGCATGGCCTGGGTCAGCACAATGTAACTGTTGGCATCAAAACGGCTGGCTAATTTGTCGGCGTGGTGGTCAAGGTAGGACTGAACCGCGAACCGGCCACCGTACATTGGGTCCTCGGCGTGCTGAGGAATACGGCCAAACCGCAGGTCAAGCTCCTTGGCGCTGCGGTAGGTGGTGTGGGCAATTTGTCTCGCTATCCCCAAACCGCGGTGGGGCCCTTTACCTGCGGGCGCATCGTAGTAGTCGCCGTTATTAAAGTTCTGGTCGGACTCAATCGCAGCAATTTGTGGGTGCGCCCAGGCGATCTGATCTCCGGTGGTCAATGCAGCTGAGGCAATTACGCCGATCGCGCCCACCGTGATGTCTTGTTCCGGCCCCATCAGGGCCCATTCCAAAACACGCAGGCCGCCCATGGAGCCACCAACTACAAGGGCCCAGTTGGCTATCTTGAGGGACTTGGCAAAGAGTATTTCAGCGTTGACGAGATCTCGGACAGTTAAGACTGGGAAGTGGCTTCCCCAGGGCTTGCCATCCGGGGCCTTGGAAGACGGTCCTGTTGAACCCTGACATCCGCCTATCACGTTTGGTGCAACCACAAAATATTTGTTGGTATCAATTGGGGCGCCCGGTCCCACAAGGCTTTCCCACCAGCCAACCGGTTCGCTGTCATCTTTGGGGTCAGTCCGGGTGACGTGTGAATCCCCGGTAAGAGCGTGGAGAAGGAGCACCGCGTTGTCTTGTGACGCGTTGAGCGTGCCCCAAGTTTCATATGCAATGCGTACATCGGGCAGTGCGCTGCCGGTCTCGAGTGGAAGATCGCCGATATCTATGAACTTCTTGCCACCGACAGGGTCATGCTCCTGCCAAGCGCCACTTGCGGGCGTGTCGCTTGCACGCCGAGATACCGGGCGGGCGGGTAGCCCAGTGCGGGTCCACTTGGTGCTGGCTTCAAAACTCATGGTTCACGCTCTTAACCTGGACCGGCACCGGCGACAAAACGTTGCAGCCAAGGTGGTGGTCCATCGTGTTACTTAACAAACTAGGTGCGATACATATTTGGTGATGGTCTTGCGAGAGCTCTGCGGTGTTGGAACGACCCGGTTGGGCCGTTCCAACACATCTGCAGATAACGCTAACCTAATTGATCGAGTTGCGCTCCTGTGTAGTGCCTATTGGTCACTTTGCTGCAACAGCTGCAAAACCCGATTCGAGGTCGGCAATGATGTCGGCGATTGCTTCGAGGCCAACGCTCAGACGAACTAGTCCCGGGGTGACGCCGGACTTTGCCTGCTCCTCAACGCTCAGTTGGGAGTGCGTGGTTGAAGCGGGGTGGATCACCAGTGAGCGGACGTCACCGATGTTCGCGAGGTTGGAGTGCAGGGTGAGGGCGTCTACGAACGCCTTACCAGCTTCTACACCCCCCTTGATCTCGAAAGCGAGAACCACTCCGGCACCCTTTGGCAGGTACTTCTTGGCGTTGGCGTGAAATGGGCTGGATTCGAGGCCGGCGTAGTGCACCAGCTCGACCTCGGGACGCGCCTCAAGGAACTCGGCTACCTTTTGGGCGTTCTCAACGTGACGGTCCATCCGCAGGGACAGGGTCTCAATACCCTGAGCGATCAGGAACGAGTTGAATGGGCTGATCGAAGCTCCGATGTCACGCAAGAGGTGTACGCGCGCCTTCAAAATGTAGGAAAGGTTGGCCCCAAATGCGCTCTCTGCGCCAAGGTCACGGGCGTATACCAAACCGTTATAGGTTGGGTCAGGCTGGTTGAAGCTTGGGTAGCGTTCCGGGTATGCACCAAAGTCGAACGTTCCGGCGTCTACGATCGCGCCACCGATCGAGTTTCCGTGGCCGCCAAGGAACTTCGTTGCTGCGTGCACCACGATGTCCGCGCCGTGCTCAAATGGGCGCAGCAGGTAAGGGGTGGCAACGGTGTTGTCGATGATCAGCGGTACGCCGGCCTCGTGGGCGAGGTCGGCGACCAGGCGGACGTCGAGAACGTCTGATTTCGGGTTTGGGATGGACTCAGCAAAGAACGTCTTGGTATTTTCCCGGACCGCGTCTTTCCACGCCTGTGGGTCGTGTGGGTCGGTAACAAATGTGGTCTCAATGCCCAACTTGCGCAGGGTGTGGCCCAATAGGTTGTAGCTGCCGCCGTATAGGGACGGGCTAGCTACGATGTGGTCGCCGGCCTCGGCTAGGTTTAGGATTGCGAAGGTGGTTGCGGACTGTCCGGAGGCAACGAGGAGAGCACCGACGCCGCCTTCGAGTGAAGCCAGACGCTCTTCCACGGTTCCCGTGGTTGGGTTGCCTAGGCGGGTGTATAGCGGACCAAGGTCAGCCAGTGCAAAGCGAGCGGCTGCGGTGTCTGCGTCAGGGAATACAAACGACGTGCTCTGGTAGATCGGGAGAGCGCGGGCACCGGTCTCGGCATCAGGGGTCTGGCCGGCGTGGATTTGGCGGGTTTCAAAACCCCAGTTTGCGTTGGTCATGATGTAACTCCAGGTTTGTCAGGTTTTATATAAGGTGTGGCCGTCATGTTGCTGCGTGGCTGGCCAACCTCGAACCCAACCCCCTAGGGGCTGGCCTGCGTCATAGCAGGCTGGAGTGGTCTTGAGCATAGGCAAGCGAAGGCATGACGGTCCGCGGTGGCGGGACTCAGTTTAGTAACAACACATTCGCTTGCTCATGGTTAAGACTCTGACACCAATTTTTGGTTCTGCAAAGCCCAAAGGGTGCAACTTCTCACCCAGTGGACAACTGTTGAAACAAAAGCATCCAACATTTGAGATTTTAGAGATTTTCCGATGCTGCGCTCGTGTTTTCCCTTGGGCTCACGCTCGGTTGCAGAGCGTTCCCCGTGTCATTCAAGGCAAAGGTCGGTAGTCTCTTAGGTGATTCATTAACTCCCGCAGGAAGTACTTACATGTTTCAAGCACGGCAGGGGAAAACTCAACTGAACCTCGACGCTGCTAGTCGGCGTGCCCGAGTCAAACGTAATGTGGCAGGAAGCCTGGCCGGGGCGATGTTGTTTGCCCTGCCAGCGGTGGTCCCTGCGGCGGCGGACCCTGCGGTTCCCAGCCAAGAGGAGATTGACGAGTCGCGCCGGGTGACGGCACAGACCGCGCAAGACATCGCTGCGATGGATGTGCAAATTGCAGAACTAGAAGCACAGCTGACGCTATCCGGGGATAATTTGTCAACGGCCGCCGAGGACTACAACCAGGCGGTTGAGCAACAAGAAGAAGCGCAGAAATACGCAAGCGAAGCCAGCGACAAGGCTCGCGAGGCACAAGAGCGTGCCGCGCAGTCAAAGAAGTTCCTGGTGAAGCTGGCCCGGGAATCTACTCGTTCGGCGCAGTCGTTGGACACCTTTGCCGCTGTCATCAACGCGGATGGAATCGAATCCGCGGTGACTCAGAGCAATGCTTTGGCCTTGGTTAATGACAAAGCAGACAAGCGAGTACAGCAGTTCCAAGCGGACCAAACCGTAGCCCAAGTGCTACAAAAAGTAGCCGATGAGGCCGCACAGGAATTACAGTCAAAGACCGATATTGCAGCTACGCGCATGGGCGAAGCGCAGCAGAAACAAATGCAGGCGGAGGTGCTGGCCTCCCAAACATCGGCGCAAAAGGAAGAGCTCGTTGCGCAGTTAGCTACTGCCCGAGGCACAACCGTAGCCCTTGAACAGAGCCGCCAAGATGCTTTGGCACAGGAGCGCCAAGACCGCGCTGATCGAGAATTTCGGGAGCAACAAGAGGCTGCAGCCCGCGAGGAAGCGCAGGAGCAGGAAGTTGGAGCTGGTACCAGGCCAACCGATCCACCGGTAGCGCCATCGCCAACGCCTACGGGAACGGCAAAGCCAAAACCGACACCGTCGGCGACTCCTAAGCCAACCCCAACGGCAACCCCAAAGCCAACGCCAACAGCGACTCCTAAGCCAACGCCAACTGCAACTCCCAAACCAACCCCGACGGCCACACCAACTCCGACCCCAAAGCCAACCCCGACTCCCAAGCCGCCAACGTCCGATGGCAAGTACGGATTGGGAACCGGCACCAGTAAGGGCTCGGCGGCCAAGGGAGCGGCGGCCGTGGCTGCGGCGAAGAAGCAGTTGGGCAAGGATTACCTTTACGGCGCGGCCGGCCCCAACGCTTTTGACTGCTCGGGTTTGACCAGCGTTGCCTGGGCTGAGGCGGGAGTGAACATCACCCGTAGCTCCCGCACCCAGTACAAGCACATCCTCAAGATCAAGACCTCAGACATGCGCCCGGGAGATCTGTTGTTCTGGACGAACAAGCCGAACGACCCGGATAGCATTCGGCACGTGGCCATGTACGTGGGCAACGGCGAAATGATCGAAGCATCGCGTCCGGGAGTTCCCGTGCGGATCACCAAGATCCGCTGGAATCAGACCATGCCGTATGCGGGACGCCCGTAACAACTTGCTGTGCCCACGCCAAGTGGCGCTAGGTGAAAATGGCTGCGCTACTAGGTAGACGGGATTACCGATCGGAGTGGGACTTGCCTGCTGAACGCGGCGACCAGACAATTCTCGTAAAAATCGCTAGCTATAGAGATAGTGAACTTGCGAGGACTATTGCCTCTTGCGTCGCTCGTGCGCAAGACCGGGACCTGCTGAGGTTTGCAATTACCAACCAGGTTTGTGACAGCACCAGGGACCAGCTGGACCGGTGTCGCGGTGTTTCGCGGTGCTTCGCACCACCCCGGTGGATTGGAACAGAGGTCAGGGGCTCGGTTGGGCAAAGCGGCTAACGGATAATCTGTACCGCGATGAGACCTTAGCGCTCCAAATTGACTCCCACAGTGTGTTTGAGACCAATTGGGACACCAACCTAATTGCCCAGCGGAACGAGAAAGACGATCCCCGGGCAGTATTGTCCTCGTACCCGCCCGCGTTCTCTTTTGACACACACGGCGAGGTCCAATTTGCTACATACCTGCCCAATGAGGTGGCCATCAAAGAGTTTGTGGAGCCGGGAGTCCCAAAGTTTTATGGCAGGCCAACGGGTAACTTTACTAGCCCCGTACCTTTTGTGGCAGGGGGAATGCAGTTTGGTCCGGGCAGTACACCCACGAACGCCTTTGGCATGGCCAAGAAACTCGATGATTCTGCAACGCTCGAGGTGGGAGCAGAGATTGCGGCGGTTAATGGCAAAGAAATCGACTGGGGCGTGGAACCAATCATCCGCAAAGGGGACACCTTGACTTACCACGTCTTGATGACGCGTGGGCAGGCAGCGGCAAACTTTACCACCGAGGCTGACCTTACGGACGTGCTGGATGACACCACCCCACTCAATCTGGAGGTTATACGCCCCTCTTCGGTGAAGTCCAAAGAGCATCCATAACAGACGGCAAATTGCGGGTCGCCGGCGACAGCGACTCTACAACCGAGTACAGCGCGGAGGTTTTTGGGTTGCATACAACCTCACGTATACCGGGACCGGAAACAAGGTTCTTGCCGGTCCAACCTGTGCTTGGGTGTCAAATGCGCCCGGCGGTCAGGAAAGCGCTAGTTGCTCGGAGCAGTCGTACGCGGAACACGTCCCCCTGTACGCCGTCTCGAAGACAGCAAGCACCAAGGAACTGCCTGCGGTAGGCGAATAGGTAACGTACCGCATTGAAGGCGAACTCCTGGAAATCCCGGTATGGCAAGAACGGCCTGCCATCTACAATAGGGATGTTCTAACGGATGTGCATGATGACACTGAGATACTGCTGGTCGACGATGTTCGGGTGCTCACGGGAGAAGCAGAATCAAATGACATCAAAAATGACTCGTTATCTGTTTTTGGCTACGTAGTCCCATCGACAAACAAGTTTGTCATCGAATATGACGTGACCTACCTGGGCAGGGCGATCAAGTGCTGGCCAATACGGCCTGCGTGCAGGCCGATGCCCCCGTGCATCCCACGCCCGCACCCACGGTAGGAGAGATTACTGGTGGACTGACCGGGGAAATCGACCCGGACTCCGAACCGGAAATATCAGCCGAGGCGGAATGTTACTCGGTGATCATCATGGCCGATGAGCCGGAACCAACACCAACTCCCACGCCCACCCCAACGGCTCCTCCTGAACCCGGTCCGGAAGAATTACCTAAGACTAGAATTGCTGGTGGCATAGGTATCCTGCTTGGAGTAGGTGGAATGTTGGCAGCTGGATATGGTGCATTCTTGTTCAACAGGAAACGACAACCCAACAACCGGTAGGAGTACCCCTTCAGGTTTGGGCCTGGCCCCAACCTTCTTGTGGGAAAGACAAGAGCTCTCCAGCGTCACAGCCGGAGAGCTCTTGGTCGTTCCTGGGGAAACCAGATTACATAATTGGGCCCGGGTATTCCGGGTCGTAGTAGCCGGAATCCTTGGCACGCTGGAATGAGCGAGCGATCTCAGCCTCAGCCTCATCCTTGCCAACCCAGTGCGCGCCCTCAACGGACTTACCGGGCTCGAGGTCCTTGTAGACCTCAAAGAAGTGCTGAACTTCAAGACGGTGGAAATCAGAGACATCATCGATGTCCTGACGCCAAGCTGCGCGCTGGTCCGCGGTTGGGACGCACAAGACCTTGTCATCTCCGCCCGCTTCATCGCGCATACGGAACATACCAAGCGCCCGGCAGCGGATCAGACAGCCCGGGAATGTTGGTTCTTCAAGCAGGACAAGAGCGTCCAAAGGGTCGCCGTCTTCACCGAGGGTGCCCTCAATGAAGCCGTAGTCGTCTGGATAACGCGTTGAGGTAAAGAGCATTCGGTCCAAGCGGATCCGGCCGGTCTTGTGGTCAACCTCGTACTTATTACGCTGACCCTTAGGAATCTCGATAGTGACGTCGAATTCCACGTTTTTCCTCCGTTGCACCTTTGCTAGACGGGTTTGCGCCCAGGAGGTGGCTTCTTAGACTTAGGTTTAGGTCGGGTTGACCTTATTCACAGGTTAATCGACAATGCTACAACGCTGACGCTGTATGTGCTGTGATTCGTGTCTAAAGTCCCAGAATTGGTAAAGCACACACTAATGTTGAGGTTGGTGGGAACGTAAGCGCCCTACCGCACCAAACTTTCCTTATTGGACCGCCCAAGGGCAGTCCAATAAGACAAACATGAAGAGGTATCCACGTGAGTGTTGCGGGCCGTACTATTGGGGGAGTTGTTGCCGCAGCGGTTCTTCTAGCGGGCGGATACCTGTGGGCAGACGTTCATGACTTCGTTCCGGGTTACCTCACTATCGCCCCCGCACCGGCGCCCCCTGTGCCATTTCCGATCATTGAAGTACCCACCGTTAACGCAGAACTAGCTGCCGCGTTGCCACCGATTGATACTTCCAAGCAACGCCCCACAGCAGCTGCGGTTACCAAACTGGTGCAAGAATTTGCTCGTGATCAAGAGGTCCTAGGTGAACGCGTTGGCGTCATGGTCAGTGACTCCTTAACCGGCGAAGTGCTTGCCCAAGTGAATGCGGAGACCAGATTGGTGCCGGCATCGGTCCAAAAGGTCATGGCTGGCGCCGCTGCTATGGCGGTGTTGGACACAAACCGGACGCTCAAGACCAAGGTATTGTCCGGGCTAGACGGCAGCATATTCCTAGTGGGCGAGGGCGATATGTTGCTCGCAGCCCAAGCGGGAAATCCAGACGTGATCAATGGGCGTGCGGGCCTTTTGGATCTCGCACAAGCGACCGCCGCCCAGTTGGAAGCCGCAGGGATCGCCCAAGTGCAGTTGTACCTTGATGATTCGTTGTTCACAGGCCCGGATACTGGTCCGTGGGGACTGGACATGGTGACCGATGGGTATGCGGCCCCGGTTGCGACCGTGGCGGTAGACGTAGGCCGGGAACAGGAAGGCAACTATGCCCCGCGTTTCCGGGATCCGGCAATGCAAGCCGCCCAGCAGTTTGCTGCCCTGTTAACTCAAGAGGGAATTACCGTCACTCAACCGACCCGCAAAGCCTTTGGGCAACCCGGTGAGGGGGTCAGCGTTGTTGGTGATCAAGTGCTAGCGCAAGTAGAGTCCGCACCCCTTGGGGAGATCGTGGACTACGCCATGAAGATTTCAGATAATACGTTGACAGAGATTATCGGTCACACGATCGCCCGCGAACTTGGCTTTCCAGCTAGTTTTGACGGGGCTATCAAGGGTATCTTGCAGACCATGGGGGATTTGGGATTGGACACGACCGGGGTATCTCTCGTAGACGCCTCGGGGCTGGGGGACACGTCCTACGTGACCGCGCGGTTTATCAATGACCTCCTCAATGTGATGGTTAGCCCCGAGCATCCGGAACTGCGCGAAGGTGCGATTGGACTTGCCATTGCAGGGATGGATGGCACACTGAGTAGCCGCTTCCAGGATCGTAACGGACGCGGACTCGTGCGCGGGAAAACAGGCAGCCTGAACAACGTGACCTCGCTGGCGGGGACCGTAGTTACCTTGGACAACAGGTTGCTCACGTTTGTTGTGCTCACGGATGAAACCCCGGGCGGGCAAGCAGGCCCGCGTCAAGCGATGGATACCCTTGTGGAGCAATTGGCGGAGTGCGGGTGCCAGTAGGTAGCGGAGCGCAGAAGGTGATGAGTGACGTGCCCACGGATAAATCAGCGGAATGGGAAGACGCGGCGCGGTTAGCGGGTCGCATTGTTCAACCTGGACCGGACGTTTCTAAAGCTAAAGCTATTGAGACTGTTGAGGTGTTGCGGTCGAGCGCCCAAAAGGCCGCTCCCCTTGCCGCGAAGCTCAGCAAAATGCAGGCCGCGGATGGACGCACCATCAATGCGCACACGCTGTCCAGGGTTTACGTGGTTGACCGCCCAAGTTGGGCGTTGGGTGCGGCTCGGTCTATTCACCAGATGCTGCGCCTAGATACTCAAGAGCCGATTCCCGGAGAACCCGACGCAAGCGATATTGCATCGGGTGTGGAATTGACCGCGGTCCTGACGTTCCTGTCGCGCAAGACGCTGGGGCAGTTTGATCCGTTTGGGCCGAGTATGGGGGCGGCCGTGACCGGTCCTGCTTGGCCGCTTTCCACGGCGGATCCACGTGGGAATCTCTTGCTAGTGGCACCAAATATCTTGGCCACGCAGCGCGCGATGGTGGTCGATTTCGAAGACTTTGCGCTTTGGGTAGCGCTACATGAACAAACGCACGCTTTGCAGTTCGCGGCGGCGCCGTGGTTGCCGCAGTATCTGCAGGGACTCACAAATGACCTCATCACCGCGTTCCCAACGGAAGGTCGGTTGCGAGACTGGTCGCGCAGCGCGGCCTCAGTCTTGCGGGGCGGTAATTCAATTGTTGACTCAATTTTGACGGCCGAGCAGAGCGAGATCTTCGCCAAAATCACAACGGCCATGTCTATCTTGGAAGGGCATGCTGACGTGATCATGGACTTGGTTTCCAGCCGTGATATCGCCAATGTTGCAGTCCTGCGCCGCAAGTTCAATTCCCGGCGCACAAGTTCTACCAAGCGGGGTGATCTGATCATGCGGCTCTCCGGGATGAACGCCAAAATGGATCAGTACCGCAATGGTGCAAAGTTTGTCCGCGCCGTGCGTCGCCGGGTGGGGATTCAAGGTGTCAATGCGCTGTGGCAGTCCCCTGAGCACTTGCCCACTCCCGCGGAACTAGATAGTCCCGCAGACTGGGTAGCGAGGGTAGTCAAATGAGTTTGCCCCCGTATCCTGTTCGAGCGGCCCGGCAAGCGATGCTCGAAGCTTTGGAAGACATCGAGCCTGGATCGACCGTTGTCGTTGCCTGTTCGGGGGGCGCGGACTCGATGGCTCTGGTGAGCACCTTGGCGTACGTGGGCCCGCGCTCGGGTTGGCGTACCGGGGCGGTGTTGATTGATCATGGAATGCAAGATGGCAGCGCCGAGGTAACCGCACGAGCCGCTCAGGCATGCAGGGACTTAGGAATGCATCTTGTTGAATCTCGCCGCATCGAAGTTGCCAGCGGCTCGGGTTCCGGTGGCCCCGAGGGAGCCGCGCGGCGGGGGCGGTATCAAGCACTCAACGCGGTCGCCGGTGAAATTGAGGCGGATGTAATCCTGTTGGGGCACACCTTGGATGATCAGGCGGAGACGGTTCTTCTCGGTCTGGGACGAGGCTCGGGAGCCCGGTCGCTGTCAGGCATGCGGGCAACGATTGGAGCATTCCGGCGTCCCTTCTTAACCCTGACCCGCGAACACACGGAAGAGATCTGTCGCCACGAGAGGATCGACTTTTGGGTTGATCCAACTAATGAGCTTTCCGATGCTTCAGCGCCGTTGCGTTCTCAGGTGCGGCTGCGTTTGCTGCCGTTGATGGAGGAAATATTGGGGCCCGGAATTGCTCAGACGCTTGCGCGTACCGGTGAGCTTTTGCATCAGGACGCCCAGGCGCTCGAGGAACTGAGCACTGAACTTCTTGGCAGCGCCAAATTGCCTAATGGTGCTAATCGCGGTGATGATTGCGTCACACTGAACTTGGGTGTGCTCGCGGCCTCGCCAAGGGCGGTTCGTACGCGAACACTGCGTGCCGCGGCACTTGCAGCGGGCGCACCGGCAGGGTCGGTGACCTACCGTCATATTGTTGAAATAGATCGGTTGCTGTCAGACTGGCACGGTCAGGGTCCCGTGTATCTACCCTTGGGGTTCACCGTGTCCCGGGAACGAGACACCATAGTATTTCTTCCAAGGTAGCCACTTGCTTTACCATTGTTTCTTTCACCATTGCTAGGAGTATCCCGTGGGTTCTGCAAAACCAAACGACATCCAACATGTTCTGCTAACGGAACAGCAGATTGCTGACAAGCTCGATGAAATGGCCAAGCAGATTGACCAGGACTACGCAGGCAAGGAAATTCTTCTTGTCGGTGTCCTTAAGGGGGCAGTCATGGTGATGGCCGACCTCTCTAGGCGCATGCAGCACAGAGAAGTTGCCATGGACTGGATGGCTGTTTCGTCATACGGTTCGGGAACCAAGTCTTCCGGTGTTGTTCGAATCTTGAAAGACCTTGATGCTGATCTATCCGGCGTTCACGTGCTCATTGTCGAAGACATCATTGACTCCGGTCTGACCCTGTCTTGGCTCATGTCCAACCTGCGTTCGCGCGGTTGTGCATCGCTTGAAGTAGCTGCCATGCTGCGTAAGCCCGATGCGGCCAAGGTTGATGTTCCAGTGAAGTACATTGGTTTTGATATTCCAAACGAATTCGTGGTTGGCTACGGCCTGGACTATGACGAGAAGTACCGCACGCTGCCTTACGTGGGAACCCTAGCCCCCCACGTGTACGAGCAGTAAAGGTCTGCCAAAAAGGATTACAACTTCGCGCCCATGGCGAACAAGGCCACAAACCTTGGGACACTAGGGGCTCACGCGTGTACCTTCGTGTTAACTGCAATTTGCAAATCGCCGTCATAGTGGAAGGGACTCGGAGGAAACTCCGCCTCGCCGATGGAAAAGAAGCGCTTTCTAAGTGGACCCATGATTTGGGTCATCCTGGGCGTGGTCCTGCTGGGCCTAGCCGCATCAACCCTGTTCGCACCGAAGGTATCCCGCATTGATACCTCGGTAGGCCTGGAACTCTTGAAGGGTGACACCGTCACTCAAGCGCTCATAGTTGACGGTGACCAACGCGTCCGCCTGACTTTGAGCGAAGACCTGAAAATCAAGGAAAAGGACCTCGGTAAGTCGGTCGAGTTCTACTACGTTGCTCCCCAGGGGGAGACGGTAGTTAAGACTGTTGCTGCAGCGGACCTCAAGGACGGCTACAACTCCGAGATCGCCAAGGTCAGCTTCTTCATGTCGCTGCTCCAGATCATGATTCCGTTCCTGATCATTGGTGTGCTGTTCTTCTTCCTCATGTCCCGTATGCAAGGTGGCGGAAACAAGGTCATGGGCTTTGGTAAGTCCAAGGCTAAGTTGGCCGCCAAGGACATGCCCCAGGTTCGTTTTTCTGATGTGGCCGGAGCCGAAGAGGCTGTTGAAGAACTCCGTGAAATTCAAGAGTTCCTAGCCGAACCAGCTAAGTTCCAAGCCGTTGGCGCAAAAATCCCACGCGGTGTTTTGTTGTACGGTCCTCCCGGAACAGGTAAGACCCTGCTAGCCCGTGCGGTAGCGGGTGAGGCTGGCGTTCCATTCTTCTCCATTTCCGGTTCCGACTTTGTGGAAATGTTTGTTGGTGTTGGAGCTTCACGTGTCCGTGACCTGTTTACCCAGGCCAAGGAAAACTCCCCGGCGATCATCTTCGTTGATGAGATCGACGCCGTGGGACGTCACCGTGGTTCCGGTATGGGCGGTGGGCATGACGAACGTGAGCAGACTCTGAACCAGTTGTTGGTTGAGATGGACGGCTTTGACGTTAAGACCAACGTAATCTTGATTGCTGCGACCAACCGCCCGGACATTTTGGACCCTGCGCTCTTGCGTCCGGGCCGCTTTGACCGGCAGATCTCGGTCGATCCACCGGACCTCAAGGGCCGCGAAGCGATTCTTGCAGTGCACGCCAAGGGCAAGCCGATGGTGGGCGACATCGATCTGAACTCGATCGCAAAGCGCACCCCCGGATTCTCCGGTGCTGATCTTGCGAACGTCTTGAATGAGGCCGCGTTGTTGACCGCACGGTCCAACGCGCAACTCATTGACGATCGCGCACTCGATGAAGCAATTGACCGCGTGATCGCCGGACCGCAGAAGCGGACCCGGTTGATGAACGCATTTGAACTGAAAAACACGGCGTACCACGAGGGCGGGCACGCACTGGTTGCCGCTGCTATGCACCACACTGACCCCGTCACCAAGGTGACCATCCTTCCACGTGGTCGCGCCCTGGGGTACACCATGGTCATGCCGACCGAGGATCGTTACTCCAAGACCCGCAACGAGCTGCTCGATGAAATGGCGTATGCCATGGGTGGGCGCGTAGCGGAAGAACTCGTATTCAAGGACCCCACAACGGGAGCCTCAAACGATATTGAGAAGGCATCGGAAACTGCTTACAAGATGGTCACCAAGTACGGCATGAGCGCACGGGTGGGCACCATAGATGTTTCCGGTGGCGCCGGTGAACCCGTGTTTGGCTACGGCCAAGGCGGGGGTGGACGTGCGATCTCACCCGAGGTTGCCAACGCAATTGACGCTGAGGTTCGCGCCCTGCTAGACAACGCAAACCGCGAGGCTTGGGAAGTTCTGACGCAATACCGTCACGTTCTGGACCACCTGGTTGCCGAGCTACTCGAGAAGGAAACCCTGAACGAGGCCGAGCTCGCCAAGATCTTTGAGCCGGTTGTGCGCCGCCCACTGCGTCCGGTTTGGCACTCCTCAGATGAACGACCATTGGGTGACGCTCCGGGGCCAATCGACACCCCAGCTGGTGCTCCCGCGGGAACCGCAGACACCCACACGGGAATTGTGGTTGGGCCACACGAAAGCGAAAATGACCTAGACGCGGTCGAGCATGACACCACCGCGCAGGATCCTAAGGGCAACGCATGAGTGAGGACTTGGCCACCACGGGTGGACACGTAGACCTTGAGCGTGCCGCAGCAGCGGTACGTGAGCTCCTGATCGCGGTTGGTGAAGACCCCGACCGCGAGGGTCTGCTGGACACGCCAATGCGGGTGGCCAAGGCCTACGGCGAAACCTTTGCGGGTCTCCACCAGGACCCAATGGACGTTTTGACCGCGGCGTTCGATATTGGCCACGATGAAATGATCTTGGTCAAAGACATCGAACTGTATTCCACGTGTGAACACCACCTGGTGCCGTTCCACGGGGTGGCTCATGTTGGGTACATTCCGGGAGAAGACGGGCGGGTTACCGGGCTGTCCAAGCTCGCTCGCTTGGTCGAGGTTTATGCGCGCCGTCCCCAGGTTCAAGAGCGTCTGACCGGCCAAATCGCGGACGCAATGGTTCAAGCGCTCAAGCCCCGTGGCGTGATCGTTGTGGTTGAATGCGAGCACCTGTGCATGTCAATGCGCGGAGTCAGGAAGCCCGGTTCGCGCACGGTTACCTCGGCTGTACGCGGCCAAATGCGAGACAGCACCACGCGTGCGGAAGCTATGAGCCTCATACTGAGTAAGTGAAAACGCATATGCTCCACCCAGAGCCCTTGCCAACGCATCTGACCCAGCTGGACCGTACCTTAGTCATGGGCGTTGTTAACGTGACTCCGGATTCGTTCTCGGACGGTGGGAACTGGTTCGATGCTTCGACAGCTATAGACCACGCGCACGAACTGTTAGAGGCTGGCGCGGATATTCTCGATGTCGGTGGCGAGTCTACTCGTCCCGGTGCGCCCCGCGTGGATGAGGCTGAGGAACTGCGCCGAGTTATTCCGGTTATTTCTGAACTAGCGGCTTCCGGTGCGGTGCTCTCGATCGACACCACCCGCGCAAGTGTGGCTCGGGCGGCTGCCGATGCCGGTGTGCACATCATCAATGATGTTTCCGGTGGTCTAGCTGACAAGGAAATGGCAAGGGTAGCTGCCCAGACCGGTTTGGTGTTTGTGGCCATGCACTGGCGTGGGCATGCTACCGATATGGACTACCTCGAAACCTATACTGACGTCTTTTCTGACGTCAGTAGGGAACTATTATCACGGGTAGATAATCTGCTCGGCGCCGGGGTGCAACCCCATCAGATAGTCCTAGATCCGGGCTTGGGTTTCTCCAAAGTTGGCGCCAATAACTGGCCGCTTCTGCAACATACGGCGGATCTGGTGGCTCTTGGGTTTCCGCTCTTGGTGGGAGCGTCACGCAAACGATTCCTTGGTCACTTGCTGGCTGATGCTGATGGAGTTCCCGCTCCGCCGCAACAACGCGACCATGCAACTGCCGCAATTTCTGCATTGGCAGCGGGAGCGGGTGCGTGGTGTGTGCGAGTTCATGATGTTGCTCCGAGTGCCGCCGCAGTGCGAGTTGCGGCTGCCTGGCGACAGGCTTAACAGTAATTGCCGGCGTTAATGTGGCCGGTGGCTAACCATTTATCCCTGTAAACCGCTAGGATTCAAAGCGCAAGGGATGGACTCGGCCGGCGGTATCAATTGTTTTAGAAGGGGTCGTTTTTATGGACACGGATTCACAGGTAGGCGCCCAACAGCGTGACCTAAGTCAGATGGATCGGGTGCACATTAACGGTGTCTCCGCACAGGGGTACCACGGGGTCTTGACCGCAGAGCGTGCCCAGGGCCAATTGTTCCGCGTTGATGTAACGCTTTACTTGGATACCGCAACGGCCGCCCAGACCGATGATCTTGCATACACGGTCAATTATGCGCACGTGTGCGATGCTTTAGTTTCCGTAATTGAGGGTCCAGAGGTCAACCTTATTGAGACTCTCGCCGAGCGCTTAGCAGCGATTGTGCTCGAGTCCGAGTTGGTTTACGCCGTGGACGTCACGGTTCATAAGCCGCAGGCTCCAATCGCGGTGGCCTTTGACGACGTCTCGATTCAAGTTCAGCGTTCCCGGGCAAACATGCCCCGGGTTTCTCGACCTTTCGCCGCCTCACAGATTCAGCCCGTTGCAACGTTGCCACGGTGGTCTGCCGAGGAACCCACCACACCGACTTTGCCAGCAGTAGACGTTGAGCCGGTATTTGTAGCTGACTATGCGGAGGGCTTGGTTTCGGCTAGCGCGCGGCCCATCCCAGAACTCGATGAAGTTCTCATGACAGAACAAGAAACGCAGCCCGTGATTGAAGAACTGCCGGCTGTCGAAGAGCTACCCGTGGTTGAAGAATTACCGGTTGTTGAAGAGCCGCCTTTGGTCCAAGAACTGCCCGTCGTCGAGGTCGAGACCGTATCCGAAAGCGAACCAGCCAACCCACCTACCTCGGTATTTGGTGTGGTCGACGCTGCTGCGATGGCTGCGGCAGTCACGGTAACGCAGGCAAACGAAGTGGCCCCATCTTGGTCTGATGTCATTGGTACCCCGGTTGTAACCGCGGAGGTTGGGGGTCTGGATGAGACTCAGGTGCGCCCTGTCCAGTCGGTATTTTCCCGGGTTACCGAGCCAACAAGTGGCCCTTTGGTAGAAACCCCGTTTGCACCGGTAACGCAAAGTGCGCCGCAGGTGGCACCAGAGTTGCCCGCGGAGCCGGCAGAATCAGTTGTTGAACAGCTTCCACTTCCTGACCCGGTGGACTCCCCATACGCTCCCGCTGTAGATAACGCGGCGTTTGCGCCGCCTGCGCCCGCAGCAGATCTGGACACCGCAGCGCAGGAACTTGCGTTACCGCAGGAGCCGGCTCCCCAGACCGCGATGCTGGACGCCGTCGTGGAAAATGCAGGCAATGAAGAGGCCCCGCTTGAGTACGATGCCTTGGGTGGCAACGACGACGTGACCCAGATCCTGCCGATTATCACTGACGCAGGCCCTATTCATGAGCCTGAGTTGGGCAGCTCTGCGATCATTGAACCTAGCCCAGAATCCCTAGCGATCTACCGCGCCCTACGCGCGGAGGTGTTGGGTACACCCGAGCAGGAAGAAGCCTCTGCGGCCGGCGCACTTGCATCGGAGGGCGGCGTCGAGGACGTAGCGGAAGAAGTTGTTGCACCGGAACCAGACATTATGGATCGGGTTCCCACCCAGCCCGCACGCGTGGTCATTGCGATTGGCGCCAACCTTGGTAAACCCCAAGAGACCCTGCAGGCGGCGGTCGAGGCACTCGGACAAATTGACGGCTTTGAGGTTGCTCAGACGGGTCCGTTGGCGCGCACCGGCTCGGTGGGCGGACCGGAGGAACAACCGGACTACTTCAACACCGTGATCATTGGCTACTCAACGCTCTCTCCCCGCCAGTTGCTTGGACAGACACAACGGATCGAGAACGAGCACGGCCGGGTGCGTGAGGAACGCTGGGGACCGCGCACGCTGGACCTCGACATTATTGATTTTGAGGGCGTCATTGCGGCGACCGAAGACTTGGAACTGCCGCACCCGCGGGCTAACCAACGCGCATTTGTGCTGGTGCCTTGGGAAGTTTTGGACCCCGAGGCGCACTTGCCGGGGCTTGGTGGGGGACCGGTTGCGGCCCTAGCAGCTACGGCACCGGACCGGGCTGGCATTCGCTGGGTAGCCCTAGAATGGCTCGCTCAGTAATGACGCGTACCAAGTTGAGCCAGCTTGCCATGCTCGCGGTCTTAGCATTGACCGGGGCATGGGGAGCACTGAAGTTATTTGCTCGGCAGGGATTTCACCTGCCCGCAGTTGGTTGGCTGCAAAGCATTGTGATCGCTATTTGTGCTCTGCTGATCCTGTGGGGTGGATTTGTGGTGCGTGCATATCTAAACGGCAAACGCCCCAAGCTCTCTGGAATTACCGCCGCCCGAATCGCAGTGCTTGCCCAAGCAGGAAGCCTTGCGGGTGCATTGCTAGCTGGTTGGTTTGCGGCCCAGGCACTTGTGGCGCTCGAGAACCTGAACATTGAATCCCAGCAATACCGGTTGTTAACCGCCGGGGTTGCTTGCGTAGTTGCGGTAGGGCTGGTTGTTTGCTCATACATCGCGGAATCGAACTGTCAGGTTCCCCCAACTGATGACGGCATGGAAACCGAACTCCCGGATGGGATTCCGGGCTGAGACTGCCCTGCTAGCCAGCGTGCAAGCCGTTAAACTCAAGAGTTCTTTGACCAACCCTGTTTGAAATATAGGGGCACGTAATTGAGAAAGAGAAGCCAGATGACCCAAGAGGTACAGTCCCCCTTTGATCCCCAGGGCGTCCAGTGGCAGCGTGTTTCCAATAAGTTGCGCTCCGTACGCCTTGTGGTAATCGCGCTGACCATGGCTTTGCCCCTGGTGGGAGCCGTAACTTTGGCGATTCTGTTACCACAGTGGTGGAGCTTCACTATCTTGGGTGCGCTCCTTGCCCTGACGGTCTGGATGATCTGGCTGGTCTACCGTCAGGTACCCGCCATTGGCTACTTTGAGCGAGAAGAAGACCTGCTTATTGTCAGCGGCATCATGTTCAAATCCCTCGTTGTTGTGCCCTACGGGCGCATGCAGCAGGTAGACGTTGAGGTGGGGCCGCTTGACCGCAAGTTTGGCATTGCCAAGGTAACACTCCACACCGCTTCTGCCGGCACCAATGCGGTTCTTCCGGGCTTGCTGGCCGACGAGGCCGCCAGGCTCCGTGACCGTCTAGCCACCCGTGGCGAATCACGATTGGCGGGCCTGTGAGTTTTCCACCAACAAGCCCTGAACACTTGCCGGACAACCACTTGGAAACAAGCGACGGACAACACGACCAACTAGATTGGCGCCGAGTCCACCGCGCCACACCGTTCATTCGCGGTTGGATTGTTCTCGTTGCAGTCGGATATGCCGTGCTTCAAAATGGCGGATCGGACATGTATGAGAACGGTGTCGATGCCACACTGCTGTTGATCCTTGGCGGCGGGGTTGTGGCGTTTTGTGGGCTTTGGATCTTGTACGGTTGGCTCGCGTGGCGCAAGATGACCTACGCCTACGATTACGAGTCCGTGTACTTGAAACAAGGCATTATCTTCCGTCAAGAGCGTAAGGTACGCCTGGACCGCATCCAAGCGGTTGACGTTACCAAACCGCTTATTGCCCGTTTAGTTGGCCTCGCCGAGTTGCAGATTACCTCGGCGGCTTCAAGCGCGTTCAAGATTGGGTTTCTTTCCGATGCCGCAGCCAACCAGTTGCGGAACGAGATCTTGGCCCGTGCGGCCGGAGTGATCACCGCTAAGACGGCTGGACCGCAAACCGGACAGACTCAACCCGGGCGCGCACAAACGGGACTAGTACAAGATGGCCAGGGCGTGGCTCCCCAAACAATTCCGGGGCTCGCCTCAGGTTTGCCAATCCCTACCGGCGCGCCCGTTGGTACGGACCAGTTCCAGCCCGGGGCGGTACCCTCCCAAGACGGTCACCCGGCCCAAGTTCCCGTGCCAGCGCTGCTGGCTCAGGAAGCTCCCGAGCGCATCATTTACCAGGTACCGCCTGCCCGCACGATTGCGTCGGCTCTCCTGTCGTTCATCCCGCTTATCGCGGTCCTGATGGTCATCACCATGCTCGTGCTGTTCCTAACCGGGAACGGTGGGGTCGCGATTGCAATGCTTCCGGTCCTGTTTGGTTTTGGTCCGTTCGCATGGAACCGGTTTGTGGCCGAGTTTGGGTTCACCGCTGCAACGTCTGCGGACGGAATCAGGGTGCGTCAGGGCTTGTTAGAAACGAAGGCCCAAACCATTCCGCCGGGCCGGGTGCAGGCGATTCGCCTGACCCAAGGGTTGCTTTGGCGCAAGCTCGGGTGGTGGCGTGCAGACGTCAACATTGCCGGCCAGGGCTTGGGGGAGAACAACGGATTTAACGGATCTATCCTGCTGCCGGTTGGTACGGCCAAGGAAGCGATTGACGCGCTGTGGCTCGTGCTGCCGGACCTCGGTGTGGAAAACCCACTTGAGGTGCTTGAAGCAGCTATGACCGGCAAGGGCACGGACCAGGGCTTCACCATCAGTCCAAAGAGCGCGCGCTGGTTGGACCCGCTGTCCTACCGCCGCAACGGTTACCGCGTTTTGGGCCGGGCGTTGCTGATTCGTAAGGGTGTTTTGGTCCGGGTCATTGAGGTGGTTCCGCACGAGCGCACGCAGTCCTTGGCGCTTGCCCAGGGCCCAATTCAGCGCAAGTTGGGCTTGACCTCGTTCAGACTCCATTCCACAAGCGGTTTGATTTCCCCGGCCGTTCCGCACCTGTCCAATGCCGATGCCGCACACCTGTTGGCACACCAAAACGAACGTGCCAGCATTGCCCGGCACGGTCAAGGCCCAGAAAAGTGGATGGAACAGATCAGTGGACGCTGATCTGGCCGCCGGCGGTCAGCGCAAGCCGGGCCGGTTGGGGATTGGAATCATCGGTGCCGGCCGGGTGGGTGCGGTCCTTGGGGCCGCGCTGCGCGCAACCGGGCACGCGATCGTTGGTGCGACGGGGGCGTCAGATCAGACCCTCGAACGGATCGATGTCCTGTTGCCGGGAGTCCCGGTCCTAGAGCCGCAGCAGGTCGTGGAACGCTCCGAGATGGTCTTGTTGGCCGTCCCCGATGACGAACTTGTCGGTGTGGTTGGCGGTCTGGCGGAACTTGGCGCGTGGCAGGCCGGGCAAATCGTTGTCCACGTCTCCGGTGCGCACGGAATTTCCGTGTTGGCCCCCGCCCAGAAACTTGGGTGTATTCCGATTGCGATGCACCCGGCCATGACGTTTACCGGGACCTCGTTGGATCTGAGCCGGCTCGATGGCACCACGTTTGCGGTGACCGCCCCCGGCCCGTTCCTGCCCATCGCCCAAGCCCTCGCGGTCGAACTCGGGGGAGAGCCCGTCACCATTGCGGAAGAAAAGCGCGGGCTGTATCACGCCGGTTTGGCACACGGGGCCAACCATCTGGTGGTGCTCGTGGCCCAGGCGGCGGCGGCGTTACAAGCCGCGGGTGTGCAGAATCCCGGGCACACGCTCGGGCCACTCCTGCACGCCGCCCTCGATGAGGTGTTGCGAGCAGCTAACGGTGATTCGAACCCCATGACCGCGCTGACCGGACCGGTTGTGCGCGGAGATGCGGGCACGGTTTCTAAACACCTAGAAACGCTGGCGGAGCTTGCTCGGGAACAGCACATCACCGACATTGCCCCGTCGTACATAGCCTTGGGTAGAGCCGCAACTGTCCGGGCCCTTGCCGCGGGCCGCATCAGCGCGGCTCAAGCGGAACAATTGCTCGATGCCTTTGCCCGCGGGCAATAGCCCCGCCTTCACTACTCTTAAGGACTTTGACCGTGTCAGCACCATTCTTGGCTACCACGACCGCCCAACTAGACCGGTTCTTGGCAGACAATCAACCAGCTAAGGGGCGCCGTGCCGTTGTCATGACCATGGGCGCGCTCCACGAGGGGCACCTGGAACTCGTGCGGGCTGCAAAAGAAGCGGCAACCCAAGTCATCGTCACCATCTTTGTTAACCCGCTCCAATTTGGTCCCGGCGAAGACTACGAGGCCTATCCGCGCACGTTGGAAGCGGACCTAGCGCTACTAACTGAGGCCGGCGTGGACGCGGTGTTCGCACCGTCTCCGCAAGAAATGTACCCGGATACGCGGCCGCTGGTGACCGTATCCGCGGGGCACATCGGGACCGTCCTCGAAGGCGCTATCCGCCCGGGCCACTTTGATGGCATGCTGACGGTGGTCCTGAAACTATTGAACCTGACCCGGCCCGACCTAGCCTTCTTTGGCCAAAAGGACGCCCAGCAACTGCTCCTGATCCAGCGCATGGTCAAGGACTTCAATTTGGGGGTCAAAATCTGCCCGGTGCCGATCGTGCGCCAAGAAGATGGCCTTGCCCTGTCATCGCGAAATTCCTACCTTTCCCAAGAAGAACGGGAAACCGCCCTGACGCTGTCCCGAGCGTTGACCGCGGCCCAGTTGGCCGCCCAACGCGGCGCTACTGCGGGCCAAGCAAGAGCGGTAGCCGCGCAGGTGATTGAGCAAATCGCCGGGCTTACCCTCGACTACCTCGTGGTGGTGGACCCGCAGACAATTGCCCAAGCGGATGAAGATTACCGTGGGTCTGCTCTCACTCTGATTGCAGCACGTGTGGGGTCAACTAGACTTATTGACAACATGCCCGTGGAAATTGCGCCGTAACGGACGCAGTCTAGTAAACACGCGGATACTGCAACTTGTTTGAAGGATAGCTGTGACCTCTTTGCAACGCCCCATGATGATTGGCAAGATTCACCGTGCCACGGTAACGCAGGCTGACCTGCACTATGTGGGGTCTATAACTATTGACGCGGACCTTTTGGACGCGGCCAACCTCTACCCCGGTCAGCAGGTGGACGTGGTAGACGTGACCAACGGGTCCCGGCTTACTACCTATGTCATTCCTGGCGAGCGCGGCTCCGGCCAAATCTGCATCAACGGTGCTGCCGCCCACATGATTGACCCCCAAGACATTGTCATCATCATTGCGTACGGCATGATGGCTGACGCTGAGGCCCGGCACTACCTGCCACACGTGGTCTTCGTTGATAAGAGCAATAAGATTTTGGAAGAATCCAGAGAACCGGGCCAGGTCCCGCAGGGCTTTGGATTAGAAGCCAGCGGCCTGCCAATCGCGCCGTTCCAAGCGTAAGTTTCTTTCTTCCCTCTCAACTTTGGAGCATCGGTGCCCCAGCCTTTTGCAAACTTGACCCTGCCCACCGCGCTTGCCGCGCCGGAGCCGGGCTGGGTGACTAGGGCTGACGCGATTGTGGTGGGGTCCGGCATTGCCGGGCTCACCGCAGCGTTGGAACTGCGCCAAAAGGTTAGCCGGGTGCTCCTGGTGACCAAAGACAAACTGTCTTCCGGTTCAACCGTGTGGGCCCAAGGCGGGATCGCCGCGGCATTAGACCCCAAAGATTCCCCGGACGCGCACCTTGCTGACACGCTGACAGCTGGGGTGGGACTGTGTGACCCAGAAGCGGTCCGGGTGCTCGTGACCGAGGGACCACAGCGCGTGCGGGAGTTGGTGGACCGCGGCACCATCTTTGATACCGATGCCTCAGGCAACATGGCGTTGACCCGCGAGGGCGGTCACCACGCCAACCGGATTGCCCACGCCGGGGGAGACGCCACGGGTGCGGAGATCTCCCGGGCCTTGGTAGCGCAGCTTGATTTGGTGCGTGCGGATCCGGGGATCGAGATCATTGAGCATGCCCAGGTCCTTGATGTGCTGACCTCAGAGCAAGCCACGGGCCGGGTCGCCTGCGGGGTGAACCTGCACGTGCGCGGTGAGGGCGAACGCGACGGTGTTGGAGCCGCGTTGGCTCGAGTTGTGGTTTTGGCCACCGGCGGCATAGGTCAGCTGTATGTTTCCTCGACTAACCCAGCGGCTGCGACCGCCGATGGTGCCGCAGCGGCATTGCGCGCAGGAGCGGACCTGGGTGACCTCGAGTTTGTGCAATTTCACCCCACGGTCCTGTGGTTGGGATCGGGCGCCCGCGGGCAACTCACGCTCATCTCCGAGGCGGTGCGCGGCGAGGGCGCGTATTTGATCGACGTCAACGGGCATCGGTTTATGCCGTCTGTGCACCCCATGGCTGAATTGGCGCCGCGGGATGTGGTAGCCCATGCGATCATTCGGCAAATGGAAAAAACCGGCTCGGACCACGTGTTTCTCGATGCCCGTCACCTTGGTGCCGCGTTCTTGCGTGAGCGGTTTCCCACGATTCATACCCGCTTGGCCGAGCAGGGTTTTGACCTGACCGCAGAGCCGATTCCCGTCGCTCCCGCCCAGCACTATCACTCGGGCGGAATCATCACGGACCTCGTTGGACGGTCAACCCTTGATGGGCTGTACGCGATTGGGGAGGCCGCCTGCACGGGGGTCCACGGCGCAAACCGGTTGGCTTCCAACTCGCTGCTGGAGGGCATTGTGTTTGCGTGCCGTGCGGCCGAAGACATCGCAGCGCGGATCAGCGTTGGGGAACTGCCACAGCAAGAGCCGCAGGCTCGTCCCGGATCTAGCGGCCTGACCATGGCGGCGTCAAGGTCTCGGATCCAGCACGCAATGACCTGGGGTGCCGGAGTGCTTCGCAGCGCGCAGTCACTTGGGCAAGCCCAGGAAACGCTAGCGGGGGTTCGCACGGATGCCAACATCGCCGAGGAGGTCGACGGCGACGGATTCACCCTGCCACAGGCAGCCGAGTGGGAAACCTCTAACGTGCATCAGGTTGCGTGCGCACTAGTCGCCGCTGCAACGCTGCGCACCGAATCTCGGGGCGGACATTTCCGTACCGACTTCCCACAGACCGATCCCGTGTGGCAGCGCAGGATTGCGGTACGCCTGAATTTCTTGGGCGAACTTGAAACGACCGTGATTCCGATCGTTCCGCAGTAACTTTCCCAACGTTCAGCCAGCCACCGCACCACCATTAGGAGTTCACCATGTCTACAACCAACGTTATCCAGCCACCGTTGAACCTGGACTGGGCAGCCACAATAGTGCGCGTGGCCCTTGATGAAGACTTGGGCGGATATCCAGGCGTCGACGTCACCTCAAGCGCTACCCACGGCGATGGGGTTGCCGGAACCGCCCATCTCATGGCGCGCGAGAGTGGTGTAATCGCTGGGATAGAACTGCTCTCGTTGGTGACCCGCCAGGTGGCTGAGCGCTTTGACCAGCCGGAACCCACCGTAACCCTGCACGTCGCCGACGGCGCCCGAGTACGCGCGGGGGACAAACTGGCAACGGTCGTGGGCCTGGTACCAACCCTGCTCATGGCGGAACGCACGGCGCTGAACCTCATGTCACGGGCATCGGGAGTAGCCAGCGTAACCAGGCTGTGGGCGGATGAACTCGACGGAACCGGGGCGATGGTGCTGGATACCCGCAAGACCACGCCGGGACTGCGGGAACTTGAAAAATATGCGGTGCGGGCCGGGGGCGGAACCAACAAGCGCATGGGTCTATACGACGTTGCGATGGTCAAGGACAACCACGTGACGGCCGCCGGGTCGGTAGCCGGTGCGATCGCTGCCGTGGCAGCGATGCACCCCGGAGTCACCATTCAAGTAGAGGCGGATACCCAGGCCCAAGCGCTTGAAGCTGTCGATGCCGGAGCAAGGTTCCTCTTGCTCGACAACATGCCCGATGACGTCATGGCCAAGGCGGTTCACGCTATCCGGGCGCGTGAGGCTCAGGTAGGCAAGATCGAACTTGAAGCCACCGGAAACCTGACGTTGTCCCGCGCAAAATCGGCTGCCGCAACCGGGGTGGACTACATGTCTGTCGGAGCGTTGACGCACTCGGCACCGATCTTGGATCTCGCACTCGATCTGGTCTGAGAAAGGTGCTGCATGGGATGAACTGCGGGTGTGAGACGCACTGCACCGTCAATGCGAACCCGATTGTCGTGATAGGTGGCTAGAATTGTCTGGTGACCACTACGCCTAAGAACCCCAAGGTAACGCCCGCTTCAGCCGCCCCAGAGGCAGTTGACCTCCCCGAGCAACTGCGATTGCGCCATGAAAAACGCGCTCGCATCATTGCTGACGGCGGCCAGGCTTACCCGGTTACGGTTCCCGTCACACACGCAATCAAAGAGGTCCGCAGTGCTTACGAGCACCTGGAGACCGGGGAAGAAACCGATGACGTTGTTGGTGTAGCCGGCCGCGTTGTGTTCCTGCGCAACACCGGCAAGCTCTGCTTTGTTGCCATCCAAGACGGCGAAGGTAACCGCCTGCAGATCATGCTCTCGCAGGGTGAGGTGGGCGCTGAGTCCCTTACCCAGTTCAAGGCGGACGTGGACCTGGGAGACCAACTCTTTGCAAAGGGTCGGGTCATCTCCTCCAAGCGCGGTGAACTTTCCATCTTCGCAACCGAGTGGCAGATTGCGGCCAAGTCATTGCGCCCGCTGCCAAACATGTACGAGCGCGAGGACGGCACCGCCGCCGAGCTCTCCGAGGAAGCTCGGGTGCGTCAGCGCTATGTAGACCTCATCGCACGCCCAGCCGCCCGGGATAACGCCCGGTTGCGCGCAAATGTGGTGCGTTCCCTGCGTAACAACTTCCACGCACGGGACTACATCGAAATTGAAACCCCCATGCTCCAGACCATTCACGGTGGAGCATCGGCGCGGCCATTTAGCACGCACATGAACGCCTTTGACATGGAACTGTTCCTGCGTATTGCGCCAGAGCTTTTCTTGAAGCGCGCGGTTGTTGGTGGCCTCGAGCGGGTCTTTGAGATCAACCGTAACTTCCGTAACGAGGGTGCTGACTCAACGCACTCCCCGGAATTTGCCATGCTTGAGGCGTACGAGGCCTACGGTGATTACAACACCATGGCAGTGCTCGCCAAGGATCTAGTGCAGACCGCGGCCAAGGAAGTGTTTGATGGGGAAACCCTGGTGACCCTTGCTAACGGTGAACAGTACGAGCTGGGCGGCGACTGGGCCGACATTTCGATGTATGACACCCTGTCCAGCGCGCTAGGTCAAGAAATCACCCCGCAGGAATCGGTTGCAACCCTGACCAAGTTGGCTGAGAAAGTCGACATTTCGATGGACCCCAAGAAGGTCACGCACGGCAAGCTCGTTGAGGAACTGTGGGAGCACTACGTTGGTGACCACCTGTATGAGCCGACCTTTGTGCGCGACTTCCCGGTTGAGACCTCACCGCTGACCCGTGACCACCGCTCCAAGCACGGCGTTGTGGAAAAGTGGGACCTGTACATCCGCGGCTTCGAGTTGGCAACTGCCTACTCCGAGCTCATCGACCCGGTTATTCAGCGCCAACGCTTCGAAGCGCAGGCCGTGCTGGCGGCTGCCGGTGACGCCGAGGCCATGGTGTTGGATGAAGACTTCCTGACCGCAATGGAATACGCCATGCCACCGAGCGGCGGCATGGGCATGGGTCTGGACCGCTTGCTGATGGCCCTGACCGGACTTGGTATCCGGGAAACGATCTTGTTCCCCTTGGTCAAGCCACAACACTGATAGCAAATAACCTAAGAAACGGGTAGGAACGATGGAAACATTCTGGGATGGCCTTGGCGCCCTAATACCATCAATTGGTGTGGGCATAATTTTCTACTTCGTTATGCGCTTTGTTGTCCGTGCGGACCGTAACGAGCGTCTGCAACTGGCGGAGCTTGACCGGTTGGCAAACGAGCAGACGGACACTGAGGAACCACACACCACTAACCCTCAGTAGGTTCGCTCGACCACGCAAGTTTGCTTGTACCGGTTGCCGCAAGCCGATGATCTCGATCATTTGGCTTGGGTAGTTGCGGCCTAAATTTTCTAGACCTTTGAGGACCCTATTATGCGCGTATTTGTTGGAACGTATCCCGCGCCCGCTCATGCCAATGAACCAGCACAAGCGGAGGGTATTTGGCACGCCGATTTTGACGTTGAATCCGGGCAATTTACCAACCTCACCCAGGTGATTGAGGTTCCGGCCGCCTCCTTCTTAGCGGTTGGCGCAGACAACCAAGAGCTCTTTGCCGTCAGTGAAACCGATCCGGGTAATCTCTCCAGGTTTGCAATCACGGATGCCGGACTAGAACACCGCCAAACGGTTCCTACCTTTGGTGTCGATCCGTGCCACGTGACGATTGCGGCCGAGCAAGTGGTGGTAACGAACTACACCTCCGGTTCAGTTGCGTCCTACCGCAGTTCCCATCCCGGCGCCGAGTTGGTCGATGGCAAGGTCTTTCAACAGTCCGGGCAAGGCCCAAACATTGACCGTCAGGCAGGTCCGCACGCACACTTCAGCGCCCAAATTCCAACGACCCAGCACGTTTGGGTGACGGACCTTGGGGCCGACCGAATCATCGGTTACCAAATCACGAGCTACGGTGAGGGAACCCGCCAGCTTGTGGCCCGCGGTACGGCTGTCGAATTCCCTGCCGGTAGCGGACCCCGCCACATCGTATTCGATGGTGACACCTACGCATTCGTAGTTGGCGAGCTGAACAATACGTTGTATACGGTGCGGATTGATGAACTCTCTGGCAAGGGGGAAGTCGTCCACGAACATGCACTGGTTGGCACAGTGGGTCCCGATACGCCATCTCACCTCGAGATCAACCCCGAAGGTACCCTCTTGTTTGTTGCCGTCCGCGGCATTGATAACATGCAGGCCTTCGCCATTGTCCGCAGCGACCAAAACAATACCGGGGCAGCACCAACCCTCGAACCGGTTGGCGTATTTTCCTGTGCGGGCCAGGGCCCGCGTCACTTCAAAACCTTTGGGCAGCGCAGCGACGGCCTACACGTGCTTGCCGTGGCCAACAAGAAATCGGGCACGCTTGACGTGCTTGGGTTCGATCAAACCACGGGAACCGGTCAGCTACTTTCCCAAGAAAACGTGCCAGCTCCGGCTTGCATCGTCAATCTGAACTGATCGTCAATCTGAACTGAGTGAGGGACGGAACCAGCCAGAATTGGCAGCTACTTCGCGGTTAGTGCTGCGCAGTTCGAGATCTCGACCTCAACAATGCCCGCCACAAATGGCAGGCAGGAACCACACGCGCCACCGGCACGAGTCTTCACTTGAACGTCATCGAGGCTCTTGCATTGCCCTGTTCGGATCAACGACCGGATCTCACCGGCGTTGACGTTGTTGCACGTACAGACCATGGAATCATCCTCAAAGGTCGCGCAATCCTCAGGGGAGGCGGGCACAATCTGAGTCGTTTCTTCCGTGGTACCGAGTAGGTCACGCATTGCAGCTAACGGGTCTGCGTTAAATTCCATAGGACTATTTTCTCTTGGACGTTGGGAAAAACTCTGGGACCATAGGCCCGAGCGGTAATGATTGGTATTCACAATCCGGGCCGGCAAGTTGGATTGCACCCAAATAGGTGCCAAACTTGAACGCGGAACACTTAGAGTCAGGGAGACATGACAAGATTTCGGCGTGATGATTCCCCACGCATAGCGATGCTGTCAGTGCACACGTCCCCATTGGCCCAAGCAGGTACCGGGGATGCCGGCGGCATGAACGTGTACATCACCGAACTCGCGCGCGCGATGGCGCTCCAAGGCGCCCAAATTGAGATCTTTACCCGCCGCACAACCGCGAGCCAACCCGACTCGGTTGAGATGGAACAGGACGTTCACGTCCGGCACATTACCGCAGGACCCTTTGAAGGACTCGACAAGAACGACCTGCCCGGCCAACTCTGCTACTTCACCCAAGGGGTCCTCCGCACTGAGGCATCGAGAGCCCCAAACTGGTATGACGTAGTCCATTCGCACTACTGGTTGTCCGGCCAAGCAGGTTGGTTAGCAGCGGACCGCTGGGACGTACCGCTCGTGCACTCCATGCACACGATGGCCCGGGTCAAAAACCTGCAACTGGCGCCGGGTGACACTCCGGATCCGGTGGGCCGGATCATCGGTGAAGAGCAGGTGGTCCAAGAGTCCGACGCTCTGATCGCTAATACCGCTTCTGAAGCCGATGAACTGATTAACTTGTACCAAGCGGTTCCGGACCGCGTGCACGTAGTAGCACCCGGCGTTGACCTCGAAATATTTACACCTCGGGCCCCAAACGGCCTAAGCCGGAGCGAGGAACGTGCGTCCTTTGGCTTTGGAGCGGATGAAGAAGTTATTGTGTTTGCCGGGCGCATCCAACCGCTAAAAAGTCCGGATGTGCTCATTGAGATGCTCGCTGAGATTGTGAACCGAAGCAGGGAAGCACAACGACTTGGCCAGCCGACCATCAAGATTCCAACTTTGGTAATCTTAGGTGGGCCCTCCGGGCGCCCAACCGCACTGACCGAGCTTAAAGTCCTGGTGAAACTCCTGCAGATTAGTGAGCACGTACGCTTTGAACCCCCGGTTGGACGGGAGGCACTTGCCGCTTGGTTCCGGGTTGCGGACTTGGTCGCAGTACCGTCACGCAACGAGTCCTTTGGGCTGGTTGCAATTGAAGCCCAAGCCTGCGGCACACCCGTGATCGCCGCGGAAGTGGGTGGACTGCGCACGGCGGTAGCTCACGGTCAATCGGGTATTTTGGTGCCGGACCACGAGCCGCGCCGCTGGGCAGATGAAGTCCTAAGACTACTTGGCAACCCGGCCCGGCTAGCGGCCCTGGGGACCGGGGCCGTGCACCACGCGGTGGGGTACACGTGGGAAAATACTGCTAAGGCCACCCTTGAGGTGTACCGCAGTGCAGCTCGAATAAAAAGGTTTTGACGATTGGCCCAGGAGCTCTAGATATTTTCTTGGTGTCCAACGGACGAAAGGCCCCTGCGATGGGGCTACAAATACGGCAAGATAGGAATCATGACATACACCCTTGTACTGCTCCGCCACGGCGAGAGCGACTGGAACGAAAAGAACCTCTTCACCGGCTGGGTGGACGTAGACCTGACGGAGAAGGGTCGCGGCGAAGCAATCCGCGGCGGCGAACTCTTGAAGGAAGCCGGCATTCTGCCTGACGTAGTTCACACGTCACTGCAGCGCCGTGCAATCACCACGGCCAACCTGTCCCTGAACGCGGCCGACCGCCACTGGATCCCAGTGAAGCGCGACTGGCGCCTCAACGAGCGTCACTACGGCGCTCTACAGGGTAAGGACAAAGCACAGACCCTTGCCGAGTACGGCGAAGAGCAGTTCATGCTGTGGCGCCGTTCCTACGACACCCCACCACCTGCGATTGAGACCGGTTCCGAGTTCTCACAGGACTCCGACCCACGCTACACGGGCGCAGCCGCTGAGGTTCGCACCGAGTGCCTCAAGGACGTGCTGGAGCGCGAGATCCCTTACTGGGAGACCGAAATCAAGAGCGACCTCAAGGACGGAAAGACCGTTCTGATTGCCGCACACGGTAACTCCTTGCGCGCACTGGTGAAGCTCCTTGATGAGATCTCAGACGAGGACATTGCCTCACTGAACATCCCAACCGGTATGCCACTGGTTTATGAGCTTGATGAGAACTTCAAGCCAATCACCAAGGGCGGCCGCTACCTGGACCCTGAGGCTGCTGCTAAGGCTGCCGCTGCGGTAGCAAACCAGGGTAAGAAGTAGTCGCTCCTTGACCTAACACGGACAGCGGTTGAACAAACACCGTTGACCCCCACTTGTCGACTTTGGTAGATCGCCCCCGAGATTAGCGGAACGAATCCGCAATCTCGGGGGCGATCTACCAATCTCAGTGAGGTGGGGAGTCTCGGTTAGGAAACTTGCGCCTCGTCGAAGTCGCCGGTCACCAGGAATGACATGCGCTGCGCAATGGAAACCGCGTGGTCCCCAAACCGCTCGAAGTAGCGCGACAGCAGCGTCAGATCCACGGTCTGCTGTGCGGTGCCCTCCCAGTCGTCGCTCAAGATGGATACAAACACGGTGTTGTGCAGGTCGTCGAGCAGGTCGTCATCGCGTTGAATGTTACTGCCCACCTCGAGATCGTGCGAGGCCAATAGCGTGTGCGTCCGGTTAGCTACGCGCATTGCGGCGGCGCTCATGGCCTCAAACGTTGGGGCAAGAGGCGTTGCCACCGCGTTCTTTGGGAACGAGCGGCGGGCCACAGAAGCAATGTGCCGGGCCAGGTCTCCCATGCGTTCTAAACTCGCGCTGATGCGCAGCGCTGAGACCACCACGCGCAGGTCAGTGGCAACGGGCTGCTGCTGAGCTAGGAGCAGGATGCAACGCTCGTCAAGGTTGCGCTCTAGCTCGTCAATAAAGCGGTCCTCATCGATGACCTTTTGGGCCAGCGGTAGGTCGCCGTTCAGCAGCGCGGTCGATGCCTGTTGCATGGCTTCCTTGACCAGCAAGGACATTTTGGTCAGGTCATCGCCGACGGCCTGTAGTTCAGATTCAAAGATCTTGCGCACTTTTCTCCTTTATAACGCTGCGCTAGTACGGCACGGCGCATGCTTGTTAGCCCTAACTATCGCGCGGTCAAGTGGTCAAAGCTGAACCACTAAGTGAACACCGAGTGACTTGCCCATGAATTCTTGTGCTCTGACGCGGCGGGGGCCTTGGAAACCCAATGAACTTGGGCCGCCCCGGCTGACGGATTGCTTGCTGAACAAGTTTCTGCCCGTAGGCTAGTGCCTGTGAATGAGATTGGTTATTTGATTGCGGGCCTCACCGGCTTAGCAACCGGGGTGTTTGCCGCACTGGCGTTCCGATTTTCGGAGCGTCAACAGCGGCGGGTACCGGACCGGGAAAAGCCCGAGCTGGATGACGGCGTTATCCGAGTGTTGGCCGTGCTGCGCTCTGCCGCGGTGGTGCTGCGTCAAGACGAATCCGTGGCCAGAGCAAGTGCCGCCGCGTATTCTCTCGGTGTGGTTCGAGGCGACCGAATTGTGCACCCGGCCATCCAAGAGATGATTGATAAGGTCCGCCGCTCCGGTGAGATCGCTGATGAAGAACTTGAACTGCCTCGCGGCCCGGTAGGGCGCGGCAGGGTCATGCTCCAGGTGCGGGTAGCCCAGCTGGATGGCCAGCACATTGTTGTCCTCGCGGAGGATCGCACCGAATCCAAACGTATTGAGACTATTCGGCGTGACTTTACCGTCAACGTTTCCCATGAACTCAAGACCCCGGTTGGGGCGATCGGTCTGCTAGCCGAGACCCTGCAGGACGCCGCCGAAGACCCCGATGCCGTGCGCCACTTTGCGGGCCGAATGCAGCAGGAATCGAAGCGCCTGGCGGCGCTTGTCCAAGAGATCATTGAGCTGTCCCGCCTGCAACTCAAAGGCTCGGAACACCCGGTCTCGATTGTGAGTGTGGACGGCGTGATCTCGGAGGCGATCGACCGGGTCAGGGTTGTTGCCCACGACAAAGACATCACGATTTCCGTTAAGGGAGACCCGGATTCTTATCTGTACGGTGATCACAACCTGTTGGTGACTGCGGTGCGTAACCTTGTTGATAACGCGATTTCTTATTCACCCGAGCACACCACGGTAGGTATTGGTGTGGGCAGACGCGGAGAGCTCGTTGAGATCTCCGTGGTGGACCAGGGCATTGGTATTACCCCGGAACAACAGAGCCGAATCTTTGAGCGATTCTATCGGGTTGACCCGGCACGCTCACGCGCTACCGGCGGAACCGGGCTGGGGTTGTCTATTGTTAAGCACGTAGCCGCAGATCATGGCGGCGACGTGAGTATCTGGTCCCAAGCGGGCCGGGGCTCCACATTTACCTTACGTATTCCGGCTGCGGCCGACATTCAGATCCCAACAACTGATCCGGAACCCGTAACCGGCACGTCAGGAGAGAATAATTCATGACTCGTATTTTGATTGTCGAGGACGAAGAGTCCTACCGTGAACCGTTGACCTACCAACTGAAGCGCGAAGGGTATGAAGTCGACGCGGTGGCCAACGGCCCCGATGCCCTTGTGGCCTACGACTTTGCCAAGCCTGACCTAGTCTTGTTAGACCTGATGCTGCCGGGGCTCTCTGGAACCGAGGTATGCCGTGAGCTGCGTAAGCGCGGGGATGTCCCGGTCATCATGCTGACGGCCAAGGACTCCGAGATCGACAAGATTGTGGGTCTAGAGATTGGCGCGGATGACTACGTCACCAAGCCGTATTCGTTCCGTGAATTGCTGGCTCGAATGCGCGCGATCCTGCGCCGTAAACAGACCAGTCAAGATCCAGCCCCAGTTGTGGTTGAAGAAGACGAGGAAGCCCTGCTGGTAGGTGGCCCGGTGACCATGAACGTCGAGCGCCACGTTGTCACAGTGCGCGGAATTGATACATCATTCCCGCTAAAAGAGTTTGAACTGCTTGAGTTTTTGTTACGCAACGTAGGCCGGGTCCTGACCCGTGGCCAGTTGATCGATCGCGTTTGGGGGAGCGACTACGTGGGGGACACCAAGACTCTCGACGTTCACATCAAGCGGATTCGTGCCAAGATTGAGCAGGATCCGTCGACCCCACAATTAGTCCAAACCGTGCGGGGGCTGGGCTACAAATACGAAGAAGTGTAGCTTTGCGCTGAACCTTCCCACCGGTGATCAGTTGATTGGCACCAATCGTTGGTGCCAATCGACGGCCGGTCGAGTTGGGGCCGCAATGATACCGGTATCAAAACGGAGCGGTCATCCTGTTCAATAGCCTCGAGAACTGCTACTCTGCTAGATGTTTGGGTAAACATCGTGCCGGTTAGCGGTACTGAGGACAAGGAAGCCTTTTACATGACGAGGACGTCACAGAGCGCCCCGGTGAAGTGGATGCGAACTCGCACCTTCGCCGCTGTGCTGACAACAGTTGCGCTAGGTTGCTCCGGCAGCCTGGCCATTGCGCCTGCTATCGCGGTGCCCGCAGGGAGCCTTAACGCCATCAGCTCCGTGGTGGGCCAAGATTTGGTGCTTGATCCCGCAGTCGGACTAGCCAGCCCGGTTGACGTTGCGGTCGAAGCCGGCAAGAATCCGGCTTTGCCAACCGAAGTTGAGGTCACCACGGCCGGTGGTCAAACGCGCCTGGCTCAGGTGCAGTGGGACGTGAGCGGATACGAGTTCACCCGCAATTACGATTCCCTAACCGTCTACGGCGAAGCGGAGTCCGTCACGGTTCAAGCAACCGTGCACATCATCCCGGAAGGTCTTACCTACTTCATTGACTCTGGAAGCAGCAAGGACGGCTCAGCTGCCTTCGACGCTGTTCTCGCAGCCAAGGGGCTGGAACTTGCCAACCAAACGGCAGACCAGCAGGCATCGGGAAACGCTTGGGGTTACCTAGCCGCAGGAGTCGACGGCACCCGCTCAAGCGGCAGTGCAGCAAACAAGTTCCAAAATGGACTGTACGGCAAGAACAACTCGGCCGAACGGATCACCTACGTGCTACCGGACGTAGCCGCGGGAACCTACACCGTGACCTCGGGCGCAACCGAATGGTGGTCCGGGCCGCGCACCATGATCGCATCGGTTACGACCGCGGATGGAACCGCGGCAGACTTGGGCGCAGCGTATACCGTCAATGGATCCAAACGCGAAGCGATCGTGACCGGCACAATCGTGCAGCCCCAAGATGGCGAGCTTCGTTTTGAGGTGCGGCGCTCGGCAGGCACCGAGGCCCCCGTGATCGCATGGTTGGCCGTTGCCGCCGGTGAGGTCGAGGTCCCAACCGTCAAGGAAGAACTAGCCGCCCCGGTTGCCTCCCTGGCCGCGGGTGCTTACAACAAGACGCAGCGCGTTGAACTGAGTTCAGCTACCGCCGATGCCGCAATCTTTTACACCCTGGACGGCTCCACGCCATCCAAGGCAACCGGTGAACTGTACACCGACGCAATCACGCTTGACAGCACCACGACCCTCAAGGCCGTAGCGTTTAAAAATGGGCACGCCAGCGCGGTCATGAGTTCTGCATACCGGATTGAAATTGCCCCCGAGGGTGGCTATGAAGCCGTTCCGGTGGGGCAAACCTGGTTTGACACCGATGGCAACTCAATTCAGGCCCACGGCGGTGGCTTCCTGCAAAAGGACGGCTGGTACTACTGGGTTGGGGAAAACAAAGCCCACAACGGAGCCTCCCTGCACGCGGTAAGCCTGTACCGCTCACAGGACCTGAAAAACTGGGAATTCCTGAACAACATCATTACGACCGAGACTGCCGGCGTTTGTGAAACCGGAACCTACACGGACGCGAGCTGCAAGATCGAGCGCCCAAAGTTGGTCTACAACGAGCTGACGGACACCTACGTGGTTTGGGGTCACTGGGAAACCAAGGATTCCTACTCGGCTTCCCACCTCATTGTGGCCACGAGCAAGACCATCGACGGCGACTACGAGGTTGTGCGTAACTACCGCCCTGGAGTAGGCGAGGTCTCGACCGAGCATGCGGACCCAACCTACCCGGGCACCGACGGCAAATGGGGCTACGGCTCCCGTGACTTCACGGTCTTCAAAGACCCGGATTCCGATGCCGCATTCCTGATTTCCGCAGAAGACCACACGACCATGCGGGTATACCCGCTCACCGCGGACTACACGGACGTGGACTGGGAAAACTCCTACCAGCTCTTTATCGATGCCGGGCGTGAGGCACCAGCCGTAGTCAAGATTGATGGCACCTATTACGTGCTGACTTCTGGACAGTCCGGTTGGCAACCAAACCAAACCTATGTGGCCTCAACCAAGGACCTGTCCAAGGCTGACGGTTGGAGCGAGCTTGAGCCGGTTGGCAACAACACGAGCTTTGCCTCCCAGCCCACCAACATCATGACCATTGAGGGACAAGACGGAAACCGGTCCTACATTTACATGGGTGACCGTTGGGTCATGGGTGAGCTCGGTGCGTCAACCTACGTCTGGTTGCCGCTCGAGATTGGCGCAGACGGCGTCAAGCTCGACTTCTACCCGGCCTGGGACTTTGATGTGGAATCCGGGACGGTAACCACCAAGCCACTCGAGCTTGTTTCCGAGGGCAAACCGGTTGCTGCTTCTGCGGGTGCAAACCCGCAGATCGCAAACGATGGGTACTACTTCAACCTGAACAAGCACGGTGAGAGCTCGGCGTACTGGCAGCCCAGTTCGGTTCCGTTCTTCTGGTCCGTGGATCTTGAAGAGCCAACCGACCTAGGCCGCATTGACCTCGCCTGGAACAGCCACAACGGGTCAGAGCCGTATGCCGCTTACACCATCTCCGGTTCAAACGATGGCGTCACCTGGACCAAGTTGGCATCAAACCTGAACAACAAGCAGGTAGGGTTCACCAGCGAAAATCTGACTGGAACCTACCAGCACGTGCGCGTTGACGTTGCTGAAGTACGCAACATCCACAACGGAAACGAGGCTGCTTGGGCCGCGGGTCTAGTTGAGGTTCAGGTCTTTGCGCAGGCTCCAGAAATTACCGAGCCTACGCCTGAGCCGACTCCGGAACCAACGCCTGAGCCTTCACCTAAGCCCACCGAGCCGGGATCAGAACTGCCCGGTGGGGACGGCGGCAACGCCGGTGCTGGGGACGCCGATGGTGGAGCTACCGATGGCGTGGATACCGATGACACCACGACCGGCGGCGATTCCGCAGATGACCTGGCACAAACCGGTGCCCAAGTCATGGTGCCGGTCATGGCTGGTCTGCTGTTGCTGGTGGCCGGCGGGGGACTGTTGTTCCTGCGCCGCCGCACCGCCTAGCTAGCAAAGTAAACCGCGAGTCCGCCGGTTCGGGTCCAAAAAGGACCCGAACCGGCGGACTCGCGGCATTGGATGACTAACTATTGAGGAACAGCCCTAGGTGCTTCCCGGTTGTGGTGTCAGCGGTAGACAACGCAAGCGGCGTGCCGGTGAAGACCACCTGACCACCGTCGTGACCGGCGCCCGGACCAAGGGCAATAACCCAGTCACAGTGGGCGACCACGCGCAGGTTGTGCTCGATAACCACAACCGAGCTGCCCTCGGCTACCAGCTGATCAAGCAAGCCCAACAGGTGGTCAACGTCGGCCATGTTGGATTTAATCAGGGAGCTCTTACCGGATCCGGCAACTCCCGTGACCGCCACGAGCCCGCCAAGCGGCACGTCAACCGTGACATCCTTGAGATTGTGTTGCTTAGCGCCCGCGATCGTGACGTGGTCGGTCAGTTTCCGTGCCCCACCGTCGCGCTGGGACACCGGTTGGGCCAGGTGCCGCCCGGTTAAGGTGTCACTTGCCGCTAGACCGGCGTGGTCACCTTCAAGCATAATTTGGCCACCGTTACTTCCGGCAAGTGGGCCAAGATCAACAATATGGTCTGCAATCGCAATGACCTCGGGCTTGTGCTCAACCACCAAAATGGTGTTGCCCTTGTTGCGCAGCTCAATGAGGGCCTCGTTCATCTGCGCATTGTCGTGCGGGTGCAGCCCGACCGTGGGTTCATCAAAAACGTAGGTGATATCGGTCAGCGCGGAGCCAAGGTGGCGCACCATCTTGACGCGCTGCGCTTCACCACCGGACAGGGTGCCGGACGGCCGGTCCAAACTTAGGTACCCCAGCCCAGTTCTGGTCAGGGATTTCAACAGGTCCATGAGTTTGTCAGCGATGGGCCCAACCCCAGTGAGGTCTTGGGTTTGCAACCACTGGTACAGATCTGAAATCTGTTTTTCCGATCCCTGAGCAACGTTGATCCCGGCAACCTTACATTCTTGGGCGGCTTGGTTGAGCCGGGTCCCGTGACCGTTGGGGCAGCTGGCAAACGTTGCGGCCCGGTCCATGAACACCTGAACGGACTATTGGGCCTTGTCGCGTTCCTTACTCATGATGGTGCGCTGGACCTTGGGCACCAAACCCTTGTAGGTGGCGCTGTGCGTGCCAATGTTGATCTTGGTGACCGGCTTGTACAAGAAGTCTTCGAGTTGTTCCGCGGTGAAGGTCTTGATGGGCTGGTCTGCGGGGTACAGCCCACTACCCGCCATGATTTGCCACTACCAGGCACCAACCTGGAAGTTTGGAACGGTGATGGCCCCATCGTTGAGGGATAGGTTCTCATCAAACAGCTCGGTCAGGTCAAAGGTGTTGACCTGCCCCATGCCCTCACACGCGAGGCACATGCCATCCGGAGTATATGAAAGATAAGGCGGATGCGCCTCTGACTGCGGGAGCCCCCAAACGCGAGAAGATCACGCGCAGCATGGCTGAGGCATCGGTAACCGTACCCACCGTGGACCGAGAGTTAGCGCCCATTGGTACTTGATCCACCACGATAGCCGCGCTGAGGTTGGACAACTCGTCAACCTCGGGAATGGCCAGTGACGGCATGAACGACTGCAAGAACGCGGTGTAGGTCTCGTTGATCAGGCGCTGGGACTCGGCAGCGATCATGCCAAACACAGGTGATGACTTCCCCGACCCGGATACCCCGGTAAATACCGTGATGCGGCGCTTGGGATGGTGAAGCTAATGTCCTTGAGGTTATTGGTGCGGACATCACGGACCACAATAAAACTGTGCGAATCGGCTTGCTGGTGTGCGTTCACGGCGTCAAGAGCTCCTTGGTAAGCGGGGGCTAAATGATAAGCCCAGCCAAGGCGAAGACCAAAGTCATCCGACTGTTCACCTTGAGTTAACCCACTTCCCCTTGTCCCTTCATTTTGGCTCCTTAGGTTTAAGGAGTTGGAAGGGAACCCTTCCAACCACAAACTTTTATTTAGATTGGTACACACAGTGAAAAATCGTCTACTTGTAGGTGGCGCAATTTCCGCAGGTTTGGCGCTGGCACTGAGTGCTTGCGGCACGGATGCAACTCCACAGCCAACTACTGACCCATCCAGCTCGCAGGGTTCAACCAACGAGCCAAGCGAGACTCCTGAGACCACCGTCTCCGGTTCAATCGCTGGTGCAGGCGCTTCATCACAGGAAAAGGCAATGGGCGGCTGGATCGCTACCCTTACCTCAGTGGCTCCCGACCTGACCGTCTCCTATGAGGCCGTAGGGTCCGGTGGCGGCCGTGAGCAGTTCCTTTCCGGTGGTGTCCAGTTTGCGGGAACCGACTCCCCGCTGAAGCCAGAAGAAGTAACCGCAGCAACCGACCGCTGCTACGGCGGCGACGTCCTTGAACTCCCGCTGTACATCAGCCCAATCGCGGTTGTTTACAACCTGCCAAGCCTGGCGGCAGACAACGTCAACATGTCAGCCGAGACCCTAGCCAAGGTATTCTCCGGCCAAATCACCAAGTGGAACGACCCAGAGATTGCTGGCCAGAACGAGGGCGTGGAACTTCCAGACCTCGCCATCATCCCGGTTAACCGCTCGGATGAGTCCGGAACCACCGAGAACTTCACCGAATACCTTGCGGCCGCATCGAACGGCGTATGGGAGCACGAGGCCTCCGGTGACTGGCCAGTCTCTGGAACCCAGTCCGGTAACGGAACCTCAGGTCTGATCGACACGGTTAATGGTGCAGAGGGCGCAATCGGCTACGCCGATGCCTCACGTGCCGGAGACCTTGGCACCGTTGCCCTCAAGGTTGGTGAAAACTACGTACCGTTCTCAGCTGAGGCCGCGGCAAAGGTAGTGGACGCTTCCCCACGTGCAGCTGACGCAACCGACAAACGCATGGTTGTTGACCTGGACCGCACCACCACGGCAGACGGCGCATACCCGCTGGTACTGATCTCTTACTCGGTAGCTTGCTCCGTATACGAGACCTCACAGGAAGCCGCGAACGTGCAGGCATTCCTGAACTACGTAGCCAGCCCAGAGGGCCAGACCGTGGCAGCACAGGCTGACGTAGCCGGATCCGCACCGATCTCAGACGCCTTGCGCACCGAGGTCACCGCAGCGATTGATGCAATCGCCGCTAAGTAGTTCAATAACTCGCTTTACCGAGCTGCAGTTAGACCGCCAAACACCGTTTGGGTCTAACTGCAGCTCAGCCAGTTACACCAACCGAGGTACACATCTGAAGTGGAAAAAACATTGGTCATTGATCCCACCGCCGTAGAGCAATCGCAGCCACAAGCTGCGCAGAACTCGCAGGCTGGGCCGCACCCTGCAACTACCCCGCCACAAACCCCGGCCGGTAAGAACAGCCTCATCCAGAGCCCACGCGGCAAGTTCCACGCAGTCATAATTGCACGTTGGTTTGAATTCCTCGCCACCGGAGCAGGAATCGCCATCCTCGTGATCCTTGCTGCGGTGGCCGGATTCCTCATTTACAAAGCGTGGCCGGCACTCGTGGCCAACCCAGCCGAGTTGCAGAAGATCTCCTGGTTCAAGGCTGATTCACTCCTGGGCTACATTGCGCCACTGATCTTTGGCACGCTCCTAGCCTCACTGCTTGCGCTGGCCGTAGCAGTGCCTCTGTCGGTAGGAATCGCACTGTTTATCAGCCACTACGCACCGCGTAACTTGGCCGGTCCGCTTGGCTACGTCATTGACCTGCTAGCTGCGATCCCGTCCGTTGTATACGGCCTGTGGGGAGCGCTTTGGCTAGCACCGCAGTTGGACCCGGTATTTAGTTGGCTGACTAACAAGCTTGGTTTCATTCCATTGTTTGCCGGCTACCAGCCGCCCGCCAAGAACCTGCTCACCGCAGCTCTTGTCTTGGCCGTCATGATCCTTCCGATCATCACCGCCGTGGCCCGCGAAGTATTCCTGCAAACCCCAAAACTTCATGAAGAGGCAGCTCTTGCCCTTGGTGCCACCCGCTGGGAACTCGTGCGGATGGCCGTTTTGCCATTTGGTAAGTCAGGCGTCATCAGCGCCGCCATGTTGGGACTGGGCCGCGCACTCGGTGAAACCATGGCAGTGCTCATGATCCTGTCCCCGGGAACCCTGTTCTCGTTCTTCTTACTCAAGCCAGGCCAGCACCAAACCATTGCCGCGAATATTGCGGCCAAGTTCCCTGAGGCATCGGGACTTTCCGTGAGCGCACTCATTGCGACCGGACTTGCCCTGTTTGTCATCACCCTCGCCGTCAACATGCTGGCCCGCTGGATTGTTAGCCGCCGCTCAGAGTTCTCAGGAGCCAACTAATGGCCACCATAACCACACCTCCCACGCAATCACTGTCCGGGTCGCTTGCCTCAGCAGGACGCCTGCCCAAGTGGTTCCCCTGGGCCACCCTGTCCGGCGGAATCGTACTGGCTTGGCTTTTCCTGTGGCTGACCGATTCTGCTGGAATCGCCTCAGTCGTGGTGCTGGGCCTGATTATTCACGCCGTAGCGCTGACCATCAGCGCGATTAAGGTTGAGGGCACCCGGTATGCGTCGGACCGCGGCGCAACCCTCGTGGTCACCTCCGCATTTGGCCTGGCGCTGATCCCACTGATTTCATTGTTGTGGACGGTAATCGCGCACGGCATGTCGGTCATGAGCTTCGATTTCTTGAACACCAACATGGTTGGTGTCTTCGGTGAGATGACCGAGGGTGGAATCTTCCACGCAATCTGGGGAACCGTCCTGGTGACGCTCGCCGCGACCGCGATCTCGGTTCCTATCGGCTTGCTTACCGCAATCTACCTGGTCGAATACGGCCGCGGGGCGTTGGCCAAGGGCGTGACCTTCTTTGTTGACGTGATGACTGGAATCCCGTCGATCGTAGCCGGGCTCTTCGCGTTCTCCCTATTCACCATGATCTTTGGGCCCGCCTACCGGGCCGGAATCATGGGTGCCACTGCGCTCGCGGTCTTGATGACGCCGGTCATTATCCGCTCGGTTGAAGAGATGCTGCGACTGGTCCCCAACGACCTACGTGAGGCCTCCTACGCACTGGGTGTATCCAAATGGCGCACCATCTTCAAGATTGTGCTGCGCACCGCGGTCGGTGGAATCGTCACCGGAATCGTGCTCGCAATCGCACGCGTCATCGGTGAAACCGCGCCGCTGCTGCTCACCATCGGCATTGCGGCTGAGGTCAACTGGGACTTGTTTGACGGGCGCATGGCCACCCTGCCGGTTTATGCGTACCGCCAGTACTCCCAAGGTGGGATCGGTGTAGACCGGGCCTGGGGTGCTGCACTCGCGCTGATCGTGATTGTCATGGTCCTCAATATTGCAGCTCGCCTCCTTGCCAAGCGCTTTGCGCCCGCGGCCGGCCGGTAACCACCCGCCCCGCACTGTCCGCGCTAGCTCACCGCCGCGCTTCCAATAACTTTTAAGCATTTACGGTCCGGAAAGGATCAGCATGTCCAAGCGAATTGATACTAAGAACCTCAACGTCTACTACGGCGACTTCCTCGCAGTAAAAGACGTCAACATGGAAATTGAAGCACGTTCCATCACCGCCCTGATTGGCCCATCCGGTTGTGGCAAGTCCACATTCCTGCGCACCCTGAACCGCATGCACGAGGTCATCCCCGGCGCACGCGTTGAAGGCCAGGCCCTGCTCGACGGCGAAGACCTGTACGCAAGCTCGGTTGACCCGGTTGCCGTGCGCCGCCACATTGGCATGGTGTTCCAGCGCCCCAACCCGTTCCCAACCATGTCGATCGCGGAAAACGTTCTGGCCGGCGTTCGGTTGAACAACAAGAAGATCTCCAAGTCTGATGCCGCAGATCTGGTTGAATCATCCTTGCGTGGTGCCAACCTTTGGAACGAGGTCAAGGACCGCCTTGAGCGTCCGGGCTCCTCGCTTTCCGGTGGGCAGCAGCAGCGGTTGTGCATTGCTCGCGCGATCGCAGTTAAGCCGGATGTGTTGCTCATGGATGAGCCCTGCTCAGCCCTGGACCCAATCTCAACCCTTGCAATTGAGGAGCTCATGCACGAGCTCAAGCAGGACTACACAATCGTTATTGTCACCCACAACATGCAGCAGGCCGCTCGCGTGAGCGACCGCACCGGATTCTTTAACATTGCCGGAACCGGTAAGCCCGGTGAATTGATTGAGATCGGTGCAACCCCAACCATGTTCTCATCACCGACCCAGCAGGCCACCGAGGACTACATCTCCGGTCGCTTCGGATAACCAAGGCTGAGCACCGGCATTTGCCGGTCCGGTAGACGAACTGGGTTGATTAGCTGGTCCTCCAGCTGGTCAACCCATTCGTGTTTTATGAGGACAAAGAAGTCTTTGCTGGGCGCCGCACCGCGTTCACTGCCCCGATCCGGGCGCGTTTCAAGAAGTGACAACTTTCACGTGCCCGTGTGGGTGACGGATGAAGGCACAGGTGGGAACACCATTTCAAAGCATCGGGGTAGAAGTCCCCTTCTGATGCGTTGGGAATCGTTGAATAGAAGTGCAGAGCAATAGCCCGGCTCCTCTAGCATGATTGAGTGCATCTTTGACCAAATGGGCGGTCCGCGTGCTTGGCCATCAATGGTGCGCTTGCCGCTGCGGATTTGCTGGTAGTTGGGCAAACTGACTCAAACAAGTGTTACCCGGGAGATTGTTATGGCTGAATTACCTGAAAGCGTCCAAGCATTGCGGCGAGAGTTGGCCGCTGCGCGCCAAGCCTTTGATCACGCACACTTCAGCTCAACCGCGCACCAGGAGCAAGTGGTCAGCAATGCCAAACAATTGATTCCAGCCGCCGTCGCGCAATGCGTGGCGCGGGGGGCCAGCCAAGCCGCCACACAGGTACTCCAAGAGCAGCTGCTTGCCCAAGTTGGGCCCTCCGCCGGGGTGACTTGGGCCGAGGTCATAGGCCAGGCGCTGTCACAAGCAGGGCAGAGCGCCAACGTGACAGGTTATGTTCCCGTGACGGGATATGTTCCGTCAAGCGCTCCTGAACAAGATAGCGGCGACCAGCCGGCGCCGTACTATGCCGATGCGGCTTTTGCCGCGTCCAGTGCCCCTTTCTCGATGCCTGGGCAGGGTTCCGACCAGCAGGTTCCACAACATGTTCCGGATGATCACCCCGTCCCATCTTCGCCGTGGGAGCCCACAGGCCCCGATCAGTCTGGGGCTCAGAGTAATAATGCGAGCAATAAGAAGAACGGTTTGGTTCTTGGGGTAATCGCGTTGGTCGCGGTCCTGATCCTTGGCGGCGCCACCTATGGGATTGTGAACCTGTTGAAGAGCTCGACCTCCAATAGTTCCAATGCGAACAGCGGGAGTTCGTCTCAACCCGGCCCAAACACCACCTCAAACCCAAAGGGACCGAAGTCCAACGGGTCGGGCCCGGCCGTGCCGCAAGACGCACATGGGGACGTGGCGGTGTGGGGAAGCAGACCTTACCTGTCAAACGCACAGACCCAGCCAATGCTGCCGGGTAACCCCGATCGGTATGCACCCGCGTGGGTACCCGATCTGACCGATGTTCAGGACATCACGCTTGGGTACAACTCCGGTTATGCCCTGATGGCGGATGGCACGGTCAAAGCGTGGGGTTCAAACACCAATGGCGTCCTAGGCGTCAGCGGGACCGGCAACGACTCCCTCATGGTCGAGGTCGCCGGGCTCACAGACGTAAAGGAATTACTGACGAGTGCAGAAACAACGTACGCGCTGTTAGCCGACGGCACGGTCAAGTCCTGGGGGTTCAATAGCGAAGGGCAACTCGGTGACGGTAGCGATGTGAAGTTCTCGGATACGCCCGTGGATGTGAAGGGCCTTAGCGGTGTTAAAGCACTCAGTATCTCCGAGAATTCGGCCTACGCCCTGATGTCCGACGGCACGGTCATGGCATGGGGTGTCAATGATCGCGGGCAACTTGGAACTGGAGCAAATGTATTTCGATCGAACGTGCCAGTTCAGGTTCCCGATCTTGACGGGGTGGTCTCGGTTACTGCCGGATACAACTCGGCCTTTGCCGTGCTCGAAGACGGCTCGGTCAAGGGCTGGGGAGACAACTACTTTTCAGATCCGAGCGGTGCGCAGGGCTACGTTCCGTTCTACGAGGTTCCAACCGTGGTTGAGGGACTCCAGGATGTGCGGAAAGTGGTCTCCTCTCGTAGGACCGTATACGCAATCCTCAATGACGGGACCGTCTTAGTCCTTGGAACGAGAGAAAATGGGGCAGCCGGAGATGGCAAGGATGAATGGGACTTCACAAAACCCCAAGCGGTTCCAGGGGTGAGTAATGTCAACGATCTGGTTGTCGGCCGTGAAGCGGTCTTTGCCTTGCTTGGCGATGGCACCGTCATGTCGTGGGGCGGGAACGATTACGGGCTCCTAGGCCAGGGCAGCAAGAAGGAAGACAAGATCATGAAGCCCCAATTCATTGAGGAACTCACGAACGTGCAGAGCATTGCTGTTGGCTATGACACCGCCCACGCGACCCTTACCGATGGCACCGTCTTGAGCTGGGGTGCTCAGGCTGCGATGGACTCAGACACCTATTCCTATGACGATCTGGTGACTAAACCGGAGAACATGTCGGGTCTGACCGGGGTGCGAACCCTGTATGCCGGTGAATTTGGTTTCTATGCGATTATCCCAACAAATTAGCAATGAGTTCCTAACTTTTTCTGTTGCAGCACTCGAATCTTTTTAAGGACAAAGATCGTGGCCGACGAGCCTGACAGCATTTATCACCTCCGCCTAGACCTTGCGGCATACCGAGAGTCATTTTCGTATGCGCACCTCAACTCCCAGATGCACCAGGAACGCGTACTGGGAGCAAGCAAGGGGAACTTGGCGGCCGCGGCAATCCGCTGTGTCACAGAAGGAAGTGGCGAACAAGCCTACGCCTTGCTCAAAGCCGAACAAGGAGTCCACGGCGGCGTAGCCGCAGGTGTCACGTGGGCCGAGGTCATCGGCCACGCGATTACGGAAATGCTTGAGGCATCGGAAAACACAAACGCTGGCTGGCTGATAACCGGCGATGTAGACCCGTTTGCGGGCGGCAACCAGCAAGGCACTTCCACCGGATTTCAAGGTGCTCTGGGGTCAACCTGGGGCGACCAAGCGGCCCTCAACCCGCAATCCACAACCGGGGCAGACGGCGTTATTTTTGACCGTCGCGAGCCAACCCTGCCGGGTGCCCCTAGTCAGGCGCCAATGTTTTCCGGAACTGAATTGTATGCGGCTCCGCAGGCCAAAGCGCACCCAAAGGCTACTCCACGAACGCAATCCGAACCGCTTACTCCAACCCCCGCATACTATTCTTCGCCCGTAACGGATCCGGGGACGGCAACGAAAGCCAGCTTTGGCGGTTACCTGAAGCCAGCGCTGGCTCGCAAGAAGTTCCACATTGTGTTCCTGAGTCTGCTTGCCATCCTCTTCATTGTTTCGCGGATGGCGGCCATGGATTTTCCTTGGCAATCCGCTCCCTCGGTCGAGGCACCGGAAACGGTTGCGCCGGTCCCACCCACGGTAGAGGACCTCCAAGAGAGCGTTTCGGAGTTTGGGGAGCCCGGCAATCTTTCCTACTGGGGCGGGTTCAACTCATACGACTATCAGCATTGGACTAATGGCAGCAACGCCCAGATTGGCAGTGCTGAGAATCCCTTCGCGGTTACCTCGGTGCTTGGCCTAGATGGAGTCCAACAGATCGTTTCCAACGAGTTCAATGCGTACGCCCTGATGGACAACGGCACCGTAACAGCCTGGGGGAGTAACTCCAGTGGGGGCCGCGGCGGGGACACAACCGATTACCTGAACGAGCCCAACCAAGTAGTGGGGCTGGCGGATGTTGTCCAAATAGAAACCTCCTTCTTGTCCGCCGTTGCGGTCCTTGAAGACGGCACGGTTTGGACCTGGGGCTCCAACGAAAACGGCATACTCGGAATCGGAAGCAATGAGGAATATTCGGCGGTACCGGAACTCGTGCCGGGCCTAGACAATGTGGTTTTCGTCAGTGCCTCCAATCAGACCGTGTACGCACTGCGCCAAGATGGCACGGTGTGGGCCTGGGGCGCAAACGAACGCGGGAATCTGGGCGATGGGTCAAAGGTGGACTACTCCAACGTGCCAGTTCAGGTTGCGGGCCTGAGCGACGTACAGACGGTTGTAGCGGGCCCGGAAACTGGCTATGCAGTGCTGACGGATGGCACCGTATGGGGCTGGGGTTCCAATGCCTTCAACCTCTTGGGTGCGGGAGGCACACCTGCGATACCTGAACCGGTACAACTGCCGGGCTTGGCTGGCGTGCAAACGGTGAGCCCGGGGTATTACGCGTCCTATGCAATCCTGGCGGATGGAACTGCTATGGCGTGGGGCGCTTCCCTGTACGGCATGCTTGGGGATGGTCTTGATACCGGGCAACCGATGGCGCCCGGTCAGATCTCCGGGCTCAACAACGTGAAGTCGATTGTGGCCGACCGCAATATTGCGTACGCCGTCTTGGACGATGGAACCGCCATGGCCTGGGGGAGCAACAAGTACGGTCTGCTAGGGATTGGCAGTGAAGGGTTTGATCAGATGAGCGGAGTTGTGCCGGTTCAGGATCTGACCAACGTTGACTATATTTCTATTGGCCTGTATTCCACCCACGCACTGCTGGACGACGGCACGGTCGCAACCTGGGGCATGAAGGATCTGCGGAACATGGGGCAGGAAGACGTAGAGATGTGGACCGCGCCCCAGATAGTTGAAAACCTGAGCAATGTAACCGGTATTGACACCGGAATCATGGGGAATTACGCGGTCATTGGGCAGTAACGCAGGCGACCTAAGCATCCGAGAAGAGAATTCGCTTTGACGGGCTTACGATTGAAAGTAGCTTCTGGCGGGACCACCGCGAGCAACTGACTTTCTGGCCTAAAGGACTTCGCATGCGTACCTTGATTGTCACCGCGTTTGTTTCTGCCGATGGAGTGATGGAGGCGCCCGGCGGCGAACCCGGATACCGCAACGCGGGCTGGACCTTCAAAGATATTGCGTTTGATCCGGCAGCCTACGCAATCAAGGGAAGCGAGCAGGAAGAGGCCGGGGCGCTGCTCCTGGGGCGCAAGAGCTATCAGGCCTTCGCGCCGGTGTGGCCAACCATGGACGACTTTGCCCGCTACAACACACTGCCGCGTTACGTGGTTTCCACAACCCTCGAATCCGACGACGATCGTTGGCCCGCAACAATCTTGCGTTCGGTTGCTGACGTTGCGAAGTTGAAGCAGACCGAGGGCGGTCCGCTTCTGGTGCACGGCTCGGCCGAGCTGGGCGCTGCCCTTGCCGATGCCGGCCTCGTTGACCGCTATCATCTGCTGGTTTTTCCGGTCTTGCTTGGGGCAGGAAAGCGCCTCTTCAGCGAAGCGGATAAGGACACCACGCATCTGAACCTAGTTGCGCATGAAGCTTACGGCAACGGCATCACCAAGATGATTTATGACGTGGTGTGTGACTAGGGCTGCCAGCGGACCGAATCCGCACAAGGGGTAATACCCGTGGCTTCCCCGGCCAGACAGATGCCGTCGACCATCTCCCGGTCTCCAATGGGCTCATCCAGCTTGACGGTTACCGGGACGGCGTCATTACCGGGGCAGGTGAACACGGCATCGGGGTCCTCGTGGGGGACAACATCGGAGCGAATAATAATCTGATCAGGCTCGTATGAGACTATCGGTTGCTCAATCTCCCCGGTCATGCCGCTAGCGCAAGCAATTCGGGTGACACCAATGTCTATGCTCGTGGAATCGGGCGTCACTTGCCCTGGGTCCATGAGCTCCCACGTGCCCTCGGCGCCCGGAGCTGGGGCTGACGTGGCAGAACTATCGCTTCCACAGGCAGCGAGGACAAGTACCGCTGCGGTGGTAAGTGCAAGTAGGAACTTGGGGGCGCGTACGGATCTCACAGGTACCTCCATTGGAACCAAATTTGGAGACTGGGGAACGGGCATCGGAAAAAATAAAGGGCTGGAACGTAGTTTGGCGGTTGCCAAAAGTCTACGTTCCAGCCCTTGCAAAGTCACTCATTGAGGTGACTTGAAAACTGGGAAACAGCGCTACTAAGGATCAGGGAACCAGCGGTGCGTACTCCTCGAGGGTGCCATCCAAAACCGGGATGTTGAGGTTTGCGGTGTTACCGGCAATGTCCTCAAATGTTGCGGTTACGTTGGAGCCCGGCATTGCGTCCAGGGACTCAATGATCTGGGTTGGTTCGTTGTTCTCGGTGAAGTTGATCAGCTCACCGGCAGCGATTTCAAAGATCATCTCAAACGAGCCGTCGGTCGCGGCGATGCGAACAGCGGAGTCTTCATCTGAGTAGTTCTTCAACGCGCCACCGACAACAGCGGGTGCACCATTACCGTTGCTGATCAGCATGAAGTTTTGGGTTTCGATTCCGCTGTCCAGTGCGATGCGGATACCGTCTGATGGAGCATAGTGAATATCCGTCTGGGACGGGGCGCAGGCGGCGGCGCCAAGCACTAGACCGCCGGCAAGTACTGCACCAACAACCGCGCGAACCGGGCGGGAGGCTGTAACTTGGGTAAACATTGACACTCCTGTGAGCAAGCGGGTGCGGGTAAACGCCGCATTGAAAAGCGCTGCCCACATGGGCCTCAAGGGTAGCGCGAACAATTCAGATTCTATACTGCACGCACAAGGTCAGTGTGACGATTTGTTATGAAACTTACCACGTTCAACACGCCGGGGTGCGGTTTGGCTTGACATCGCCCGACTGGCCGTGAATGATTCCGCCACTGAAATGCAGTTACGCGTGATAGAATGGGTATCCGCGAAAGGGGACAATTGCAGATGTCGTTCACAGTTGGGGAGACCGTAGTCTACCCGCACCACGGAGCCGCCTTGATCGAAGAGATCAAGAAAAGGACTATCCGAGGTGAAGAGAAAACGTATCTTAAGCTCAAGGTTGCCCAAGGCGACTTGACTATCGAAGTGCCCGCAGAGAACGTAGACCTTGTTGGTGTGCGCGATGTTGTGGGTAAGGAAGGCTTGGAAGAGGTGTTTGAGGTGCTCCGCGCCGAATTCACCGAAGAGCCGACTAACTGGTCACGTCGTTACAAGGCAAACGTTGAGAAGATCGCCTCCGGTGATGTAATTAAGGTTTCTGAAGTTGTCAGAGACCTTTCTCGTCGTGACACCGCTCGTGGGCTATCCGCCGGTGAGAAGCGCATGCTTGCACGCGCTCGCCAGATTCTAGTTTCCGAGCTCGCGCTAGCAAAGAGCACCGAAGAGGATAAAGCTGAGGCAATCCTTGATGAGGTTCTAGCCTCATAGGCACTCTTTGTATGGGCGAGACAACGCCGTAATGCCCAGCCGCCACCTACTTTTCCATTTGTATGGAATATTTAGGTGGCGGCTGGGTGTTGTTATGCAATGCTAGGACTTTAGTTTTAGGTTTCAGGAGTGTGCAATGACCACTAGTTTTGATGGTGAAGAATCAAACACCTTATTTAACTCTCTAGAAGAGGGTGGGCAAGGTGTGTTTTCCTTGATGGTTGATCCCCGCCAGGTTGTTGCATTTGAGGCTGAACCACAGGCTTCGCCTTTGACAAAATTCCACAACGAACGCGCTATCCGGGTCGGCCAGGAGCTGCGGGTTGATATCCGGCCCGAAAGTGTTTCCCCTAAAGCCCATGATGTAACCGTGGTGTGGTCAAACGGCTATGAGGGCACCGCGTATCAGGTGCAACCGGAAGACGTGGGCACGGAACTTTACGCCACCGCACGGTTTGCCGGCCAAGATATGCGACCGCTCGAAATCAAGATTGAATGCGGCAGCGTGCTGGTTGGCCCACCTCCGGTCATCGACGCCGCCCAGATCGTCATTGCCAGCGACGCCGAGGCCATTCAAGAGCTGGTGCCCACCCAAGTGGGAGTGTCACCGAGCGCATTTTCCCAACCCGTTGACGGTGTAACGGTTGACTGGCTGCGTGACGGCATCGTATTTGCCTCCGAATCGGACATACCCGCTGAGGAAGATGGCTCCGGCTACTTTGCCGAGTTCACACCACTGGATGATTTTGGTGGCTCCGTACTGTCCGTGCGGATCACCGGGCACAGCGCCGGGTGCGAGGACGCTGTAGTTACCATTAATGCCGGGCTGATCGTTAAGGGCCGGGAAATTGCCCTGCGTCCCGAGACAGTGGTGCGTGTCAACGAACCACGGGTCGCAGAGAAATCCAAGGTCAAGATTGACCCGGCTGAGTTTGATCCGGTTCCGGAGCGCGTCACGTACCAGTGGATGATCAATGGCACCGCGATTGAGGGGGCTACCGCTGCTAAGTTCCGGCCGCGTGCGCGTCACCGTGGCCGCCAGCTGAGTGTTTTGGTCGCTGCCGAGCGTCACGGTTACCTGACTACCGCCGTCGATGTTTTCTTGGGGGTCGTTGCCCCCGGGTACGAGCCCGAGTATTACGGTGAAGCTCCACGGATCAAGGGCAAAGCCAAAGTAGGTGGCACATTGCGCGTAGCGAACTTGGACCGGGACCTTTTTGACCCCGCTCCCAAGGAAATTGAGTACCAATGGATGCGTGCCAAGGACCAGATCCCTGGTGCTCGCGGTAAGACGTACGTCCCTACCGCTCAGGACCAAGGCCACAAGGTGTGGGCGCGGGTATATGCCAAGTTAGACGGCCACCGTACCCAGATGCTGGTGACCGACAAAGTCAGGATCAAATAGTTGACCCGGGTTTTACGAGGGAAGACCGCGCGTATTGCCGGTGTACTTACGGCCGCGGGCTCAGGCTCACGGCTGGGGCATGCGGTTCCAAAGGCACTTGTTGAATTGGTTCCGGGGCGCCCCGAAACGAGCTTGCTGGCGCTTGCCGCATCACGGTTAGCAGCCGTTGAGAACATGCGAGCTATCGTGGTAACGGCGCCTCAGGGGTTAGAAGACCAATTTAGTGCAGTGCTGACACCGCTTGAACTTTCGGTGCCGTGGCAAGTGGTTGCTGGATCGGTCACGCGGCAGGCCTCGGTGGCCAGTGGGTTGGCGGCCCTAACCAAAATGGCTAGTTCGAACGCCTCATACTTTGATGCGGCTTTGGTTCACGATGCCGCACGCGCGTTGGCCCCAACCGCCATGATGGACCGTGTCGTTGCGGCCGTTTTGGAAGGTCGAAACGCCGTCATTCCGGCGCTTGCGGTGACGGACACCATCAAGGTGGTTGCTGCGCAACCAAGCGGAGCGGTTGTTGTTATTGGCGCAACCGAACGTGAAACTCTGCGTGCTGTCCAGACACCTCAAGGCTTTGCATGGCCAACGCTGTTAAAGGCCCATGGACATGCGGCGCACCTAGCCAATGAAGAGTCGACCGCTGCAACCGATGATTCGTCGATGGCGCAGTGGATTGGCGAGCAGGTTTACGTTGTTGATGGCAGTCAGCAGGCGGTCAAGATTACAACTGAGTCAGACTTACAGCTGGCCCGCACGCTACTCCACGCTAAGGGGTCAACCCACTCTGAGGAAACCGCATGACTACGTCCACCGGGCAGCCTCTTGGGCAACCGATCTTGCCGCGGGTTGGTATTGGCACCGACGTCCATGCCTACGCGGAGTTAGACTCCACCAAGGAACTTTGGGTTGGCGGCGCTAGATTCATGGGGGAACGGCCGCTTGAGGGGCACTCAGATGGGGACGTCGTTGCCCACGCGGCTGCAGATGCACTCTTTTCCGCCGCCGGTTTGGGTGACCTAGGATCAAACTTTGGTACCGCGGAGCCTGAATGGGCCGGTGCAGCCGGGAGCGTCCTATTGGGAGAGGCAGCCGCACGGGTGCGCGCAGCCGGATTTGAGATTGGCAACGTTGCTGTCCAACTTATTGGAAACCGTCCCAAGATCTCCAAACGTCGCGCAGAACTAAACAGAGCAATGACGCAGGCCGCAGGTGCGCCAGTCCAGGTCACCGCGACCACAACCGATCGTCTAGGTTTTACCGGACGTGGCGAAGGCTTGGCGGCGATTGCAACCGCGTTGGTGTACCCGGTCGGTTAGTCCCGCTAGACAGACCCACTAGACCCGGCCAAATACCGTATTGGTGTAGTAGTTGGAAAACACTCCCGTTGGGTCCAACTCGGAACGCAAGGCAGTGAAATCTCCTAGGCGTGGGTAACGTTCACGCAGGTCATCATGATTTAAAGTGTGCATCTTGCCCCAGTGTGGGCGACCACCGGCGGCCTTAAAAATCTGCTCAGCCGCAGCAAAGTAGTCGTGGTAGGGGCTGTTCTGATACTGGTGCACCGCGATGTAGATGCTCTCGCGTTCATAAGCGGTCGAAAGCCACACATCATCCTTGGCCGCGAAGCGCACCTCAATGGGGAAGGACACCGCATACTGCTTGCGGCTCATGAATTTCAGGTATTCGGTCAGAACCTCGCGTGCATCTGCGCGGTCCAAGGCGTATTCCATCTCATGGAACCGCACCCTGCGTGGTGAGACAAAAACGTCGTGGGATGCGGCCACATATTCCCGCGCGGACAGTGCTTTGGACGCCACGGTGTTAATGGTGTTTGTAAGTCCGGGGACCCGCGAGGTCAGTGAGTTGGTGAACTGGAAAACCCCGTTAGATAGCAACTCATCGTCCAACCAAAGCCGTGCACTTCGAGCCAAGTTCGCAGCTGGATTACCGTCTTGGGCGGTTAACGGAGTGTCGTTTGGTACGCGATTATTGAACTTGGACAAGGTGGAGGAACTGCCTGGGAACCAGTAGAACTCAAAGTGATCATTATTCTCCGGGTAGCCGTCGGCACCATCGAGGTGTTCCATCACTTCACCGAGCGGAAGGGGTGTCTCGCGGGCGTGGAGTAGGAATGCCGGAACAGCGCGTAGTGTCAGCGCAATGACTATTCCAATGGTGCCTAATGATAGCCGTGCGGCCTGGAAGAGGTGTGGGTTTTGGGTAGCGCTGGTCTCAACAACTTCCCCGCTTGCCAGCATGAGGCGTAGACCCAACACCTGGGCTGAGAACCCGGTCAAGGAAAGTCCCGTTCCATGCGTTCCGGTACTGATTGCCCCGGCAATGGATTGGCGGTCAATGTCCCCAAGGTTTGCCATGGCTAGGCCATGCGTTGCCAGGAGGGCATTTAAGGCGTGGAGCCTGATTCCGGCACCCACCGTGACCGCGCATTCGCCATCGGTTCCAGGTATTGGGGTGATGCGCTCTAGCTGATCAAAATTATCCAGTGAGATCAGTGCGCCGTTGGTTGCCGCCGCTGGTGAGAATGAGTGCCCCGCACCAACCACACGCAGGTTGTATCCCTGGGCAACACACTGATCCAGGATGCGGTGCAGCGCCATTGGGTCCGAAGGTGTTTGCCTGATGTGTGGGCGGCTAGTTACCGAGCCGGCCCAGTTCGTCCAAGTAGCAGCTTCGTTGCCGCTCAATCGCTTTGCCATAAATCCGAGTGTAACGCCCGTTTTGCTCACCTTGCCGTTAGACTCACGGTATGGTTTCGACGATGGGTCCACTGACTACTTTTGGTTCTTTAGCCCGCAGTTTTTCTGCCGCTACCGCGTCGCTGCCGGGACCGGTTTCGGTTATCGACTTGGCCGCGTTTGACGAGAATGCGCGCACCTTGGTTGCGCGGGCCGCGGGCAAGCCCATTCGCCTAGCGACCAAGTCAGTGCGGGTGCGCGGGCTGATTGAACGGGCCATGACCAATCCGGGGTTTCAGGGCCTGATGGCGTACTCGCTTGCGGAGGCGCTCTGGCTGGTCTCCCACGGGTTTACTGACGTGCTGGTTGCTTACCCAACGGTTGATCGTCGCTCCCTGAGTGTGCTGGCCGGGGATGAGCACGCTCGTGCGCAAATCACAATCATGATCGATTCTCAGGACCACCTTGCTTTAATCCGCCAAGCGGTTCAAGGGACTCCCGGGGCCGGGCCCATCAGGGTTGCACTGGATATTGACTCTTCGCTGCGAATTTTGGAACGCACCGGCTTTCCCATCCATGTTGGGGTACGCCGCTCGCCCTTGCACAGCGCTGCGGAGGCGGCCCAGTTTGTGGCCCAGTGCGCGCTGTACCCTGAGGCGTCCGTTGTGGGTTTGATGTTTTACAATGCCCAAATAGCCGGATTGGGTGATAGCAATATTGCCCTACAGCTGATGAAGAAGTTATCTTCCGCGGAGCTTGCGCAGCGCCGAGGGGAGGTCATTGCGGCAGTGAGCGCGCAGGTTGCTCAACCCCTTGAGATCATTAATGGCGGTGGGACCGGTTCGTTGCACCTACTTGCAGAGACTGACACGGTAACCGAGGTGGCCGCGGGTTCGGGTCTGCTGCATCCCACGCTGTTTGACACCTACCGGGGCTTGGGGCAGCGTCCCGCAGCTTTTTACGGTCTAGACATTGTGCGCAATCCGAGCGCCAGGCACGCAACCGCCTACAGCGGTGGGTACGTTGCTTCCGGTCCGGTTGGACCCAGCCGTGTGCCAAGCCCTATTGATCGAGCCCTGAAGCTCATTGGGAGCGAAGGGATGGGCGAAGTACAGTCACCATTCCAGATCTCCCGCGGCCGAGAAACCCCACAGGTGGGGGACCGAGTATGGTTCCGGCATGCCAAAGCTGGAGAGCAGATGGAACGGTTCAACACGACGCATTGCATTTTGAACTCTCAAGTAGTGCAGTCTCTGCCCACCTACCGGGGCGAGGGTCAGAACTTTGGTTAACAGCGGCCATTACCCAGGGCGGACCCTTAAATATGGTCAGTTTTGGTGATCTTGGCCTTTGGATACGTTGAAATCGTAGGCAACCGGTAAACTAGCCCCTGTGACTATTCGGCTTTTTGATACGGCAACTCGTACCGTGCGCGACTTTGTTCCCAATACTCCGGGCAAGGTAGGCCTGTACGTGTGTGGGGCGACCGTGCAATCGCCTCCCCACATTGGACATATGCGCTCAGCGGTGGCCTTTGACGTGCTCAACCGCTGGTTCACCCGTACCGGGTTTGATGTCACCTATATTCGTAACGTCACCGACATTGATGACAAGATTTTGACCAAGTCCCAAGAGGCGGGCTACGAGTGGTGGGCCTGGGCCAACTTGAACGAGCACGCGTTCAGCAGTGCCTATGCCGCACTGGGTAACCTACTGCCTACATATGAGCCTCGGGCAACCGGTCACATGACCGACATGATTGAACTGCTCAGCAAGCTTATTGAGCGTGGTCACGCTTACGTGGCGAGCCCCGGGAACGTCTACTTCGATACCCAGTCTTGGCCTCAGTACGGCACGCTCACCAACCAACACCTCGATGATGTGCTCTCCACAGGTGATGAAGTTGAGCAGTCGGAGAAACGCCATCCGCGCGACTTTGCACTCTGGAAGGCTTCCAAGCCCGGCGAGCCCGCAACCACCACGTGGCAGACGCCGTTCGGTGCTGGACGCCCGGGTTGGCACCTCGAGTGCTCGGCAATGGCGTGGCGGTTCCTTGGTGAGAGCTTTGATATTCACGGCGGGGGACTGGATCTACGGTTCCCCCACCATGAGAACGAACAGGCGCAGTCACATGCTGCGGGCTTCAAGTTCACTAACTATTGGATGCACTCGGCTTGGGTTACCCAGGGCGGAGCCAAGATGAGTAAGTCGCTTGGTAACGGTCTCTTAGTGACCGAGGTTTTGACGCGTACTCGAGCCGTTGTACTTCGTTACGCGCTCGCATCCGTGCATTACCGCTCGATGCTTGAGTGGACGGATGAGACTATTGCGGAGGCAACTTCTACGTGGGATCGGTTTGCGGGATTTGTTACCCGTGCAACCGAGTCAGTTGGACCGGTAGAAAAGTCAGAAGTTACTGGAGCCGTCCTGCCGCAGGCATTTATCGCGGCAATGAACGATGACCTGAATGTGGCCAACGCCCTAGCGGTCGTCCACGAGCACCTTAAGGCCGGAAACAGTGGCCTAGCAGACAAGAAGTTGGAACTGGTGCGTACCGAGTTGATTGCGGTGCGCGCTATGCTTGATATTTTGGGTCTTGACCCGCAGGACTGGGCTACAACCCAGACCGATACCCGCGCTACAGCAGCTCTTGAGAGTTTGGTAGCCGGACAGTTAGCAGCTCGTGCACAGGCACGTGCTGATCGTGATTTTGCAACCTCTGATGCTATCCGGGACAACCTTGCCGGGGCCGGAATTGTGGTTGAGGACTCGGCAACTGGCGCCCGCTGGTCTCTAGCAGCGCCATCTACGGAAGGCTAGTAACAAACATGGCAGGAAACTCTCAGCGTCGCGGAGCTGTGCGCAAGGCGTCGACAAAGAAGGGCCCAACCAAGGGCACCGGTGGTAATAGCCGTCAGGCTTTGGAAGGCCGTAAGGCAACTCCAAAGGCTGAGGATCGCACGTGGCACGTGGCTAACAAGCGTAAGGCCGCCGAGACTCGTCTCGAAGAGGCCCGCAACCGGCACGCCCCACGCACCCGCAGCAAGACCCAGCGCTCGGGTGACAACGTCACCGAGTTTGTGGCTGGCCGTAACTCGGTCCTTGAGGCCCTGCGGGCAGACATGCCGGTAAGCCGGGTCATCATCGCTACCCGCATTGAGCACGACGACCGTACCAAGGAAATCATTTCCATCGCTACCGAGCGTGGGCTGGATATCTTTGAGACATCGAAAAATGATCTTGACACCATGACGGATAATTCCGTTCATCAGGGTGTTGCGATTGCGGTGCCACCGTACGAATATTCGGACATTGACGACCTTCTCGATGCCGCAGCACACAAGCGTGAACCGGCACTTATTATTGCCCTAGACTCCGTTACGGATCCGCGTAACTTAGGTGCGATCCTGCGGTCCGCAGGTGCATTCGGTGCACACGGCGTGCTCATTCCAGAGCGTCGTTCCGCTGGCGTGACCGCATCTGCGTGGAAGGTGTCCGCGGGCGCCGCAGCGCGTGTTCCTGTTGCGCGTGAGACCAACCTGGTTCGTTCGCTTGAAGAGTTGAAGAAGGCTGGCTGCTTCGTAGTTGGCCTCGACGGTGGTGGCACCACTACCGTGGCTGACCTGCCGTTCTCCAACGATCCGGTGGTTATTGTCATTGGTTCCGAAGGTAAGGGACTGTCCCGCCTAGTGCGCGAGAAGTGCGATGTCATTGCCGGAATCCCCATGTCCAACGTGGTGGAGTCCCTCAACGCTGGTGTGGCCGCTGGCATTACCCTGTATGAGATTGCACAGGCCCGTAGAGCAAAGTAACGAGCTGCTAGTCATTCTTCATGCATAGGGCACCCAACCGATCATCGGTTGGGTGCCCTATGCAACTTTCCAGTAGCCTGGCACACAAAACACCTCAAGTTTTGGTCAAATTGACTGGAAACTATGAAACGGGGGACGGCTACTCCTGGAGGTGGGCCTCATCCGGGGCAAGCCCTAGGACAGCCATCTCATCTGGACGCTTGCGCAGCACGTTCTCTACGTAGCTTGCGACTACCTGATCCATGGGGACGTCGTACTGGGCCTTCTCAGACATGTACCAGCGGTGGTCCAAGATCTCGTGGTACAGCTGGGCGGGTTCGAGTTTGCGGCGCTGGTCGCGTGGAACAGCTTGAATGGCGGGCTCAAAAACATTAGCCAACCAGTCATGGGCAACAAACTCGATCTCATCATTTTGCCGGTCAGACATAGCTCGGTAGGACTCGAGGTCGTTAATGAGTCTGCGAGCTTGGTTTTCTTGGACGTCCAACCCGGTCAGGTGCATGAGGCGGCGGGCGTGGTGGCCGGCGTCAACTACCTTTGGCTGAATCATGATGGTGGTGCCGTCAATATCCGTGGTCATCTCGAGCTCATCAACATCGAACCCAAGTGAGTTCAGGTGTTCAATGTGCGCGGAAACGCGCCAGGACTCATCGGCGTCAAAGGATTCCATGTCATGCAGTGCACTCCAGAGCTCGTTGTACCGAGCGAAGAGGCGGTCACCAATGTCAATGACATCTTCTTCTTCATCGATGAACTCACCGGCCTGCAGGTCCATGAGTTCGCCAATGATGTTGGTGCGTGCCAACTCAATGTCGTAGTTGCGTTGACCATCGGTCAGCTTTGGATACAGCCTTCCGGTCTCTGCGTCTACAAGCCAAGCCGCAAAGGTCTCCGCATCCCGGCGGAACAGGGTGTTCGACAACGAAACATCGCCCCAATAGAACCCGATGAGGTGCAAACGGACCATGAGCACGGCCAACGCGTCAACAAGGCGTGATGAAGTATCTGGCTGCAGGTTCTGGCTGTATAGGGACCGGTACGGCAGGGAAAATTGAAGGTGCTTGGTGATCAGCACAGCCTCAAGGCGTTCCCCATTCTTGTCCTTGCGCCCGGTGATTACTCCAACGGGCTCGACGCTAGGAATCTCAGTCTTACTGAGTTGCCGCAGCAGCTCATACTCGCTAAACGCAACAACCTCGCCGATCTCCTTGACCGCGATGACCTCACCGGAGAGGCGCACAAAGCGCACAATGTGCCGGGAGATACCGCGCGGCAAAGCTACGAGGACATCATTGGGCCATTCTTCGAGCGGAATGTTCCACGGCAAACTGAGGAGAGCCGGGTCAGCGGTAGCTGACGTAATTTGTAGCGAAGATTTGGACACGTAAGATTCCTAAGCTGGTGACCTAACAATAACTTCATCCTATGCGGGAATGACAAAGTGGGTGGGACCGGCGAACCGGTCCCACCCACTTTGCGCTAAATGCTTACCTTAGATCAATCCAAAACGAATTGAATCAGAGGGTGGCAATACGTGCGCCACTGCCTGGTGCAAAGATGTGCTCGTTGCCTGGCTTGATGGTCGCGTGCACAAACTCGCCCTTGTCTGGAGCGGTGCGTGGGTTTACCCGGACAATAACGTCCTGGTCGCCCGTAGCGGTCTTCAGTGATCCGTAAACGTATGCGTCGGAACCAAGCTCCTCAACAATGTTTACCTGGATAGCAAGCGCTGATGGGTCGTTCTCGGATACGAGCTCGAGTGCCTCTGGGCGGAATCCAATGGTGACCTGACCGTTGTCAGCGTCGGTCAGCTTGGACAGTGCATCACGTGAGATTGGTACACGGGCGTCACCGACCTTGGCTGAACCGTTCTCGATGTCAAAGGTGCCAAGGTTCATGGCTGGGGAGCCAATGAAGCCGGCAACGAAGACGTTAGCTGGGGTGTCATACATTTCACGTGGGGTGCCCACCTGCTGCAGGATACCGTCCTTGAGGACCGCGATGCGGTCACCCATGGTCAGTGCCTCGGTCTGGTCGTGAGTAACGTAAACGGTGGTTACTCCCAGACGGCGCTGCAGGGAAGCAATCTGTGTACGGGTCTGGACGCGGAGCTTAGCGTCAAGGTTAGACAGCGGCTCATCCATGAGGAAGACCTGTGGCTGACGAACAATTGCACGGCCCATTGCAACACGCTGACGCTGACCACCGGAAAGAGCCTTTGGCTTGCGGTCCAAGTACTCGGTCAGGTCAAGGATCTTTGCAGCTTCTTCAACGCGCTGGCGGATCTCGGTCTTGTTGATGCCGGCGATCTTGAGGGCAAAGCCCATGTTGTCAGCAACGGACATGTGTGGGTACAGCGCATAGTTCTGGAACACCATTGCGATGTCACGGTCTTTTGGCTGTACGTCGGTGACGTCACGGTCACCAATCAAGACGCGTCCTTGGTTAATGTCCTCGAGGCCTGCGAGCATACGCAGTGAGGTTGACTTACCACAACCGGAAGGACCAACGAGTACAAGGAACTCGCCGTCTTCCACGTGTAGGTTGAGTTGGTCTACGGCTGGACGCTCTGTTCCAGGGTAGATCCGGCTCGCGTGGTCATAAGTAACAGTAGCCATGGTGCTACATCCCTTCACCGGCAGGTACGTGCCGGACGATCCGTTGTGAATGGCTGTGCTCGCATTTTGGTCCCAGCGAAACTGGGATCAGGTCTGCGTTGACACTCTTGATTAAATTTTCAGCTGCATTGCCGACTGAGCAACAATGCCCCTGCCTTACTACGAACTGCCAAGTGAGACCGGCTTTTAACCGTGTCCTACTTAACAATCCTGAATCACCTTATCAGCAATGTATGAAAGTAGTAGCGAAATGTGATCTACAGTCCGAACTCTGAAACCGGCGGCGGTATCGCCGTCGCCGACCTTAACTCCCACGTCGCCTGTTCCAAGGGTGATAAACACGGTTTCATCCGTAACATCATCACCAAAGTACAGCACGTGACTCGCGCCCAGCTCGTGCTTTAACTGGCCTAGTGACTGCCCCTTGGTGGCTTGTTGCACAGCCACCTCGATCACGTCTTTGCCAGCCATGGCAAAGACATCGAGCCGTGCACAAAACGCCAGGAGTTCAGCGTTGATACGGGTTGCATCGTCCGGGTGCGCTAGGCGGGTGTGCAGCACTGCGGCGGCCGGTTTGTGCTCAACCCAAGCCCCCTGTGCCGTGCCGGCAAGAGCTTCTGCCTGTTCCGCAACGGTGGCTAGGTTAGCGGCCTGAGCAGGGGACAAAGCGTGGTCCTGGCGGACTAGCAGCCCATTGGTGACCAGACCCTGCTCAGCGCCGTGACTACCGATCAGATGGGTTCCGCTAGGAGGGGCCGCCAACTCGAAGAGTTGGCCAAGAGGGCGGCCGGATACTAATGCCAAATGGACCGAGTCCGTCAGATGCATGGAAATCTTGGCGATCGCGGCCGCGCTCGAGTCGGTCATGCGTGAGTCCTCGGGGTTGTCCACCAAGGGAGCCAAGACTCCATCAAAGTCGGACGCAATGACCAAACCGTGTGAGGCATCGGCAGTAGCGGCGTCAGAAATCGCTGCGTCAACCGCTGCCAATAACGTCGCTGGCAGAGAGCTGTAATCGGCGATCACTGGGAACCACCGCCATTGTGGTTTCCATTCCCGTTGTCGGAGCGGTCTGCGTCATACGTGAGTGCCCACTGGGCTGCGTTGAGGGAGGTGATTTCCTCGACGGCGGACAAGAACGCATGCGACCACTTGTCTACGTCGTCTTGCATGACCTTGCGTCGCATTCTGCGCATGCGACGCCTTGCCTCGGCCGGTTCCATCTCCGCGCCGTGCACGTAGGCGTTCTTCATGCCCTCAATGTCGTGCGGGTTGACCATGAGCGCGCCACCGAGCTGATCGGCCGCCCCCGTGAACTCGGACAGTACGAGCGCGCCCAAGAGATTACCGCGGGCCGCAACGTATTCCTTGGCTACGAGGTTCATGCCGTCACGCAGCGAAGTTACGAGCATGACGTCAGCGGCTAGATACAGGGCCGCCATTTCCTCGGCAGGGTAGGAATGGTGCAGGTAGTGAATCGCGGTGTGCCCAAACTCGCCAAACTCACCGTTGATGCGACCGGTTAGTAGTTCCACTTGCTCACGCAGATCCTGGTAGGCAGCTACGTTCTCGCGGCTGGGACTTGCCACTTGAATCATGACGCACTTGTCAACGGTGATGCGTCCTTCCTCAAGGAGTTCGCCGTAGGCCTTAATGCGGTGCCGGATGCCCTTGGTGTAGTCCAAGCGGTCGACACCCAGCATGATGGTTTCTGGGTTGCCAAGCTCTGTGCGAATCTCTTTGGACCGCGCAATAACGTCCGGGTCCTTGGCAAGTTGGTCAAACGATTTGGAGTCGATCGAGATCGGGAAAGCGGCGGCCTTGATGGTGCGGCGTCCCTCTTCGCTAGCGATCGTGAAAACGTTGGACCGTGCCTTGACGCCAGTTAGGCGACTGACCGAGCGCAAGAAGTTTGAGGCATCGCCGGGGCGTTGGAAGCCAATGACATCCGCGCCCAGCAGCCCGTCAAGGATCTGGCGCCGCCATGGAAGCTGCTGAAACAACTCGAGGGGAGGGAACGGAATGTGGTTGAAGAACCCAATCCGTAAGTCCGGGCGCAGCTGCCGAAGCAGCGTGGGCACGAGTTGTAGTTGGTAATCGTGGACCCACACCGTGGCATTTTGGGCCGCCTGCGCGGCCGCGGCTTCCGCAAAGCGCTTGTTGATCCGCTGGTAGGTGTTCCACCAGTGCCGGTGGTACGTGGGCGGGGTGATGACGTCGTGGTACAGAGGCCACAGGGTGTCATTGGAGAACCCCTCGTAAAATTCCTCGACCTCGATCTCCGACAGCGGAACGGGAACGAGAAACGTGCCATCGGCATCGAACGGCTCGAGTTCCTGATCAATTCCGCCGCTCCAACCCACCCAAGCGGCATCTGCGCCGCGCATTACCGGGTCAAGCGCGGTGACTAATCCACCGGGAGAACGAGTCCAACTCAGCTCTCCAGAATCCGAGATTTGGCAGTCGACGGGAAGTCGGTTTGAAATGACAACAAGGTCAAAACCTGTTTTGCTCATTCTTTACACTCTCCTTGGCTTCTCTAGTACCTTACCGACACAGAGCACCAAAACGTGGCCATGTTCCATTTTTGACTGCCGAGCGCCTAACGTTGACCTCATGGAACGTATGGGGTTGGAACCGGGAACTGCAATTGGTGGTTACACCATTGTGTCGCAGTTGGGCTCGGGCGCAATGGGAGTGGTCTACAAGGCCGTTGATGACGGTGGCCATGCGGTTGCGTTTAAAGTCTTGCGCTCCGACGTCATAGATAAAGAAGAGTTGCGCAAGCGGTTAGTGCGGGAAGCTGCTGCCTTGCAGAAGGTGAAGCACGAGGCCGTTGCGGCCATGCTCGACGCCGAAACGGAATCCGACGAGACCTTTATAGTTACTGAACTTATTGAGGGTCCGACCCTCGATTCTTATGTGGCAGACAACGGGCCGTTGAACCCGGATGAACTATTGCATACCGCCCAGCGGTTGGCCGGTGCGCTCAGCGCCGTCCACGGAGCGGACGTAGTGCACCGGGACATGAAGCCAAACAATGTTCTCATGGGCCACGATGGTGCCGTCCTGATTGACTTTGGTATTGCCCATGGCATGGAGGATCCGCGCCTGACAGCCACAGGAATGGTGATTGGGACTCCCGGTTACCTAGCGCCCGAGCTGGTCACGGGGGCGTCTCCGAGCGCTGATACGGACTGGTGGGGGTGGGCCGCGGTGCTCGTTTTTGCCGCCACTGGGCGTCCGCCATTTGGGACCGGCGGATATGAACTGGTCATTGCCAGGGCTATGACTGGCAAAGCCGATGTCGATGGACTTGACCGTCGCATTGCCGTGGCTTTGCGCGGCGCGCTCGCGGTTCGTGCGGAACATCGTTGGAGCGCGCAAGAGGTAATCGCAGAGTTGGAAGACGCGGCAAAGTTCCCGGGTGCGGAAGAACAATTTCTCGATGCCAGTACGGACGTTGACCCCACCCAGGTACTGAGCGCTTTGGAGATTGCCGCGCATGAAGCAGACCTGGATCGAGAGGACGGGGCTGCGTTCGCACCGGCCCCGAGGCGCCTTCCTGATGATGACGCCACGAGGGTGACGCCGGTGGCTACCTCGGTCATGCCCGTCCAAATGGCCGCGCCGCAGAGCTTTGCACCGAGTCCAAATGGTGCGTACTCCCATCCAAACCAGCAGAACACAGGCAATCTAAACGGCTATCAGCAGTATGCGACCCAGCAATATCAGGGTCAACAGCCACCGCAGGCCTGGCCTCAGCAAGCGGGTGGCCAGCAGCCAAACGCCCACATGCCGCAGCAGTATGCCGCACAACCAGAGGGGCAGCCTGGCTGGCTGGGGGGAGTAGAACAGGGGCCTGGCGAACCTCAATTTGGTGACCAGCAGCTTGCTCCGCAGTTCTACCAGCGGCCCAAACTAAGGCCGCGTCCGCTCATCTTTGGAACGGCCGCACTTGCCGTCATAGCGCTTGGCGCCCGCCAACCCTATGACACCTTGATCATTACGCTCTTGGCCTTGTTTGTATTTTCTGTCACCGGTGCAATCTGGGATGCGTTCCATACGCGCCGCGAGTACAAGGGTAAAACCAAGCATGAGGTCATGATGGCCGTCTTATGGTTTCCGTGGCGAGTAATCCGCGGCGCCCTTGGCATTGCCTTGACCCTGTTACTGGGGTTGGCCGCAGCCGTTCCGGTAGGTGCCGGAATGCTCTGGGGTTTCCAAACAATGGGCAATGACGCGTCCGGCACCGCCTCGACCGGTCAGTACATGTTGACCCTGGCCGTGATGTGGGTGATCCTGCTCAGCCTGATGTGGTTTGGGCCATTGCCACGTAACACCCGTGAAGGCGGACGGTATTTCATGCAGGTGGTGGTTCCCGGTAAGATTGCGACCGCGGTATTGGTTGGAATACTGGCGCTCGCTCTTGGATTTGGTGCGGTGACAATCCTGGACGGCAGCATTATCGAATGGTCTCCCCTTCAGGAAGCACCCAGAATTCCCTAATACCATGTAGAACAGCAAAACTTGATTGAGTCTATGTTCGCCCGAAAGGTCCACAAAAAGGACCTTTGTGGGTTGTGGTTGACGTGGTTAACCAGTGACAATGTCTAAGGCGCAGTGCACTGTATGGAGCACAACGCAAATTTAAGCTCCCGAAAGGTTTTTTCATGACCAAGGAATCACCGGTTTCAGACAAGGCACAGCGCCGCGAGGAAGCCCGTCAAAAAGCTCTTCAACTCCAACAGGAACAACTCAAACGTGAGAAGCGCTCGCGGTTGATTATTCTTAGCGCGATCGTAGCTGGCGCAATCTTGCTGGGTGGGTTGATCTACTTCATCTTGTCCAAGGCACCGAGCGACCTGGCCGGAATTGAAAAACTCCCCAGTGACGTCACTGCCCCAGCGGTAGCCGAGGCTGACGGCGCAATCATCTTTGCCGCCGATGGTGTAGATGAGGCGACCACCCCGGTCTTAGATGTCTACCTGGACTTCATGTGTAACCACTGCGCGACCTTTGAACAGGTCAACGCGGAGTACATTGGCAAGGCAGTGGCCGACGGTGACATCATTTACCGGGCGCACCCAATCTCCATCTTGGGCTCGCAGCACGCTACCAAGATTGCATCGACCTTTGTAGCCCTTGCCGATACCGCAACCCAAGAGCAGGCCCTTGCGTTTGCCGCTGAAGGATTTGCTCGCCAAAACAGTGCCGGCCTTACCGCCCAACAAATGCAAGACATTGCAGTAAGCCTTGGCGTTGATGAAAAGGTCGCTAAGGAAGCAGCCTCCGGCAAGTATGAGCGCTTCATTGAGGCCGCCTCACAGATTACTTTGAACAACAAATCCCTGCGGGATGAAAAGGGCGGTTTTGGTACCCCATCCGTCTTCATCAACGGTGAGCGTTCAGACGTGAACTGGTCCAATCCTGCGGGTCTACCAGCGGCTATACAAACGGCTGCCGAGGCTATGGCCGAAGGTCCAGCCACCGAATAGTGAACTTTTGCCGGACCTTGAGGCAATATGATGTTGAAATTGGGGTCTCAAAGCGCGCACTTTGAGACCCCGATTTCACTTGTTGCAAAGTTCCATATACGCTATTAACCGCACACCAAATTATTGGCGTGTATGCCGCCTTAGCTCAGTGGTAGAGCATCGCTCTTGTAAAGCGAGGGTCATCGGTTCAAATCCGATAGGCGGCTCCAAATCCGGCCTGCCGGAGGCAAATCCCTAAGTCCCATCTGGGCTTAGGGATTTTTGGTTTACCGGGGTAAAAGTACCGCTGTCGGGCTAGTAAACATCTGAACTTCTACGGCCAGATATGCGCTGGCGTCAGCGCCAAATCACAGGCTTGAATTGTCCGTCGGGCGCCGTCCCTAGCCTCGTTAGGAGATTCGGGGTCTAGCTCACAAGAGGTGGAGCCTGGCACAGCGCATGGGCAAGTGAGCGGACTTGATCCGCCTCGAGCTGACGGGAAGAGAACGCGTTACGGAACAGCACAAAGCCAGCCATCGCATCTAAAATAAGATCGGCGTCAACATTTTCAGGCAGTTCCCCACGAGAAACCCCGGCCGCGATTATTTCCCTACCGTTTTCTCGCCGGAACTGGCCAATTCGTTCGTGATAGGCGCCAGCTAAGCTCGGATTGAGAATGGAAGCCCAGATATCTGCGGGATTGGCTGCAGAAGCGACTAAATTGTGATTGCGGGTGGTCTGCAGACTGTGCTCGGTCAAGTCAGCCGCGACGCTGCCGGTGTCGGGTTTTGTGCCAATCTGGGCCAGCCTCTCCATGACCTCGATGCCTAGGTCAAGCTTGGTTGGCCAGCGGCGGTAGATGGTTGTGCGGCTGGTCTTGGCTGTTACCGCAAGCGCCTCATAGTTGAGCGCATCGAAGCCACCCTCGAGGATCTGCTCGGCAGCGGCCTTGATAATCCGTTCTGTAGTTTCATGGTCTCTAGGTCGACCTTGCGTGGGCTGTGACAACTTACTTCCTAACCAATCATCAGATGCTAACTAAACCAGAACCCCCAGTGCTGGCTTGCAAACCATATGAAATTGAAAGGTCAGTGCAGGGGGCAAACGCTAGCACGTTGCTATGCAAAAATCGTCCTGACCAGTAACCCTGCCGTTTTGAGAGTTTTGGGTACAAACGTGTTGGATATTGAAAGTAACCCGTGCGGTGTCAAATAGTCTATTCCGGCTAACGCCGAGTGACTAGTTTTTGCCCCACGTGTTTGGCGGTCCAAGGTACAGCAACACGGACATAGCCGCTGCGATCAGCACGATCAAGGTGACAAAAAATAGCACCGGGTGCTTCAAAAACCACAGCATCGCGGAGTTAAACCAGTGCTTGTCCTTGGCGCTTTCAGTTGCTACTGAGCGCCAGTCGCCATTGAGCATTTCCTTGCGCTTAAGTGAGCGGTCAAACGGAATCGTTGCGTAGGGAACGATCGCGGTTGCGACTGCAAAAATGATTTGCCCGATGCTCCACCGCTGGTTCCAGCCGACAACAACGGCGGTGGCCATGTAGGTCAAGAAGACTAGACCGTGCAGGGACCCGCCGATCCGGACGCCAAGGTTTCCGGCATCGAGAACGTATTTCATGAGCATGCCCAAAATCAGCAGTGTCCAGGTGATCGCCTCGGCGATTGAGACCGTGTGGTAGAGCGAACGGGGGGACATCTTCATGAGATTCCTTAAGACGAGTCAGCTAGGAAAGAGGCTGAAAAGTGTTCTGTGCGCAAAGAAGCGCGGTCACCATTCTAGGGGAAACGATGACCGCGCCCGCCCAATACAGGGCTAACTCCAGTATGATCCTCGCGGCTGAGAAAAACCTGCGAGAAAAAAGTCGTTACACAATATCCTCAAGGGTCGGATATTTGGCCGTTCGGGTGTCACCGGAGGACGTTCCTGTCAACCGTCGTTTAACCCAGGGCCCCACGTGGACCTTTGCCCAATCGAGGTTCTCGAGGGCCCGTTCCTTCAAACCGGACTCCGGTGCCGGCTCCAATGGGATGCGGTAACGCGGGTTTTCTGGGCGTAGGCGCAGTCCAACAAGCGCAATATCGGCGGCCCGGTAATGTCCTTCGGTCGTGAGGTGAATGCGGTCATCGGCCCAGAGCCGCGGATCTGCAATCGCTCTAGTGCCCCACATGTCCTGTACATACGCCCCCCGGTGCGCGGCAATGGACCAAATGTGGGCGTTGAATAGAGCTACCCGGGAGCGCGTGAGGGCGAGCGATCCGTGCCCACCAAAGTCGGTTCCGGTGCCCATCAGAACGTCGACCCCGGCTGCACGAGCCGTCGCTACCGCGTGGTCTAAGTGCGCAGCGATTGAGTCAATGTCAACGTTGGGACGCAGAATATCGTTTCCGCCACCAATAATTGAAATAAGTCCGGGCTTCATCGCGAGGGCGGCATCGAGCTGCTCGTCAATGATTGCGCGTAGGACTTTGCCCCGGATCGCCAAGTTTGCGTATTTCAGCGGCTCAAGTCCGGCCGCCTGACGCCGCGCAGACATTGTCAAAGCGGTCAGGTCAGCCCAACCGCGGCATTGGTCCGGGCGCTCGGGAACGATGTCCCAAAGCCCCTCCGAAAACGAGTCGCCAATAGCAACATACGACGACCATGATGGGACCGCAGAACGGGACTGGGCACCAGCTACAGAAGGATTATCAATCACATAAGTATTGTGCGCCTACTCGAGATCGAATAACAACTGTTGGCCATGGATCGGTGAGTCGCTCAACCGCCAATCAACAGGCTGGCCGCCTTGCGCCACCAAGTGCGCGTTTGCCCTCGAGAAAGGGCGGGAACCAAAGAATCCGCGCCGCGCCGACAATGGGCTGGGGTGCGCGGAGATAATCTTGGGGACATCATGTAGGAGCTCGCCTGCCTTTTCCGCATCCTTGCCCCACAAGATTGCAACGAGTGGGCCGCCGCGGTTTGCTAAGGCCGTGAGCGCCTGGCTGGTCACGTCTTCCCAACCAATTTTCCGATGCCCGCCAGCAGTTCCCGCCGGAACCGTCAGCACTCGGTTGAGCAGCAAGACCCCTTGGCTGTGCCAAGGGGTGAGGTCACCACTGGTTGGGATAGGGAGGCCTAAGTCGGTGTTGAGCTCCTTAAAAATATTGACGAGTGAACGGGGGATGGCAGCCGAGGGTTGAACCGAGAATGCCAAGCCCATGGAATTGCCCGGAGTGGGGTAAGGATCTTGCCCCACAATGACGGCCTTCACCTGGGCAAGGGGGAGCGAAAATGCGCGTAGTACGTGATCTCGCGCCGGTAACGTAACTGGAGCGTCGCAGTCCGGTGCCCTGCCGGACGGTTCATATAACTGGTCCAAGAGCCGGTCAACGGTGGGCTGTACCGGGGCTAGGGCCTGTGCCCAATCGGCCGCAATTTCAAAGCGAGTCACAGCCTGAGGGTACTCTGAGTAAGTGAGTGAAGAAAAGAATTTGGCGGACTCGGCCGTCGAACGGAACATCGCGAATGAACTTTCCGAGCAGCAAGCCAAAATCTTGGCATTTGAAAAGAAGTTCTTCAAGTACGCGGGTGTCAAAGAACGGGCAATCGCACAAGAACTGGGGCTAACCCCCGTGCAGTACTACCAACAGGTAAGCGCTTTGCTGGATCTCCCCGCGGCTTATGCGGCCGAGCCAATGTTGGTGGCTAGACTCCAAGAACTTCGCAATTCGCGCCAACGCCGCAAGGTATTCTAGGGCCCAGATTTGCGAGGTTGGTGCAACTAGTGTGAACACTGCCGAGCTTTTGGGGTCGAAGGCGTTAGGCTAGCCCGGTGAGCAAACAGCATGACGATTTCCCCATTGATGAGTTCGAAACCCCACAACTGGAGTTCCGGCGCCCCGGAGTGCACCGCACAAAGAAGAGCGTCTGGCGTAAGGTGATGCCGTTTCTGCTCGTCACGGTGCTGTGCGCAGCGCTAGGCGTGGGATCCGTATTCCTACTCACTCGTAATCCAGATTCCAGAGTTGCAGAGTATCTGGGCGAGGTAGCCGGAACCGAGAGTGCCTCTCCTGAACCATCGCAATCGCCTGCAGAAGAGCCCGCAGATGAGGAACCGGCAGCGGACAGCGACGCCGGTGAAGGGACAATCGACGAACCGGTTGACACCCCAAGCGAGGAGCCAACGGCCGATCCTAGCGATCAACCAACGACGGAACCTACCGGTGAACCAACCGAGCCGGCCACCGCTGAGATCGACCGGACGTCATCCGTGCGTGTCTTGAATGCGGGGGCTCGTCAGGGAACGGCCGGAGCACTCGCAACAAAGTTCAAGAACGATGGTTGGACTACCGTTGAAGCTGCCAACTTTGAGGGCAACCGTCCTAGCTCTTCTGTGGTCTACTACCGCGGAAGTGAAAACCTAGCTAATGCCGAGCACATTGCGGAACTTGCAGGTATTTCCAACCTGCTCGAAGTTGATTCCTTGCGGGCAGATATCTCCGTGATCCTGCTCCGCCAGTAGCTCCCTCGAGCGTGCCGGAAGGCCGTAGCAGTGTTTCGCAGGTTGGACCCAGGCCCACCGAGTTTGATCTCGAATGATCGCAATTGGCGACCCCACCAGACAGCGGATTGGGACGGTTGCTACCGTTTACGCCCAAGACCGATTAGGCTCTTGGACAAGCCCGTAAATCGTAGTGGCTCAGGTCACCAAGGTGCGGGCTGGGTAATCATCGCATCATTAAAGAGGAGCAGTTCATGGCACAGGGAACCGTCAAATGGTTCAACTCTGAAAAGGGTTTTGGATTCATCACACCGGCATCCGGGGATCAAGACTTGTTTGTGCACTTCAGTGCCATTCAAGTTGATGGATACCGCAGCCTAGAAGAGGGACAAGAGGTTGAGTTTGAGGTAGGCCAAGGTGCCAAGGGGCCTCAGGCAGAGCAGGTACGCCCCCTGTAAGCCAGACAAGCACCGAAAGATCTAACCTGTGTGCGGCGAACAAGGTTGTTTGCCGCACACAGGACATTGCATACCGGTTTTGAAACCGGAGCGGGTTGGGCGCGAATGGTCTGGGGATCCCCTCTATGCTGGGATGAGCAATAATCACGCCACACACCGGGGGACCAGCCAAGATGAGCACCGAATTTGATGCCGTAGTTGTGGGTTCAGGTCCCAATGGATTAGCCGCTGCAGTTATTTTGGCTCGCGCCGGGCTGGCCGTGACGGTCCTTGAAGCGCAACCCACATACGGGGGAGGCGCCCGCACCGTTGATCTTGGTTTAGCTAGCGGGGTTGTTCATGACCTGTGCTCGGCTGTCCACCCCATGGGGGTTTCTTCCCCGTTCATGGTCGATTTTGATCTGGCCGCGCGTGGGGTTGAGTTGCTCGAGCCCGAGGTGCAATACGCCCAGCCTCTTGACAATGGCCGTGCCGGGTTGGCATACCGGGACGTGGAACGTACCGCGCGGGAATTAGGCCCCGATGCCGCGGCTTGGATGAGCTTGATGGGCCCGCTGGCGAAACGGCCGGACGCGGTCATTGGGGCGGCACTTTCAGACAAGCGTAGTTTACCGCCACAAATGTTAAAGAATCTGTACGGTATTGCTCGTTTTGGGTTAGCCGTCGCTGAACAGGGGACCCCGCTATGGAACCTGCGATTCAAAGATGACGTAGCGCCCGCACTCTTGAGTGGGGTCGCCGCCCATGCCATCAATACGCTGCCTTCCATGGGGGGTGGCGGCACCGCAATCATGCTGGGAGCTCTGGCCCACTCCCACGGGTGGCCCATTCCACGTGGCGGGACAGGAACGATCACAGAGGCTCTCGTAGCGGACCTAGAAGCACACGGAGGACAGGTCTGGACGGATCATCCGGTGCGCTCACGTGCTGACCTGCCAACGGCCAAGGCCTACCTATTCGACACCACCCCAGCAGGTGCTCTGGAAATTCTTGGGCAAGAGATTCCGGGACCGCTGGCGCAAAAACTTGCCCGGTTCAAATACGGCAATGCCGCCGCCAAAGTGGATTTTGTTATTTCTGAGCCGGTTCCTTGGACTAACCCCGGGGTGGGTAAGTCGGGCACCGTCCACATAGGCGGAACACGCGCCGATCTTGTCCGTGGAGAACGACAAATCGCTGAGGGGAAGTTTCCGGATCAACCGGTTGTCCTGTTGAGTGATCCGAGCGTGGTGGACGAGGGGCGTATCCATGATGGGCTGCGTCCGCTGTGGACCTATGCCCACGTTCCAGCTGGTTCGACTACGGACCCCACCGAGGCTATTACACGCCAAATTGAACGGTTTGCGCCCGGGTTTAGAGACACCATTGTGGCTTCACATGCGGTGCCAGCGGCTGAGATGGCCAAGGATAATGCCAACTACATTGGGGGAGACATTGCGGCAGGTGCGGCAACCCTATGGCAGATGTTTGCCCGGCCAACACCAACCGCTAATCCCTACTCGCTAGGATCCAGGGGAATGTACCTGTGTTCCTCATCGACGCCTCCGGGACCAGGGGTGCATGGTTTGTCTGGAAAGTTTGCGGCTAAAAGGGTGCTCAAAGAGGTATTTGGGATCAAGGACTTACCAAACTTGGCACCCTAAGGACAACGACGCTACGGAACGTTCAAGGATCACAAAACGCAGTCCGGGGCAGGGTGTTCGCTCTTGTGAGCGGCGGGATCTACGCCAAAAAAATGCGACTGTGCGGGAGCACTTGTAGAGTTGAATACCTGAATGGATTGGCTCAATAGCGAGCGATCCCAATCAGGAGGTGAGCGTCATGAGTCAAGCCCCTAACCACGCCCCAAACCAAGACTCGAAGGTTCCGGAGAGTCCCGGAACCAACCTGGAAGTGGTGCTGACGGAACCGGTACGGGACAAGAGTCCTGAGAGTTTGGTGGCGATGATCCGGCAAGTGGTACCGCTTGCCGGAGTTCCACAATTTTTCGATCGAGCATACACCGAGATTGTGGCAGCGCTTCACCGGGTTCACCGATCACCCACGGGTCCGCCCTTAGGGGTGAGCTATGGCTTGCCAGGCGAGACCATCGATCTGGGTGCCGCTTTTCCAATTGCCACCGCAATACCTCAAGATGGCGATGTAACGACCGTGACGATCCCGGCTTGTGAGGTTGCAACGTTGACGGTCCACGGTGCCTACGATCAGATCAGCTCGGGTTATGACCGGTTGCTGACCTTTATTAATGAAATCGGAATGCAGCCGGGCCCGGTGGCCTGGGAGGAGTACCTCACCATGCCGGAGCCCGGCGGCAACCCAACATTGAACGTTACACAGCTGCGCTGGATGCTGGTTTGATCCGAGCCCGCAGTCTTTGACCCTGGGTCTTGATCCACGGAGGGAACTTCTCAAGCGGGAAGAACGCGAACCAGCACACCACGGTTGGCAAGAAGTGAATACCCAGGGACAAGTAGGTAGCAAAGTGGAATGCGAAGAAGAAACTAATCGAGATGTAGAGCCACCTGCCCTTTAGGAACAGGACGGCGATCGAAAGGATCTCGATCAGGTACAGGCCCCACTGTGCAATCTTCAAAAGGAGTGGGAAATTTAGTGTCCATAGGATGAGGTCGGAGCCTCGGCGCATGAACGCCCAGGTGAAGACCGCGCTGTTGGGCCACGCCCACAGCGAGCCGCCGTTGGAGAAGACCTTGGAAAACACGGAACCAAAGTAGGTCAGTACGGTGGCGACTTGGGTGACTCGCAGCGCCCAGCCGGCTGCCTGGGACGGGGTCTTGTCAAAGAACTTGGCCGTGCCAACCGTGGGTAGCACCCATGTGGTCACCATGAGCGCCATGTGGTCGTGAGAGACGTAGGAGAAGCCTTGGGAGTTTTCCATCCAAGCCAGAAACAGGATTGCGACGGCCCAGCCTGAGGTCCGAGCGAACCAGCCGCAGGCGGCAATCAGGCAGGCAACGATCAGTGCAACCTGGACAAGTTGAGCGCCTAAAACCGTGGGATCGGGGAAGGGGATTGTACGCCCAATCCACAACGGTTTGTAGAACTCCGGCAAGTAGGAGTGCGGAATTACATCATTGGTCAAAAAGAACATGTCCCAGATGATGAATAGGTAGATCAATACACGAAAGACTGCCACGCGGGCCAAAGGAACTTCTGGGAAGCTCCACCGCCCAATCGCCGCCCAGATCTTGCGGGGAACGGAGGGGCTTGCTTGTGGCACGGTTCCGCTCAGTTCAGTAAATGATTTAGAAGTCACTTCTTCTCCTTGGGAACGTACTCGCCGTAGTCACCCTGCACGGTCCAGGTCGTTAGGACTTCTACATCTTCCTCGCCCGTGGGTTTGCCGTCCTCTACGTACCTAATGACCCGCTCCATCCGGAGCTCTACAAATGCAGGATTCTTAGGATTGCGCTCGCTGTACGCGCGGGCAATACCCTCAAGCATCTCGGGGTTGTCAATGATGCGTTGCACCTGGCCCTCAATCTCAGCGCGCTCAATGCCAATGCCCCCCTTACTCAGGGAGACCCCGCGGTCGTTACCCGCCTCGGTCAGAGCTCTGATGCGTACAGCTTTGGTTGGAGAATCTAGGGGGCGAGCGTAGGAATACTGGGATAGCGATCCCAGCGGGAACCAGTCATTTGTGCTGATGACTTGGGCGATCGACAAGATGATCAACCCAATACCAACGAGGATGACCCGCCAAGATCTTTGGAGAGTGGAAAGACGCCGGACAGTGGGTGGAGACCCACCGTCGGGAGCTGAGGGGATAGACATAGGGACAATCATAATGAAAGGGACCATGCCCGTGCGTCCATCTCAGGTCTGATTGGGAGGAGCTGAGGTTGGGGTCCATGAAAAACCGTGGGCGCGAGTTCTACGTGCGTGGCAGGAATGGGCAAACGGTTAGTTCTCTTGCCGTGAGCGAAATTTGCCCGAGTGTGGGGCAATCCGCCTTGCACTCGAGGGCGGTGAGTGCCAATATTGCATTAGCACTCTAACCACTAGAGTGATAACGAACTTCGGTCGAGCAGTGAGGTTACCCTCCCTTTGAGTGACGTGAACTCTTTGGGAATAACCGTCCGTCGCGGGCACTGTCGGCCTCAACACGCCACAAGCGGAGGACAATCCCAACATGGCAAAGATTATTGCTTTTGATGAGGAAGCTCGTCGCGGTATGGAGCGTGGACTAAACATCCTCGCTGACACCGTAAAGGTAACGCTGGGCCCTAAGGGTCGCAACGTTGTGCTCGACAAGAAGTGGGGCGCTCCTACGATCACTAACGATGGTGTTTCCATCGCCAAGGAGATCGAACTGGACGAGCCGTTCGAAAAGATCGGCGCCGAGCTGGTCAAGGAAGTTGCCAAGAAGACTGACGATGTTGCCGGTGATGGAACCACCACCGCAACCGTTCTGGCTCAGGCACTGGTACGCGAGGGGCTACGTAACGTAGCCGCTGGCTCCAACCCAATCGCCCTGAAGCGTGGAATCGAAGCTGCAGTAACCGCGGTTACCAAAGAGCTGATCTCCGCTGCCAAGGAAATTGAGACCAAGGAAGAGATCGCCGCAACCGCAGCTATCTCCGCTGGCGATGAAACCATTGGTGAACTTATTGCTGAGGCCTTGGACAAGGTTGGCAAGGAAGGTGTTATCACCGTTGAGGAGTCAAACACCTTTGGTCTAGAGCTTGAGCTCACCGAGGGTATGCGCTTCGACAAGGGCTTCCTTGCGCGCTACTTCGAGACTGACGCTGAGCGCCAGGAAGCTGTTCTTGAAGACCCATACGTACTGCTCGTAGAGTCCAAGATCTCCAACGTCAAGGACCTGCTGCCACTGCTCGACCAGGTTATGAAGTCTGGCCGTTCACTGCTGATCATTGCTGAGGACGTAGAGGGCGAAGCTCTTGCTACCTTGGTTCTGAACAAGATCCGTGGCACGTTCAAGTCTGTAGCTGTTAAGGCTCCAGGCTTCGGTGACCGTCGTAAGGCGATCCTGCAGGACATCGCGATCCTGACCGGTGGTCAGGTTATCTCTGAGACCGTTGGCCTTAACCTTGAGACCGCAACCCTTGACCTGCTTGGTCAGGCTCGTAAGGTTGTTGTAACCAAGGACGAGACCACGATCGTTGAAGGGACTGGCGACCAGGAGCTCATTGCGGGCCGCGTGAAGCAGATCCGTTCCGAGATCGAGAAGTCTGACTCCGACTACGACCGTGAGAAGCTCCAGGAACGTCTGGCAAAGCTTGCCGGTGGAGTTGCAGTCATCAAGGCTGGAGCCGCAACGGAGGTTGAACTCAAGGAGCGTAAGCACCGTATTGAGGACGCCGTACGTAACGCTAAGGCCGCTGTTGAAGAAGGCATCGTAGCCGGTGGTGGTGTAGCTCTTATCCAGGCTGGTAAGGCTGCATTCGAGACCGCTGCGCTGACCGAACTCACGGGTGACAAGGCAACCGGTGCTGCAATCGTACGCGCCGCAATCTCCGCTCCACTCAAGCAGATCGCTATCAACGCGGGCTTCGAGGGTGGCGTAGTTGCTGAGAAGGTTTCCAACCTTCCAGATGGCCAGGGCCTGAACGCTGCAACCGGTGCATACGAGGACCTGCTTGCTGCGGGTGTAAACGACCCAGTGAAGGTAACACGCTCTGCTCTGCAGAACGCGGCTTCCATTGCTGCACTGTTCCTCACCACCGAGGCAATCGTTGCTGACAAGCCAGAGCCAATGCCAAGCATGCCTGACGGCGGCGGCATGGGCGACATGGGCTTCTAGTCCAACCCAATACCAATTCGGTTAACTCCAAGCGAGTTTGCCGTACGTATTAGCCAATGGCGCTGATCCTAGGTAACTAGGATCAGCGCCATTGGTGTTCGTGGATCTGATAAGAGGCCACCTACATGGCGAAATTGCCGCGCACGAGGTTCTCAGCCTCCGCGTAGGTATGTGCGGTGCGGTCGAGAGCTTGGTGAATGGAAAGCAACGCGGCGTCCACCTGCGCTTGGGTGCTTTGCCACTGCGCTGAAACTTCTTGAAACTGGAGAGAAGCTCCACCGTGCCAAGTGGATTGCAACCCGGTGAGGTGAGCCATCATGGTGGCAACCTCGGAACGGATACGCTCTGCGGTTGCGGAAACGGTTGAACTTGCTTGTTGCACCTGAGAAACATCGACAGCAAAATTAGTCATGATTACTCCTGAGTTCTTAATGGATGTAAGGCACTCAACGGTAAGAATCTATCTGACTAGCACTGGGCTCTGCGCAACGATTTGGGCCAGACCTGTCTGATGCTTTGTCTTTACACAGCCTGTGGAAAACGAGAGGTCAGTCCGCGCAATGCAGTTCTAACGTAAGGGCTTCTTTTTCTAGCCGGGCCCGCTCCGCAATGAGGTTTTGGCGGGCGGTGTCTTCCCAAGCGGCGGCTGCAGCGGTTGTGTAGAGGTGAGGCCGGTCCAGCAATTTAGTGATAATCCGTAGCCGGGTACGCACAAAATCTAGGACCGGAATGTGCGCGTATTCCTGACGGATATCAACCAGGTACTCGCGGTACCGCTGTGGATCAGCCTTTAAAATTGCTAAATCTGCGTCATTAAGAACACCCGAATCTAGGTCCGCCTTGACGGGTTTGTGGCGCACCAGGTTGGTTACCAAAGCAGATACCCGCTCGGCGGTTGCTACGGGCACACCGAGGCCAGTGAGTTGTTCGCGGGCGAGTGCCCCGCTGGCTACTTCATCTTCACCTGCCTGATTGGAATATGCCTGCTTGGCCTGCGCAGAGAATACTGCGCCGTGGTACCAAGCGGCCAAGCGCACCAAATCGGGGTCGTGGGCTTCTTCCGCCAACTCATCAACGTGTGTAAGGACAGCAACGAGGTGCCTAGGGCCGTGGTACAGGCGACCGGGCTCCGACCAGCGGTCCAATAGATCCCGACAAGTACCAATCAACTCAGCCTCGTTAGCGGTAGCACCCGCGGCTAAACAACTACGAATCCATGATGACAGTAGCCACTGAGGCGCCTGTGCAGTCTGGGTGAACATGACCTACCTACTTGAGTAACCAAACGCAGTTAGGCCAGCAAATGCTGGTCCGGTGAGGCTCCATACAAGCATGAGCCCCAAAATGACATGGTAGACCTGTTTGCTCCCCGAAGGTAACCGAATATCTCCCACGGCCCAAACGTTGGGCAAAATGTTATAGAAACTGCCGTGGCCCGCGAAATCCAATGCTGATGTTAGACCGCTGGATCATGTGGGCCTGAACCGACCGGTTGTGTTGGCAACTCAATACGAACGGTAACGCCACCGCCTTCGGTGTCCAGAATAGTTGCGTTCCCGCCGTGTGCTGCCAAGATTGCAGACACAATTGCCAAGCCCAAGCCGGAACCGCCCGAGGCCCGGTTCCGGGAGGAATCAACACGGTAAAACCGTTCAAAGATCTTCTCGCGGTGCTCAGGCAAGATGCCACGGCCGTGATCGATCACCTCTAGTACGGCAGAGGTCCCTGAGTCATTTAACCCGACCAAGATTTCGACCGGGGTGCCTTGATCGGTATGCCGTGCCACGTTTCCAATCAGGTTGGCCAAAACCTGACGTAGGCGATCTTCGTCTGCCAACGCAGTGGTAGAAGCAACGGCGGATTTTCCGTCCAACCCTAGTACGCGCACCTTGCGGCTGGGGTCAAGGGCGTGGAGATCACTGGCACTATCGACTGCTAAAACAGTAAGGTCCACGGGTTCAAAGCGGAGGTTGCGACCTTCGTCTAGGCGGGCGAGGTGCAAGAGGTCTTCAACCAAGTTCCCCATCCGCGTGGCCGAGTTCTCAATCCGGCGCATGGTGTCATCGAGAGCGTCCTTATCCGGCAGCGCCCCCATCCGGTATAGCTCCCCGTAGCCACGAATCGCCGCAAGCGGAGTACGTAATTCATGTGAGGCATCGGAAACAAACCGGCGCATGCGCATCTCGGAAGCCTCGCGGTCGGCAAAGCCTTGCTCAATCTGAGAAAGCATCGTGTTGAGCGACTGAGCCAAACTCCCCACCTCGGTGGTGGGAGGGGCAGGGAGCACCCGTCGAGTCAGATCGCCCTTGGCGATCGCCGCCGCCGTGCGCTCAATATTGGCAAGGGGACGCAGCGACTGACGGACGGCCACCGCGCCGGCAATCCCACCGCACAGCGTAATAGCCAAACCAGAGAGGAACAGCACCCGCTGGATCTGGGCCACAATTGCCAGCGAATCCGTAAGTGGTAATGCCACGAAGATCTCGCCAACAAGGGCGCCTTCGGTGGTGGAAACATCACGAACCAAGACCCGCCACTTGGTTTCGGTGATAACCGCATCGGTGGTGAAGGGGTCGGAGGGAGGACGTGCCGCTGTGCCAGCTAGGTTGACAAGGTACTTAGATAGGTCGGGAACCCCACGGTTAATGGCCGTGTCGGACTGAACCCACGGTGTCACGGTTCCATCTAGCTCACGTAGGGCGAGGTAGTAGTCACTGGGAAGCAAGTCATTGCCCTGACCGCGGTCGTTTAAGATTTGCCCCGCGATCGTGGAATATGTGGTGGAAAGATCCCGGTCAACCTGATTAATCAGGTACGTCTTGAGCAGGGTTGTAGTCAGTAAAGAAGCAGCTCCCAGGCCCAGCAAGAGGATTGCCATGACAAGTGAGACAAGACGAGTGCTGAGCGGCATTCTTGCAAGCCATGCACGGGCCGGACCCACGTGGGTGCCCAGAGGTTCCCTGTGGTGGTGTACGGGGGGTGTGTAAGCGGCGGGAGGCGGCGGAACTGGTTGCACGGAATTTACGACTTTGCGGGCTGGCGCAGGAGGTAGCCAACGCCGCGCTTTGTGGTGATGAGCGGTACGGCCTTGGAACCATCCGGCAACTCAATATTGTCAATCTTGCGGCGCAAATAAGAAATATATGACTCGACGATGTTGGCGTCTCCACCCCAGTCGTAATCCCAAACGTGATCCAAGATCTGGGTCTTAGATAGGACGCGTCCGGGGTTCAACATGAGGTAACGCAAGAGTTTGAACTCGGTGGGAGATAGGTCAATGGCTACCCCAGCGCGGTGAACTTCATGAGAGTCATCATCGAGTTCGAGGTCATGGAATTTTATTGTTGAGCCAGAGTCATCTTCCGGCTGAGTACGGCGGAGAACAGCACGGATCCTAGCCACAACTTCTTCCAAACTAAACGGCTTGGTGACGTAGTCGTCCCCACCCACGGTCAGACCGGTGATCTTGTCTGCGGTGTCATCGCGTGCGGTAAGGAACAGCACGGGAAACTGCAAACCGCGCTCACGCAGGCGGCGGGTTACTGAAAATCCATCCAGATCCGGCAGCATGACATCCAGAACAACAAGGTCCGGTTCCTGCTCGGTGATGAGTTCAATGGCGCTCATGCCATCGCTTGCGGCAAATACTTCGAAGCCGGCAAAGCGCAGGGAAGTGGAAAGGAGTTCTCTGATGTTTGGTTCGTCATCTACAACCACCAGGCGTGCTTCATATTTGGCCATATCACTAGCATGCACCCGGTACCTGTGGAATTGCTGAATAATGGCTGAGAACTCTTAAGAATCTTTGAAAAGGTAGAAAGTCACCAAGGATGTACGCGCTTTTGGATGATGACTGGCTACGGGACCCAACAACGGTGTCGCTTCCCACCAACACGTGGCGGGAAGCGACAACTGAACACAAACGCTAGGTGTGGTGCGCGGGTTGCTAAATGTACCGCAGTGGATCGAACTCTGCGATGGGGATAATCCGTACTCGAGGAAGCGGCGTAGTAAATGCCCCTACGGTGTCTTCGAGGTCGTAGAAGATGAGGCCCTTATCCGCCAAGGCAGCCATCTGGCCGTTGACGAACTCTCTAAAGCACAGCAGGCCCACCCTGCGGTCCTCGCCGAGTAGTGCCTCGATTTGGGGAATGAAATCGCCATCGTGGCTGGCAAGCAGGACGTCCCCGTCGGTTTCCTTGATTGCTTCGAGGGTGCGCTGAATACCCATGTCTACAACCGACTCGTGTGAAGCGCCAGCTAGGGGAATAGGACGGTAGCCCATGGCTAAGAGTGCCTGAACAAAAGGCATGGGCATCTGCCCGGATGATGCGTTTAAGAAGAACAGCGGATTAACGGGTTGATCCCATAGTTCATTAACAAACTCGACAATGCGGTCCCACCGGGGCCGCTCATCTGGATTTGGGCGGTGTCCTAAGACGTTTAACCCGAGGGTCGCATCAATGTTCTCGCCGTCAATTAGCAAGTAGGTTGTGCGCTCCGGGCGGATAGTTATTCCTGACATACCCCAACTGTATGTGCTGCGGACAGTAAACATAGAGTCGGGTTCTTAATGCTCATCCAACTGAACTAACTCCCGGGCCAAATACCCAGTAGTTAACCTTGATCCGTGGCGAGGTCGTCGGCGTCCATGATCTTGTAGGCATACCCTTGCTCGGCCAAGAAACGTTGCCGGTGGGCAGCAAACTCCTGATCTACGGTGTCCCGGGTAACCACGGTGTAAAAGTGTGCGGTACGGCCGTCCTCTTTGGGGCGCATGATTCGGCCCAAGCGTTGGGCTTCTTCTTGCCGGGACCCAAACGACCCGGACACCTGAATTGCCACGGCGGCCTCGGGTAAGTCAATCGAGAAGTTAGCTACCTTAGACACCACTAGCCGCATGATCTTTCCGGTGCGGAACTCCCCAAATAACCGCTGCCGCTCAACTTGCGGGGTCTTGCCGGTAATGACTGGGGCATCGAGAGCCTGCGCCAACTCATCGAGCTGGTCCAGATACTGGCCAATGATGAGCGTGCGGTCATCTGGGTGGCGGGCAATAATGTCCATGACCACCTTGATCTTGCCGGGGGTAGTTGCCGCTAGGCGGTACTTATCCTCGGCCTCCGCGGTGGCATACACCATGCGGTCAGCATCGGACAGGGTGAGGCGCACTTCGCTGCAATCAGCGGGTGCAATGTAACCCTGCGCCTCAATGTCCTTCCAGGGGGCGTCATAGCGCTTGGGACCAATAAGGGAAAAGACCTCGTCCTCGCGGCCATCCTCGCGCACCAAAGTCGCGGTCAAACCAAGACAACGCCGAGCTTGGAGGTTGGCAGTCATCCTGAAAATCGGAGCTGGCAGGAGGTGGACCTCATCGTAAATAACCAGGCCCCAGTCGCGGGCATCAAGCAGGTCCAGGTGGGTATACACACCCTTACGTTTAGTGGTCAGTACCTGATACGTGGCGATAGTGACCGGGCGAATCTCCTTGACTGTGCCGGAATACTCGCCAATTTCTTCCGGGGTCAGGGTCGTGCGGCGTACCAGCTCATCGCGCCACTGGCGGGCCGAGACCGTGTTGGTTACCAGGATGAGCGTTGTCGTTTTGGATTTTGCCATCGCTCCGGCACCAACAATGGTTTTACCTGCACCACAGGGCAGAACGACAACGCCCGAGCCACCCTCCCAGAAGTTGTCGACTGCGTGGTTTTGGTAGGGCCGCAGTTCCCAAGGCGTGTTGTCCTTGGCCGGGTCGAGGGGAGAGATCTCAATCGGGTGTTTCTCGCCATCGACGTAGCCGGCTAAGTCTTCTGCCGGCCACCCCAATTTGATGAGGGCCTGCTTGAGATTGCCGCGTTCCGAGCGGTGCACAATGACGGTTTCACTATCAATCTGGTCACCGACCAGACCCTTGGTGCGTTTGGACTTGAGCACCTCTGCGAGCACCGCGGTATCCGTTGCGGTAAGGACTAAGCCGTAGTTGGGGTGGGACACAAGTTGCAACCGGCCATACCTGGACATTGTCTCGGCTACGTCAACCAGAATTGATTGCGGAACCGGGTAACGGCTGTATTGGATGAGCGCGTTGATGACCGTCTCTGCGTCCAACCCTGCCGCACGTGCGTTCCACAGACCCAGCGGGGTCAACCGGTAGGTGTGAATGTGCTCGGGAGCGCGCTCCAACTCGGCAAACGGTGCAATAGCGCGCCGGGCCTCGGTGGCAAGCTCGTGGTCTACCTCGAGCAGCAGGGACTTGTCGCTTTGTACAATCAAAGGTCCGTTAACCAAAATAATCCTAATTCTCGTTATCCACAGCCTGTGCGCCGGCAACGCGATGCACAGAGACGGTCAATTCTGATTCCCGGGCAAGGTCAGCCGCCCGTAAGCGCCCGGAATCAATCGATAGCGGTTTCAACTTGCGCCGCGTGATTCGGCCCTTGGAATCGGCAAGTTCCAACCACAACTCTTGGCCGGCATCGATAGCCTCGCGCAGTACCAAGAGGGTTTGGCCCGTCTGAGCCGGAGCCTCGCGGACCGCAGGAGGCGCGGTATCTATGGCGCTATCAACGGTGGCTACCGCAGTATCCAACACCATGGGCTGCTCGGAATCGGTGGCAGAAACCAACTGGCCAACCAACTGTGAAAGGTCCGTACTAGGAACCAACCGTTTGTCGGCCAAAATGGTCGCAGCCGGAACCGGATGCGCAGGTAGGCCCAGGGTAGCCTCGGAACGTGCCGGGGCAACCGGCAAGCGAGTCTGCGGAGTCAATCTGTCCGCGGTAATGATCTGCCCCGTGTGGTCTTCAACCGCAGGAGCCAGCTTAGCCTCACGCAGCAATGCCAAAACCGTGGAGACATCGGCGGTCGCCCCCAAAACATCACTGCCGAGCGCAAAGACGCCCGCCGCAGCGAATGCCGGGGAACCAAGCACACTGGCCATGATCACCGGATCCGAGATCCGAATATAGGTGGAAACCGAGCCCACCCGAACCCGTCCGTGATTCCGCGCAACGTCCAAAATCAGGTACTCAAGTGGCTGCGGGATGGGGGTGAGCGAGTACATCTGCAGTTCCTGCAACAGCCCCTGTGCGGACCGACCGGAATCAAACGCCTTAGTTATCGAGGCTGGGGTGAACCGAACGGTTAAGGCACCCCCGCGAGATTCAACCTGGGCACATTCCGACAGCAGAGCATCGAGCGCAGCCACGGGCCAGCCCGGGACCATTGCGGTCAAGTCACCCTGGATGAAGATTTCCTGGACGGGCTTGGGCAACGCCGCGCCCAGTGCCTTGGCTGGAGTAAACGCCCAGCCGGTTCCGGACTCCGCGGGAACGAGTAAGCCGGGGAGCAGGGCTCCCGCGCCGGTGACTCCTAGCGCCGCAGCCTCGGCTAAGATGCCGGCCACCCAGTCCATCGGTGGCAAGGCACGCGGAGTCTGCCAAGCCAAGTGCTCGGAAACCTCGGCGGCGCTGAGCGACTGACCCGGGTGATTTGCCAAGACCTTCAACACGGCGGCTCGCAGGCGCACCACCCCGGTTTGGTGGTTGGCGGGGTGCAGGGCAGCTATGGTTTGGGCGCGGTCATCTAACTGACCAATCTGCCAAGTCATCCGGGAGCTATTGAGCCAAGCCAACACGAGTTGTTCCCACCGTGCGGTCAGATCCTTTTGCAGCCAGGCGTCTACCTGAACCGTGGGCGCAAAGACTTGGGATGCAGAGTCGGAGGCGCGCACCAACTTGGCTGCCAAAGCGAACTCGGAAATCATTTGTAGCTGCGCCGCCGTCAGGTCCAACGCGTTGCTGAGCTGTTTAACTTCCCGCACGGGCAGGCCGCCCGACCGCAGGGCAGGGGATGGCTCGGCCTCCCAAGCGCTGATGAGCTCGGCTACCTGGCGTACCAAATCTGCCGCCGCGCTGGCACTTTCAGTTTGAATCTGCGGATCAGCAACAAAGCCGGTTGCACTTGTTACGGCCGGTGGCGTGGCGAGCCCGCGGTGGGTTCGGTTGTGCCGCAGCCCGTAGGCAACCTGCCGAGGCAGCGAAACATGGGTGGGGTCAATAAGCTCCAAATAGTGGTGCGTGAGCAACCACCGCAGCGCCCCGGAAGTTGCCGGCTCGGCATGCGAGTTCTGTTGCTCAAAAAGATTTGCTGGCACCAGCCCAACGGGTGGCCCCCACAGCATTGCTTGCAAGATTGCCGATGCCTGAACAGGAGCCGTCGTAGGCAGCGGCAGGGCAGGAGTGGGGTGCACTCCGAGCGGGCCAAAGCCCGCGGGGAACCGATCAAAGGCCTCTTCAATTCCCGCCGCACCGCGCAAAATTCCAGGCTCCGGCGCCCATAACAGGGCCAGGTCCGACAAATGGGCTATGGCATCGAGAATCGTTTGTCGCTCGCGGGGATCTTGCGTTTCCGTGCCCTGATCAGGGCCGGGGGCGTCACTGCTGCTTGGGGCACCCAAGATTGCGACACATACTAAATCGCTGGTTACTTGCTCATGCAGGGTTGCTAACACCACGACGGATTCCAGCACCTGTAATTGCGAGTTATCGAGGCCCGCCATGGCTCTGGTCATGGAATGAGAGTTGGTCGCACGGGCTGCAAGTGAGTACAACGTTCCCGGTGATGGGGATGCTAGGTCCGGCCGTAGCTGCAACAGCCGGACCAGCCGGTCCTGTTGCGCAAATCGAATCGAGTCAGAGAAAGTGGCCATCTCACTAACATTACTTGCTATCTAGGCGGTGTGGGCGGGTAGTGACCCACGAGCCACGGCAACGAAGAGTCCAACAGTGCCGAATAGTGTGGGATTCATCTGGGGAGGTTTCGCGCTTGGCGATTCAGGTCAATATAAGTCGCTGGCACGGGTAAACTTAGAAATCCAATTACTTATTGGAGCAAATCGCTCTACTCCAAGCGAACTACGAGGTAGCAGTGCCCACCGGTAAGGTCAAGTTTTTCGATGCCGAACGCGGCTTTGGTTTCATCACTACGGATGAGGGAGACCAAGTTTTTTTGCACGCTTCAGCGCTTCCACAGGACGCGCCAGCCCCGAAGCAGGGTGCCCGCGTGGAATTTGGCGTTGCTGACGGAAAAAAAGGTCCGCAGGCGCTTTCAGTGAAATACCTTGATCCCTTGCCATCGATTGCGCGCGCTACGCGCAGGCCAGCCGAGGAAGTGGCTGTCATGGTTGAGGACGTTATCCGTTTGCTTGACTCGCTTGGAAACCAGTTGCGCCGTGGTCGGTACCCGGATAAAGCAACTGCGTCCAAAACTGCAATTGTCCTGCGGGGTATCGCGGACAGTATTGAGGCTTAGATAATATGACCACAGCCACCGCGCCAAAGAGGCCTGCCCGCCTCAAGAAGGACCTGGTGCTCGCCAATGCTGCCTCGGTAGCCCGCGAATCAGCGGAACTAGCAGCTGAGTCACCCGCGGATGTGGGTGAGCACCTGCGTTCCGTCATGGTTGATGAACGGCTCCTGAGCCACGAGTTTGCGTGCACGCTGCGCGGTTACGTCGGCTGGGTGTGGACAGTTACGGTTGCTCGTGCTCCCCGTGGACGCGCCGCAACCGTGTGCGAGGTTCAACTGCTGCCAACCGACCAGGCCATCTTGGCCCCGGAGTGGTTGCCTTGGGCGCAGCGGCTGCAACCGGGCGACATTGGACCGGGTGACGTGCTGCCATTTAGCGCAGATGACCCGCGGTTAGTGCCCGGTTATGTGGCGACCGGTGTTGACGAAGAAGACGCCGTTGCTATTGAGGAACTCGCACTTGAGCGTGCGCGAATCCTGTCTGAGGATGGCCGTAATGATGCTGCCGCGCGTTGGTTTGCCGGGGATCATGGACCACGGTCAGCCGGGTCGCTGCAGTCGGCCGCGGGATGCGGCTCATGTGGCTTCTTGGTGCCCTTGCAGGGGTCCTTGGGGCAGGTGTTTGGCGTATGCGCCAATGCGTGGTCACCAGATGACGGCAAGGTCGTTGCGCTCGGGCACGGATGTGGTGCGCATAGTGAAACCGATGTTCCCGAGCGGCGCAGTGAATGGCCCAACATGGAACCGTATATCAATGACTCGGCGGTTGTTGAGGTGACGGCTGAAGAATTAGCCGCGTTGCCGGACCCAAAGCCGGCGGAGGCCAATACGGATCATGAAAGCGAGATTGCTCGGTCCATTGCTGCGGATTTGGAGCAATTAGCTGACACGATTGTCGCTCCGGATAACGGCTCCGATTCCCAAGCCGAATAGGCATGCAAAACAGCGCTATTCACCCGGACTGCCCCGGGCGGGTAGCCGCTGGTAGCGGCGGTATTTCACGCCGTAATAAGTGAGATTTTTTGGTGATTTGGCTCATCGTTTGGCGCTCAAACTCGTGGGTTAAGCGCTTTAGGTGATGTCCGGCAACAGCAAACCGGGCTAAAGTGGACATATAGCCTTTGGGCTGTATTTAATTTTTTGGCAAAAGTCGTGCACAATATGCCCATGGCGAACACCCCAACTGCCGCGAAGAAATCGCGCTCACCCAAGCCGCAAAGCGGTTTCAAAGGTTTCCTAGATTCCTACTTTAAAATTACCGAACGAGGCTCTGATTTAGGCCGCGAGATCCGTGGTGGTCTGGTTACCTTCTTCGCAATGAGTTACATCATTGTGCTCAACCCTCTGATTCTTGGTCTGACCCCCGACTCGCAAGGCCACTATCTTGGTGCCGAGTTGGCAACCGGTGACCCCTTTGCCTTTGGTGCCGGAGTTCCGCTGATCGCGGCAACCACCGCGCTCATTGCCGGAATCATGTCAATCGCAATGGGATCCATTGCAAACTACCCAATTGCGCTTGCAGCCGGACTTGGCCTCAACGCCCTGGTCGCGTTCACGATCGTCAAGATGCCGGAAATGACCTGGGCAGACGGCATGGGCCTTGTTGTTCTTGAAGGTCTAGTAATCCTCATCTTGGTATTGACCGGGTTCCGTACCGCAGTGTTCAAGGCTGTCCCTGCGGGTCTGAAGACCGCAATCTCCGTTGGTATTGGTGCGTTCATTGCGTTCATCGGCTTGGTGAACGCCGGAATCGTGACCACCCCGGCCATGTTCGATTACCTGCCGGGCAACCAGCCGGGCACCCCCGTGCAGTTGGGAACCTCCGGTTCCTTTGACAGCTGGCCAATGCTGGTGTTCATTGTCGGCTTGCTTGCCATTGTTCTGCTGACCGCGCGCAAGGTAAAGGGCGCCATGCTCTGGTCAATCCTGGGCGCAACGGTCTTGGCCGTCATCATTGAAAAGGTTGCAGAGCTCGGACCAAAGAACTCCGACGGCTCCGGTGCCGCAGCAAACCCATCGGGTTGGAACCTTAACGCACCAACCGTGCCGGAAGAGTTCATTCAAACTCCCAACTTCTCCCTGCTGGGTCACTTCTCCCTGTTTGGTGCCATTGGGAAAATCGGCATCGTTGCGGTCGTACTCATTGTGTTCTCGCTCCTGCTCGCTGACTTCTTTGACACCATGGGAACCATGGTTGCCGTAGGTGCTGAGGCCGGCCTGCTGGATGAAGGTGGCAACCCACCAAACACGCAGAAGATCTTGGTTATTGACTCCCTAGCGGCTGTTGCCGGTGGTGTGGGCTCGGTATCTTCGAACACCGCGTTTATTGAGTCCGCCTCCGGTGTTGGTGAAGGTGCCCGTACGGGGCTTGCCCCAATCGTTACCGGAGTTGCGTTCCTGTTGTCCACGTTCCTTGCACCACTCGTTGGAATGGTGCCTTACGAGGCTGCCACCCCGGCGCTGGTATTCGTAGGATTCCTCATGATGACCCAGGTAACCGGCGTGAAGTGGAACGACTTCGAGATTGCGCTTCCTGCGTTCTTGACGATCGTGATCATGCCGTTCACCTACTCGATCACCGACGGAATCGGTGCAGGCTTCCTGTTCTGGGCAGCAATTCAGGTTGTTAAGGGCAAGGGCAAGAAGGTGCACCCACTGATGTGGGTTGTGACCGCCATGTTCGTGGTCTACTTCGTTCTGGGACCAATCCAAAACGCATTGATCTAGTTCCATTCATCTGTTGAACGGCACGAAAACGAGCTAGTTTTTGGTGGCATTCAACCGATCCGCGAACGCTGGGGTGCTCCTCGCCAACTAGGTGAGGGGCGCCCCAGTTTGTTTTGTTACAGGTTCCGGCCTTTAATCAGCTGGTCAGCTAGGATTTAACCGTGCCACGTCCAAACTTGTTCCGGTTAGTTAATCCAATTCAGGAGTACTCCTGGGGGTCTGACACGGTTATTTTCGATGCCTTTGGCTGGCCGCGTACGGGAGCGCCCGCCGCCGAGTTGTGGTTGGGCGCGCATGCTTCTGCGCCAAGTTTGGTGCAGGGGCAAGTGGTTGGGCAACACCCGGACTCAAGCTTCTACCGTATGCCGACAGCGGGAACGGATAACGAAATTTCCCAGGCCGGCGCGCTTGGTGACCTCGTCCGGGCTAACCCGGACTTCATGCTTGGCAGCGCCGTGGCTAATGAATTTGGCCCAGTGCTGCCCTATTTGCTCAAGGTGTTGTCAGCTGCCCAGCCGTTATCGCTGCAAGTGCACCCGCGCCCCCACGTTGCCCGGGCCGGCTTTCAGCGGGAGAATACGCTAGGCCTTGCCCCGGACAGCGACCAGCGCAACTACAAGGATGCTTTTCATAAACCAGAAATGCTCATTGCGCTCACGCCGTTTGAAGGTCTGTGCGGTTTTCGCCGCCCGAGGCGTACATTGGAACTGCTGGCTGGACTGTCCGGTTCCACTGTGGCGAGCATGCGCTCGGCTCTTGAACGCCAACCAAATGCTGCCGGAGTAGAAGCCGCGCTGCGGGCGGCGTTGGAGTTGCGCAACCGGAACTGCCGCGAAGAGCTTGACCAGACTATTGCCTCGGTTGAACGAGTCATTGTCGGCCGCAAAGAGCGGGGCGAACGAGTTTCCCGTGGCCATGTGACGGCAATCGATTTGGCCCGTCAATACCCCGGGGACCCGGGCGCGCTGGTGTCTCTTTTGCTCAATCGTGTCTCGCTTGAGCCGGGGGAGGCCGTGTATCTGGCGGCCGGGCAGATCCATGCCTATCTTGGGGGCCTTGGCGTCGAAGTCATGGCGAGCTCGGATAACGTGTTACGTGCCGGTCTCACCCCGAAGCGAGTTGACACGGATGAGCTCATGGCTGCGACCGATTTTACGCCGGCCGCACCAATCCGCCCGCAACTACGTGCGGTCCCAGGTGGGCTCACTCAGTACCGCAGCCCCGCGCAGGAGTTCTCCCTCTTGTATGGGGCGGTGGGCGGGCATGCGCTCGTGACACAGTCGGGTCCACGCATCGTGTTATGCCTTCGAAATGCCCTGACCGTGCGCACCGCACTGGGCGAGGAACTCTCATTATCCGCAGGCCAGTCTGTCTTTGCACCACACGGCGTGGGGCCTCTTGAACTCATTGGTGACGCAGCAGCCGTAGTGGCGTACGTTCCATAAACGTAGGGTCGACCGGTGCTTCAGCCGCTGAACGCACTCTAAAGTCATCCTATGAAAAGTGAGCCAGGCGATATCGTTACCCTATTTAATTACCTTGAGTAATGAGTTAGGGTAAAGGAGTGGCTGAATCATCGTCTTGTCATCCTGTTCCCCTCGCCGCTGAAATTCGAGTAGCAACTAACCGCCTTGTGCGGCATATGCGTGCCTCGCGCGGACAGGTGGAACTTCCAGAACATCAATTTGCCACCTTGGCCTACCTGCACAAGCACGGCCCAATGACCCCGGGGGCATTGGCGGAATTAGAAGGCGTTAAGCCGCCATCGATGACCCGCACGGTAAACGCCCTCGTTGAAATGGGGCTTGCAGCCAAGGTGGGGAACGACCTCGATAAGCGTCAGGTGTACGTGGAGCTCACTGATGCTGGCAGGTTTGAAGTAACCGAGACTAGACGTCTGCGCGATGTCTGGCTCACCAGTAGGCTCGAAGAGCTTACTCTTGAAGAACGGCAGATCCTTGCTACGGCGAGTGAGCTGCTGAAAAGGATTGCTGGTAAATGAGCGCAACTTTTGCGTCGTTAAAGTATTACAACTACCGAGTTTGGTTTGGTGCGGCCCTCGTGGCCAACGTGGGTACCTGGATGCAGCGTATTGCCCAGGACTGGTTGGTTATGCAGCACCTGACGGACGGGTCCGGAGCCGCCGTTGGTATTGTTACAGGATTGCAGTTCTTGCCGGTCCTGTTCTTATCCGCATGGGCGGGAGTTCTGGCCGATAGGTTGGACCGCCGCAAGCTGTTGATGTTTACCCAAGGAGCAATGGGGCTGCTGGCCGCTATCCTTGGGTTTTTAGTTTTAACGGACCTAGTCCAACTGTGGCACGTCTATGTCCTAGCGCTTCTGCTTGGCGTGGTTGCTGCAATTGATAACCCCGCGCGGCAAGTGTTTGTGGCCGAGATGGTGCCATCAAGTCACCTGCCCAATGCGGTGGGGCTGAACTCCGCGTCCTTTAACGCTGCCCGTCTAGTTGGGCCCGGAATTGCCGGACTGTTGATCGCCGCGGTTGGAACCGGATGGGCGTTTGTGCTCAATGCCGTCTCATTTGGGGCAACAATTTGGGCGATGTCCATCATGCGTAAGGCTGAGTTTAACCGGATGCCGCGTCCTGCCCGGGAAAAGGGTCAGATCCGCCAGGGATTGAAGTATGTTCGTACCCGCACCGACATCATTGTCATCATGGTTGTTGTTGGGGTGGTCTCCACGTTTGGGTTGAACTTCCAACTGACCTCAATTGTCATGGTCACCGAGATCTTCCAAAAAGACGCAGCCGAGTATGGGGTGCTGGGGTCCATTTTGGCGATAGGTTCCTTGACGGGCGCGCTCGTAGCGGCCCGTCGCAAGCAGCCTCGCGTGCGGCTAGTCATTGGTGCGGCACTTATGTTTGGTATCTCTGCCGGAATTATGGCGGTTATGCCAAACATGGAATTGTACGGTTTGGTGTCAATAGCGGTCGGATTTAGCTCGTTGACCATGCTGACCGCAGCGAATGCGACCATCCAAATGTCGGTTGAACCGCAGATGCGCGGACGAGTCATGGCGCTCTATCTCATTGTTGTGGTTGGTGCCACCCCGATAGGTGCGCCGGTCGTGGGTTGGATTGCTGAAGAGTATGGCGGTCGTTGGGGGGTTGGTGTCGGAGCTATTGCTTCCATCATCGTTGCCATATGGGCCGCGTTCTGGACCCGCAAACACTGGAACTACAACGTCAGATACGCGCTTCGTAGTCGCCCGCTGATCAAAATTAGCTACGATGCCGAACCGGAGGAGGCTCAGACCGAGGTATCAGTCTTAGGTGCCTCCGAGACTGGCCTCAGTGGATCTAAGGGAGAGGTTGAAGACAATTGCCTCAGTAATTCCACCCCGAACACTCTAGTGAAGCCAAAGGTCACGGCCGTGGGCGCGCGTCCGAGTGCGGGACGAACCCACCCTCCGCAGAGCCGTCGCCGAAAAAAGGGACATAAGGCTCTTACTCCTCAATAAAAACTAGTATTAATCGTTTTTATGGTTAGAATAGAAGAAATACTTCTGGAGGAACCATGAACGAGCGAGAAACCACGAACAAGCCCGGAGCAGTCAAAAAGGTACTTACCGCAGGGCTCATGATCCTCGGCGTGAGCCTCATGGTGCTTGCCCCATTAACCGGCTCAGAGTTCCTCGCTGGAATTTTCTTCTTCGGTGGAGCTGCAACAGCGTTGACCGCATTGGTAGCCAAGGTTAAGCACGGGTTCATGGACGGCGCCTTTCCTCAAGCCACCAGGGAACACGACATCCTAGGCTTAGCACCCGCGGTTGAAACCGAATCAGGCTCGGCGCCGGTCAAGTCTGAGATTGCAGATGGCAATGCAGAACATGGCGCCGAAGGCTTGGAGCTGACGACTGCTGACCTAGAATTCTTGGCCCAAGCAAAAATTGGGGAGTAGTCTAAAACCAGAGGTAAGCAGAGTTGCACTGCGCGAGTATGACTGTGTAGAACGAGAAGCGGCGGGTCACACAAATATGTGTGGCCCGCCGCTTCTCGTTAGCAACTAGGAATGTTGTTGGCATGGTGCGGGGTTAGCGCCCCAAAGGGTTACAAACTACAGGTTTGCAATGACGTAGTCGATGCACTTGGTCAGAGCGGCCACGTCGGCTGGTTCTACTGCTGGGAACATTGCGACGCGCAGTTGATTGCGACCGAGTTTGCGGTACGGATCAACGTCGACCACGCCATTGGCACGCAGGACCTTTGCAACCTCTGCGGCATCAACCGTGTCATTGAAGTCAATGGTGCCGACAACCGCAGACCGAGTTGCCTGGTCAGAAACAAACGGGGCCGCGTAATTGGACGCCTGAGCCCAGTCGTACAAAATGGTGCTGGATTCACTTGTGCGCGCGGCGGCCCAACCGAGACCGCCTTGGCCGTTGAGCCAGTCGAGCTGCTCAGCCAACAGGACCAAGGTTGCTAGGGCAGGGGTGTTCAGGGTCTGGTTTGCGCGTGAATTCGTCACGGCTGCTTGCAGAGACAGGAAATCTGGGATCCACCGGCCCGAGTCATGAATCTCGGCGATCCGGGCGATAGCCGCCGGTGACATGATCGCCAGCCACAGACCGCCATCTGCGGCGAACGATTTTTGCGGAGCAAAGTAGTAAACATCGGTCTCGCTAATGTCGACCGTCAAACCACCCGCCGCGGAAGTAGCATCGATAACGATTAATGCGCCCTCCTCGAGTGAACCGGGAACCCGGACAACAGGGGCAACCGCACCGGTTGACGTCTCATTCTGCGGCCAAGCGTAAACGTCAGCCCCTGCGTGGAACGGGGGAGTTACGGACTGGCCGGGTGCAACGGTGGTCACTACGGAATCGGCAAGGAATGGAGCGGCCTGTGTGGCCTTGGCGAATTTAGCGCCAAACTCCCCAAACGTTGCATGAGCCGCCTGGTTCTTGACCAAACCGAAGGTAGCCGCGTCCCAAAAAGCGGTTGAGCCACCGTTACCCAAGATAACCTCGTATCCCTCGGGGATGTCGAAAAGGTCCGCGACTCCCTGGCGCACGCGCCCAACGAGGTCCTTAACGGGGGCCTGGCGGTGTGAAGTTCCAAGCAAAGCGCGGCCGGTAGAGGCAAGCGCATCTACTTGGGCATCGCGAATCTTACTCGGACCACTGCCAAAGCGGCCATCTAGAGGGAGCAGGGACTTAGGTATTGTCAGCACAGGTTGGGTCACGCCAACAGAATATCCTCAACCTGGGGCCTTGTGCACGTGAGTCCACATGGATCCACGAATCCACATGGATCCACGAAGAGGGGAACTTCACCCTGTGGTGTTCAACCGCTGGCTTGGCGGTGTTGCACGGCCCGTCTAACTGGTAAACCCGGCTAAAGTAGGCTGGACGCGATTGTTACGCTCGGTAGCAAGCCCAAACGCACGCAACACAACCCAAACTCGTTGGAGGCAGCAGTGAGTGATCTGATCGACACCACGGAAATGTATCTGCGGACAATCTATGAACTTGCTGAAGAAGGCATTGTGCCGCTGCGCGCGCGGATTGCCGAGCGCCTGGGACATTCCGGCCCCACGGTTTCCCAAACCGTGTCCCGTATGGAACGCGATGGGTTGCTCATTATTGGTGGAGACCGTCACCTCGAACTAACAAAATCTGGCTCAGACAAGGCCATGCGAGTTATGCGCAAACACCGTTTGGCTGAGCGCCTGCTGACGGATGTTATTGGGCTCGACTGGGAATTTGTCCACGAGGAAGCCTGTCGCTGGGAACACGTGATGAGTGAACGGGTAGAAGAGCGTATTCACACGCTCCTGAACCGTCCTCAATTCTCACCCTATGGCAACCCAATTCCAGGGCTTGAGGAAATCGGTGGCCAAGACCCCGATGTGCCCTTCCTTGAGGGCGTCATTTCGCTATCCGCTTTTGTGGCCGAAAGTAAGCTCGAGCATTCGGTGGTAGCAACCGTTGCCCGGTTGGGCGAACCGCTGCAGACCGACGTTGAACTCTTAGCACGCCTCGCCGAGGCCGGAATTACGCCTGGCAACAAAGTCAAGCTTGAGTCGACAACCCAAGCATTGGTCGCGGCTGGTGCTCCAGATGCCGAGATTATTCTTGATCTCCCCGATGAGGTTGCACGTCACATTTTCATTGCAAACTCTTGAGGGATCGTCGTTTCCACTGATCAAGCACGGTAATGCTCTGCTCAATCTGGCAAGTTGTTACCAGTTTGAGATTCGACCGTAACCAACGCGTGACAAAGAGAAAGTCACGCGGTACAGTTGCAAATGCTTCACAAATTGACCCTTTGTTGAAGTTTTCGCCGGAACGCCAAACCCTGTCGCCGAGCGGAACCTGGACCTACACGAATGACAGGGGCGGGGGACCCACCTTCGGCTGTAAGATCAGCCTTGGGGTGAAGCCCAACATGATTTTCAGGCTCAGAAGTTTGCCTGAATTTTATTTTGAGCCGAGTTATCTCCAACTCGAACCCGACAGCTTACTTCGTCGGCGTTTGGAGAACTAAGTGATTAACACTGAGTACCGCGCCCGTCACAAGGCGAACCGCAAGCCAATGGCCCCAATCGTGGCTATGGCAAGCGCAGCCACTGCAAACGTGGCAACAGTTAGCCGCCGGACCGCAGTAGCAGCAGTATCTTCCGGACTGGTTATGGGTATTGCAGGTGCTGCACCAGCATTTGCCGACAGCGCGACCGGATCCGCAATCGGAACCGTCGACGTTACCGCTCTTACCGCACAGGCCAAGGCCATTGTGAAGGCAGCTCCAACCGTCAAGGTTGCCGCGGACGCCACATGGACCACGGAAGCCTCCGCGATCAAGGTAACCGCAAAACCAAAGCCAAAGCCAGTTGTAGTGCGTGCTGAGCCACGCTCGGCAACACGCAACGCTAGCCGCGCAGCGGTCTCGAGCTCAACCTCGAACGCAAGCGCGCCGGCCAAGCAGGAGGCAAAGTCCGCTCCACCAGCTTCCGTGAACGGCAACGCCGTTCTTGAAATCGCTGCACGCTACGTGGGAACCCCATACGTTTGGGGCGGGACCACGCCAAGCGGATTCGACTGCTCCGGTTTCACCTCATACGTGTACAAGCAGCTCGGCGTAAACCTGCCGCGTTCCTCGGGTGCACAGGGCAAGATTGGAACGGTCGTTTCCCGCGCCAATGCACAGCCAGGTGACCTGATCTGGACCCCCGGACACATCGCAATCTACGCCGGTGGTAACCAGCAGATTGATGCGCCGAAGCCAGGAAAGTCTGTCCAGTTCCGTAAGATCTGGCAGTCCAACCCAACTTTCATCCGCGTTCAGTAGTAGGTAATCTTCCAGATTTTCTGAAACGGCGCCCCATGACCGAGTCATGGGGCGCCGTTTTGTTTAGCCAATTAGCAATCCCATGTATTAGTAAAGTATTAGGCCAGACCATGGACGGTATTTGTCTAAATTCTAGGCCTATTCCCTTTAAGTGCGGGACTCAGGTCCTCTTTATGTCCTGCTGAGCCTATGTTTTGGGTATTTAGGGTTTAGACTTGGTAAAGGATAGATACGACCCTAAGGGAGGTTGACCATGGCTGGACAATTCTCAATCTTGGTTGGTGTAGATGGCTCATTGGCGAGTCTGCACGCCTTGGATTGGGCCATTTCGTTGGCACAAAAAGGCAATGCCAAGATTACAATTGCCTGTTCGTATTCTTTACCCACGTTTGCAGCCGCCTCACTCGATGGGGGATACGCGGCCCTGGATGATTCAACGATTCAGGAGGGCGCGCGAGTGGTTCTTGCGAGTGCGGCCGAGCGTGTGCACGAAGCAAATATTCCGGTGACCGCACAGATTGCCTCGGGTGATCCTGCCGGGGCACTCGTAGAACTCTCCGCTGACCACGACCTCGTGGTGGTTGGTACGCGGGGACGTTCCGGGTTTGCCGAGCGTTTGTTGGGCACGGTTTCTTCAGCACTGCCAGCTCATGCCCGCTGTCCAGTGATTGTAGTTCCGGGAAGAGGACTAAAAGAAGAGCTACCGCTACCATCAATCAAACCGATAAAACGTGTGATCGTTGGAATCGATGGATCAGCCCCTGCACACGGAGCGCTGCACCGGGCCGTGTTTTACTCCAAGATCTGGGACGCAGAGCTCGTTGCCGTGACCGGTGTTCCCGTAACTAGCGGTTCTGGCATCTTGTCCTGGTTGCCAGCAGCGGTCGACCATGAACAGGTCTTGCGAGATATTGCATCTGGTCTGGACATGATTGTCGATGCCGTTGAGGAGGAGAACCCCGGACTCAAGATCCGTCGGATTGCGCTTGATGGATCCGGCGCGGAGCTTCTGACCGAGTTTTCGCAGGCCGCAGACTTGCTCGTGGTTGGATCGCGCGGGCGCGGAGGTTTTGCCGGATTGCTACTCGGCTCAACGAGCCAGGCCGTCCTGCACCACTCCAAGTGTCCGGTCCTGGTGGTCAATAAACACTGTGAGGAGCCGGATAGCGACGGGCAGTAATCTCGGTTGCTGACCAGCATGCAGTGAACTTAGGGGGCAGTAACGGTGATCGTTATTGCCCCCTAAGTTATTTTGGTTCCTGGGTTTGGGGGAAGATAACCGCGTATAGCAAAGGCGCTAGCCTGAAATTGAACTCATCGAAACCGGATCTTCAGACGCAGTAGCTTGCTCAATCACCGTGATGATTGGACGCGAGAAACTTGCCGGTGCCGGTCCAAACGCCTTGTCGGTTTGGGAAATCACGGTCGCAGCGAGCCCGTTGCCACCCACGATGCCAACGACTGCCCCCACACCAAAGGGGACAATCCGGCCTACGGTAAGTCCCGTGTACTTGATCAGTTGGCGTTTAATAAAGCGAGATGCCAAGACACCATTCACTTGTTTAATGGTTGATTTTGGCAGAGAAGTCAGCAGGGTCGTGCCCCAAAGCATTGTGGGTTTGCCGGTGACGTCGCGAACGGTCTTTGAACCGGTGTCTCCAAGTACTGAGGTCAGGAGCAGGGCCTTGCGGCGTTCTACATCGGCGACCTCAATCCCATGGACATCGGCAATGGCCAAACTGAAGAGACTGGCCGAGAACAAGAAGGCGCCGACATCGGCAGCGCTGAGGATGAGAGCAGTAGTCGTGCCAATCCCAGGCAACGCTGCACTTACTCCGACTGCGCCTCCGGTGGCACGCATGAGTGCTTTATATTGGCTGGCGAGGATCTTGATAACTTGCTCGGGAGAGGCGTTTGGGTTTTTCCTGCGAACAGCATCAACATAGGCCTTGATAGTGCTGGCGGGAATAACGGTTGCCTTCGCCAGTGCCAGGTCAAAGATAGGGTCACTGGAGGAGGATTTCTTGCGCATTGCCATGGTGCCTCCCAAAAAATACTTGGCTGAGTTGGTGCCGTTGCACCTACCTAGTTGACCCTATAGCCATCGGCAGTGCACCGCACGACGACCGAGTGTAAATACCAAACCTATTCACAACACTTGCAAATTCAACTAGTCAAACGGCTAACTATGGAATAGTATAGACCTCTTGGTTGTTATAGCGAGTGTAAGAATACATCTAACCGTTGCCCCGTGTGTGGGTAGCATTCACCGCTATTTCACCCAGCACGACTACCGTCATCTTGTGAGCTAAGCCAACTCGCGCTGTAGCGATAGCGAATTGAACTTGATAGGACGGTAGCGGCCATCTGGCCGCCGTGGAGAGGGATCTCCTGCGTGCACCAGTGCGGACACCGAGAAGCAAACCACGCTTTTCACCGCACGAACACAGAAAGAAGGCCCAATAGGAGGGCCGGTAAGAAAGGAAGACAAAATGACCGCCATTTTGACACAGCGTCCGGTTTCGATTGACCGCTTTGGTACCGAGCACCGTTTTGGTTGCTCCATGCCAGGGGTTACCACGGAGTCCGGACGGACACATGGTTTTGCGATTCGCCGTTGCACTGATTGTGGTGCTACGCGTTTTGGTATTGGAGCATAACGAGTGAGTGCTAGATGTACTCTGGATTATCCAATAGGAAAACCCAACAAAGAATGACCGTGAATGGAATCCCGTTCACGGTCATTCTTTTTGTTTCTGAAGCTTGTCGAACCAGCCTAGGCCGCAGGTAATCTAACCGGTAAGACCTGCCCATGGTTTACATGCGAGTGCAGACACTAGTCGGGAACTACTTCAAGGGTGATCTTGGCGCCCGCTTCGATGGTGCGTCCCACCGTGCATTGGCTTTCTACGGTGCTCTGGATCAGGCCTAGTAGGCGTTCGCGGGCTTCTGGTTCAAGTGCGTTGAGATCCACTACGAGGGTCTCTGCAAAGGTCTCGTATCGGTTCTCTGGGTCATTCTTGACACTTGAAACCTGTACTTGTGCGTTGTAGTCGGCGCCGGCACGGCGGGCTAGTGCACGGTCGGTAACCAATCCTGTGCAGGCCCCCGCAGCCAACTTAAGCAATTCACCGGGAGTAAAGGTACCCTCAACGCCAGCGCCAGCTATGGCGACTTGAGCGCCTCGGTCGTTGTAGCCCACATACTTGCGTTCGCCTATGCGCTCGACCCAGACTGCATCGGTTGGCGCATTTTCAGGGGTAAGGAACTTGGGATTTGTCATGGTGTAATTCTTCCACTGATCGTGGGCGCGGTAGGTATCTGCTCAGAACTTGAATGAATGTAACCGTGCGCTACAGTATTTTCCGGGAGGCGATCGCTTTGAAAAGCCAACAGATTCATCGGAACCCGCCTAGAGGTGGAGAATTTCACACGGAGTCTCAGCGCAAATGCGACTCTAGGGGGACGCAATATTTTGCAGGAGTTGAGAACCTTAGTACAGCATCGAAACTCTTGATGTCAGAAGTTACGGGCTCACCATATTACGGCTATACCGGTTGCAACATCCGTTGTTACAGGGCTTTGATGCGGGTTAGACCGGTTCTTGGGAGGAAACATGAAGGTGCTGAAGAAGCGCTGGAAGTTATTTGTGCTAGTCCTTGGCTATTTGGGGGTTGCCGTTGGCGGGTACGTGTATTTTGCGGCCCAAAATCCACTGACGCAGCTTACTAAAGTAGCAAACCAAGAGCAGTTCACCGAAGTACAAAGAGATCTGAGTCAGTACCTGACTGAAAATATCAAAGGGTACGTCTATTACGAGCAGCCGCCAGCGAAGGTTCCCGAGAGCTTTGGAGGATTCCCACTCACTGAAGAAGCCCAAAAACAGGGCGATGCAGTGTTGCTTCAGCACACCAAGAACATTGATGAGCTCGATACACAGATGCAGATGGACTGGCCACATGCCATCACAAAGTCCTCTACAACAGTAAACGCGTACGGTTACTCAGAAAATCGAGTACGAGTTCTACCTAAAACACAGGCCGGTGTTTCCGTGAGTATCTCGGTTGACAAGGAAATCATGTCAGATCTTGAAAGTTACGGCACGGGAAGAAGCATCGAGCTCGGTGTGGTGATTGATGGTCCAACTCAAACAATTGTTTCTGTCGTAGATACCGAAATGGAAAACTGGTAGCGTTTTTCAAACCCATAGCACGGTACGAGGACCTCGAAGGCTAATAGGCTTGGTCCATGGAACAGCCAACGATCCTCAACATCGACCAACTAGCTGCGTATCTACGTCAGGAAAGTATGCTCTTGGCACAGAGTCGCAAGGAGACGCCAGACCTAGATAGCTGGCAAACGCCAACGGCCGCGACCTTCATGGTTGGTTTGGTGGGCCCTCCGGGAGCCGGCAAGACCACAGCCTCTGAGCAGCTTTTCTCACTGCTACCAAGCGCTCAGCAGTTTCCGATGGATGGCTATCACCTTTCCCAAAAGGTACTCGCAGACCTAGGACTGGCTGACCGTAAAGGTGCTCCAGAGACTTTTGATGTCGCTGGTCTACTGACCGACTTAAGACGTTTACAAGCGGGAGAGGATCCCGTATATGTACCCGAGTTTCGACGTGAGATCGAAGAGCCCATTGCAGCGGGCATACGACTGACCCAGGGCGCCGCCTTCACCATTGTTGAAGGTAACTACTTGCTGCTAGACCAAGACCTATGGGACCGTGTAGCAGCCCACCTCGACTTGGTGGTGTACCTTGACGTGGACCAAGAAGTACGGCTTGAGCGTTTGGTTACCCGTCATATGAAGCACGGACGCAGCCGTCCAGAAGCCATCGCCTGGGTAAACACGGTTGATGAACCCAACGCCAATCTTGTTTCTCTCACTCGCGCCCGTGCGGATGTGCACGTTCGCCTTTAGAAAGCGCTAGGTGGGTGGGTCCAGTATTTTTGGACCCACCCACCTAGATTTGTAACCCTACGCTAGTTCCGAGTTGGTTCTAGCACTCGGTTAGTTAAGCTGCCGTGCGTTTGCGGTAGATAACGAATGCGCCTCCGCCAACTAGGAGCAGGAGCATGATGCTTCCTGACCACAGGAGGTTGGTACCGGTGATAGGCAAGGACCCATCATCCTTACCACCGGTGGTGTCATCCGTAGATTGGTCGCCGTCACCGGAACCGTCACCGGAACCGTCACCGGAACCGTCACCGGAACCGTCACCGGAACCGTCACCGGAACCGTCTCCGTCTCCATCACCGTCACCGGAACCGTCTCCGTCTCCATCACCGTCACCGGAACCGTCTCCGTCTCCATCACCGTCACCGGAACCGTCTCCGTCTCCATCACCTGAGCCAGCAGTTACGGTCAGTTCAGCGGAAGCAACCGATTCAGACGAAACTCCGGTAGCACTAATGAGGTGGGCACCGGTCTCGGTGTCTGCTGGAATGGTTACTTCATGGGTGAAGTTTCCATCCTCATCAGCGATGGCAGATCCAAGGTCAGTTGGGCCTGCTGCCAACGTGAGGTTGACTTGCTCGCCAGCCAGGTAACCCGAACCAGTAATGGTTACGACCTCGCCTTGAGCTACCTTGGTTACAGACAGTTCAATCTCTGGATCAACAATGATGGTTTCATTGATGACCTTAATTGAGGTTGCGGTTCCAAGAGTTCCAGAATCGGTCTTTTGGGTTGCCACAATCGCGTAGTCACCGGCAGGAGTTTTCTCATCAAGAGTTACCTTTACGGTGCCCTCGTCGGTGGCGGCCATAGTGCCAAGAACGGCACCATCTTGACCGGTCAGTACGATCTCTTCACCGTCTGGGTCAAAGCCTTCAACCGTGACTTCAAACTCGGTCCCAACTTCAACTTCAGCAACACTGGTGCTGATGCTGAGGTGCTGGCCGGGGCCTGCTTCACAGTCGATCTTTGCATCGGCCCAGTCGGCCCAGTCGTTACCAACACCGTTGCCTCCGTCGCCGACCTTGAGAACTAGGCGCTGCACTCCGGTCAGGTCCGCAGTCAGTTCATACGGGGCTGATGCTCCGGTAAGAACTGGGGTTGGGCCCGCAAGCACGGTGCCGTTGCCGTCCTCAACTTGGAACGTCACCGAGCCAGTGGTGCCTTGGAAGTCATCGACTCCAACAATTGCGCTAAAGGCGGTGCACTGTGCGTTGAGATCGAATTCAATCTGCGAAGTAGCGTGGGCACCAAGACCCTTGTCATATTCGGTACCGCCAAGGCTCAAGACAGGACCATCGCCTTGGCCTTGTTCACCATTTGCCTGGTCGCGTTCAACCGGGCCCCAACCGTTGGATGGGTTCTTTGCAAATGGCAGGTCAGAGAGGTAGTTTTCACCTTCACGCAATGGCTGCAGTACGTGTGCACTTGCAGTAGCTGATACTGCAAAGCGTGCCGTAGTTTCTGCCTTTCCATAGGATCCGTTGAACTCAAGGGCTCCGGTAGTCTCGCCAGGCTTTGGAATTACCAACCAGGTTGCGGTTGATGATCCACCGGGTTCAATGGTGCTTTCGCCCTTGGTCTGTAGAGCTGCGGTCCAGCCCTCTGGAACAATGAGCTCGTGCATTGCACCTTGAACGGTGGTTGCTTCTTCGCTGACAATCGTGGTGGTGATTGTTGCTGCTTGGCCGGCCTTCATGGTGGTTTCGCCACCGATCTTGGCCTGAGCACAGGCGGGCTGCTCATCGGAAACTCCCAGGTCGCGCACCAGGAAGTTATCGATGATTAGGTCCGCTTGTGGGGCTGCGAGCAAGTTGTCCACAGCCAACCAGTAGGTGCCACAGCTACCAGCAGTGAACTCCTGGGAGTAGCGAGTGGTGTCATGAACAGCACCAAACACAGTCTTGGAGGTGTCCGTTGAGGTTGCTTTGGTGCCGTCTAGCTTGTCGTATCCGGTTACAAACTGGTACGCACCATCGACTGCGTTCTGGTAATCAAAGCTAACCTCGTACTTGTGGCCTGCCTTGAAGTTCAACGAGGCTGGTGAGGTCTGCAGAATGCGTCCCTGGTTTTCCTCGTGAGCCATGAGCGACCAAGTACCGTCAAGAACGTTGTCTGTGAGCTTACCGCCCTTAACAACCTTTCCTGTGGCGTCCTTACCGTACCAACCCTTTTGGGAGAACGGTGCGTGCTTTTCTGCCAGCTGGGTGCGAGCGTCTCCGCCGCGGTTCTTGATTCCAGTAACAAATGGCCAGTATCCAACATCTGCGTTCTCAAAGTTCTCATAGAGAACTACGCCGTCGCCAGTTCCAGCTGGAGCGTCTTGTGGAACAAAGTCCGTCAGACGCAGGTCATCGATCGACACAATTGCGTCACCCTCACCGGCAGCAATTGTAAAGGTTACCGGCTTGCCAATGCTTTCAAACGTGACACGAGCACGCTGGAAGTAGGTGTTGAGCTTCTCATCTGATGCCGTTGCATTCAGAACCGTTGACGTGTTGTACGTAGTGGTTGGTACACCATCTACAACCGGCTGGTAAGCAACTGGGGTTACGCCCTCACCGGAAACACTTAGTGATACATCACGTGACTTACCAGATTCAATTTCAATCCACGCAGATGCGTTCCACTTACCGGCTGGCAGGTTACCATCGGCGAGAACCTGGGAGATCGATCCAGGGCCAGCGTTGATCTGAGCCTGCTGGTTTGCACGGTCGGTCTTAACAACTTCGACGTCACCGGTTACATCGTAGGCGTCGAGGGTAGTTGAGAAGAAGCCAGGGTCAACAATGTTGGAACCGGAACCCCAGTTTGGTGCCTTAGCAGCTGGAACCTTGCTGGTTGGGTACAGCACGTATGGCTGGCCCTTTTCCGCATCAATGGTGATCTTGCCACCGGTAACCGAAAGGTCAGAAACCTTAACGCGGCCGGTGTCCGTCAACTTGTACAAGGTGACGCTGCTCTGGTCCTTCCAAGAGTTGGTCAAAGTCCACTCGGTTGAACCACCTTCAGGGTTGAGGTGGTACAGGCGGCTGTCGCCGTCGGTCCATGGCAGCAGGTACTTGCCTTGGCTGTAGACGTTGGCACCGTCGTAGGTGATCTCACGGTTTGTCGGAATGTCGTGACCGCCAATGGTCTTGACCGGGGAAGTTGCGACGGTTCCGTTGTTGAAGGTGACCTTCTCATCTTCCCAAGTACGAATGTCCGACTGCTGCAGGAACTTGGCAGGAAGGTTGCGTTCCCAAATGTTCTTGATGAACGCGTTGTAGTTAACGTGTCCGGTCCAACCCTCAAACTCTACGGTTGAGGTGTGACCCAAGATTGGGTCCGGGTTGAACAGGTCGCGGTTAGCGTTGTCCACGTAGCGGAAGACCTGGGAGTTAATTCCCTTATTGGTGGAGCCACCGTAGTTCTCGTCGTTTGCCCAGTGTGACCACAGGTTCTGGTCTGGCAACTTGTCAGCCCACTCGGAGGTAACAACCCAACCCTGCTTAGCGAGTTCCTTACCTAGACGCTGCGCTTGCCAGCCGTCCGGGTAGTACACGTCGACGTAGAGCCAGGTGAGGTTGTCGGGCTTCTCATCGTAGAACTCTTGGAAACGCTTAAGAACATTTCCAGTGGCTAAGTCCTTGGCGGAGTCAATGTAGTAGGACTGGTTCATCCAACCCCAAGCAGCCTCTGGCGGCATGGTGATGAGGTCCTCGGAGAAGTTGTAAGCCTCTGAGTATGTCTCAGTCGTGTTGACGTGGACACCAATCTTGGCGTTCCAGTCCTCGGCTTCCTCGGCGAGCAGGTTGAGCTCCTCAAGTCCACCGGCACGGGTGTTGTAGTGCCCGGCGTAGTCAGGGTGCGCAGAGTCGTGGCCCTCGGCCTCATAACCCTTAAGCATGACCTGCTGACCTAGGCCGTCGGTGGCTAGACCAATGCGCTTGGTGTCATCGAGGGTGCGTAGAAATGGGTGGGTGGCTTGGGAGACAATGTTGAATGGAATACGGGTAATTACCGTGTTCTTCACATCTTCCATGCCGGCAGCCTTGGGACGAATGTCGCGCAGTGCGGTAGCACCGTCCTGCCAGTCGATTGCGTTGTCGCTGTTAGCGTCCAAGGTGGGCTTGATTTCAAGCCATGGGTTCTCATCGTAACCAATGCCGGGTGCGTGCTGAGCTACCGCTGCACCCAACCAAGTGAATACGCCCGGGGAAACGGTGATCTGCTTGTTTGCACCGGATCCTGAAACATTGCGTACCCAACGAGCATTTAGGCCATTGCCGGGACGTGCATTCTTGGAGGTGTGGTCAGCAATCGCGTTGCTTTCCATACCAAAGGACATCTCGGACGTTGAAGGCACTACGAGCCAAGCCGCCCGGTTGCCAGTTTGAGCGCTGGCTACCGTTTCAAAAAGGTCACCGGGTTTGTTCCGGTCAACCGACATCTGAGTCGATACCAACGAAGCACCAGCATCCGCTGCCGAGAGCGTGACGAGGTCTAGGCCAGGGAAGCTAACTTGCTGAACAACTTTGTCAGCGTCCTTGAGGTTGGAAAGTTCAACACGGATGACACCGTCTGTGATGGAAGCGGTGACATCGAAGCTTAGGCCCTCGTGGGCAGGAACACTGACGGTCCACACGGCTTTGGCACCGCTTACCGATGCCTCAGTTGCGTGTGCGTCATACTCGACGCCGTTAATGGCTACTTTGTTAAGTGCCTCGCCCTTGTTGCCGTCTGCCTTCTTGCTATCAAGTTCGTAGCTGATGATCTGTGGGAAGTTCTCATGCAGATCTACGGAAAGATCGCCCTCGGTCAGGGTAACAAATGGCTGAGGCTCAACGGGCTTTTCTGGTTCCGGCTCGGTGACCTCACCGGAAGCGGTGAAAGCCCGGAACTCCGCAAGAGTTGCGACCTGTTCGACCAGTGACTCAGGGGAGTCTCCGGCCTGGCCGCCCCAACTTGAGATGTACTTCAAGCTTGCACAGGTGGCTTCAACCGGTGTATCTAGAACGATTTCACGGTCTTCAAGAGCCTCGGCAACCTTGTTTGAGTGCAAGATTCCTTCGGCTGCTTTGGTGAACGAACCCTCTGCGCACTCTGCGTCGGTCGAAGTCCAAAGTTCATATTCGTTCGCGCGGCCGGAACCTGATGAACTCTGACGCGGTGTGAGTTCGATCTTGCCCAAGTTAATTGGGGTGGACGCCAACTTAATGGTTACGTGGTGAGGAAGTGGATCTTTGCCCCCGGACCACTTGGTGTGCCAGTAGGAGTTCTTGTCCCCATCCAGAATCAATTCTGGGGCACCATTATCACCTTCGCCGACTATCTCCACGGAGCTGGCATCTACAACACTCATAGAGTCTTGTGGGATCTCGGTGTATTCAGGGGCAGCATGGGCAACACCTGCAAGCCCCGCTGAAACCAGGATCGCGCTGAGAGCGCCCGCGGTCAGGGGCCTTCCGACCGACTTGTTCAAGGTGGGTTCACGTCTCAATTTGTGTCGTGACATCTTTGTCCTTCTGTTTAGCGTTCTGATGCTCTTCGCACCGTTGAATGCAGTGTAATGATCTATTCGATGCATTCTCAATCACTAACGATCACTAAAGTTGATTGAAGATGACAGTTCTTGACTGGAGCCTAAAAGCGCTCACGTGTGTTCGCGCTTACAGTTTGCATAGTGAGCGCGCGAACACAAGGGTGTAACCGCTTTGACGTCTGTGAAGTCAGTAAAAAGTGAGGTGCGGGTGATCGATTCGATCAGTTTCTTGAGCGAGTCATCTTCGGGCAGGAAATCTCACCGTGTGAGATTCTGGGGCATGTGCGGCGGGGTGCCGTCGCGTTGGTCCGGCAAATACTGCTTTGAGGTGGTACCAGAGGATCTCTTTGCTGACTCGGAGATTCGGAAGTCTTGGCGCCTTTGCTTGCATCTGATCAAAGAGGGCCGTAATGATCTGTTTGTGAAGCTCGCTCCCGAACATGCGCTGCCACGAGAATTCTTTGTGCCTGACTGGGGGATGGGAAAATGCCAAGCGCGGCCAATCTTGGGAGGGTGGCCGCGCTTCGAATTTGCTGATTAATCTGGTGCGCCCGGGCAGATTCGAACTGCCGACACCCACTTTAGGAGAGTGGTGCTCTATCCCCTGAGCTACGGACGCGAAAGGGGGAAACCTCCTCAAGGTTACCCGGTTTCTGGCTGAGGCCCAATTTGGCGTTCATTCAAGCTACAAACCAGGGTGCGGGGGCTGATTTGGGCGGTAGTGGACGGTTAATTCACACTTGGGGAAACGTCGGAATCGACGGTGTGGAATGCGAGAGAACAGTGCCTTTTGGTGTTGAGGGGGTGAAAAACATCCAAAAACAGACTGAAAGGTCTGTTTTGGTTGACCAAAGGTGCAAATCTAATGCATGCTTTCATTGATGGCATGAGCTGGCCACCCCCTGATCGGCTCATGCCATCACCTATTTACACAGGCCAGACAGCACTTAAATCACATAGGTGCGCTTCGGCACGGCGCCAATGGCGGCGCGTAGCTGGCAGGTAAGGCCCAAGAGTCTGGCTTGCATCAGCTGGTCGAGTTATCCCCGCTGGCCCCGAGAACCTCGACCTAACGGCGCGGCAAGTGCGTCAACTCATTCATGCAAGATAACGTAAAAAGAGACTGTATTTATCTGATCTTTTGCGTGCAATCTAAGCGCATTGGAACTTGAATGAAGGGGTGCGCAGCACATGCCAAAATCGCCTTTGGCTCATGGTCGAAATTTAAGCGCGCAGTCGCACCCCACAAAGGGTGGAACTGCATTGCAACCCCAAGACAACCAGCAAGACAACCAAGAAACTCCAGCAGCTGTTGAGGCACCCACTTTGGTGCCCTCGGTAACGGCAGGTGTCGCGGTTGCCCAAGCGGTCGCGGACTGGCGGGCTACGTTGGTTTCTCTGGCCGGTGGATCATCGCTAGCTGACATCACTTTGCTTGGTGACGCGATCTTGGATCTCACCTCAGCGCACCCATCCGGAATAGCGCAGCTATTTGCGGGCCGGCCTACTCGCTTGCCCAATATTTTCCGTGACCCGGCCACACTGCCGATTGCTAGGCATCGGACGCGTGCCGTTTCCCAACGTTCCACCGATCAGGCGGAACGCTACGGAATCGCCCCAACCTACCTTGCGATCGGAATCGCCACGTGGACGGAGACAAGCGACCCACAGGCTCAAAATGACGTTGCGGCACTGGCTCGGGTGACCAATAGCGCGACCCCGGTGACACCAGACCCGGCCGGCAGTGGTGAGCCGCGCACGGTGCAAGCTCCCGTGCTGCTGCGACCCATCACCATCTCATCCATGGGGCAGGACACCGATTACGAGTTAAGTCTTGAACCATCCGCTGAAATTAACCCCGTGCTTGCACGGGCGCTGCGTTCGCGCGGTGCACTTTTGGATCCAGTGGCCTTGGCCCGGGGTGCCTTCACTGGAAACGGATTTGATCCCTCTACCGCCCTGGACCGAGTCAATACACTTGGTCAAGCAGTATTGCCTGACTTCACGCTGACGGACAAAGTCCTAGTGGGCACGTTTGTTCACCCGGGCCAAGCCCTTGTTGACGACCTTGATGACCTTGTTGTGGGTTTGGAACGCCACGAGATTATTGCTGCGCTTGCAGGTGCTGATTCCGCGATCGCCGCGCTGCAAGTGCCCCTGCCTGCTGTCCAACGCGGAGACTCTGACCCAAACATGGAACGCGGAGTCGGCGACCTAGATATCACCGGCCGGGGCGCCCTGGATGCGCTGGCTACCGGCGCACACTTATTTATCGATGCCCCAATTGGCGCCGATTCAACCGGTGTCGCTGCGGCGATTATTGCCGAGGCAGCCGCGATTGGTCGCAACGTGCTTTACGTTCCGGGGCACCGCAGAGCGGCTGAGGATCTGACCGCGCGCTTGCGCGGACTGGGCCTTGATGAGCTATTGCTCGACGTTGTTCCGAGCCCTAACTGGCGCACGATTGTCTCCCGCCGGTTACTCAGCGCCATGACATTGGAGCCGGAATCCCTGGATTCCGCTGCGATCGCAGAAAACCGAACCAACCTGGTAGCAACACGCACCAAGTTGGGTGCCATGGTTGACGGCCTGCACCAGCCACGCGCGCCGTGGGGCATCTCCGCCTATGACTCGCTTCAAGCGCTGGCGCGGTTGACAGCAACGGGCCCGACACCGTCAACAACCGTGCGGTTCACAACCGAAACGGCACTGCACATTGCCTCGGGCAACCGGGAAGCAATTGGCCAAGACCTGTTCCAACTTGCCCAACTGGGCGGATTCACGCTGCGCCCAGCTTCAACTCCTTGGTTTGGGGTTGACTTAGACACTGATGAGGCCGCAACACAGGCCCTAGAAGATGTTGAAACCCAGCTCAGTGGACCTTTGGCGATGCTACGGAGCCACATCGCACGGGTGAGCGAAGATACCGGGCTAGTACCGGCGAAAACGTTGGACCAGTGGGGCGAGCAGTTAGAAATGCTAGCGGCAATGCGGATTATTTTGGATTCGTTCTTGCCCCTGGTCTTTGAACGTACTGCCGAGGACCTCGTCGCCGCCACGGCAACGAAACAATGGCGTGCGCAGAAGAATATTGAGATGTCCGGGGTGGTTCGCCGGCGGTTAGTGAAGCGTGCCAAGGACATGTTGCGTCCTGGTGTGCGGGTGCCAGACTTGCATGCCTCTCTGCTCGAGGTGCAAACGCAGCGAGCGGTCTGGGCCACTCAGTGCCCAGGTGGTGGCTGGCCACGGTTGCCTAATAATCTTCCGGAGATCGAAGACAATTTTGCTGAGGTTGTGCGCTTGTGCCAGAAACTGGAACCGGTTTTGGCCTCGACACCTCTGGGCGCGAACCTCACGGCAACGGATATTGCTGATCTTGAGGAACGGTTTAAGAAGCTCCGAGATGATGCCCCGGCACTCGTGGGCTTGCCTGAACGCACCCGTATTTACAAACGTCTAGTCGCCCACGGTTTGACCGAGTTGCTTGACGACTTCACTACGCGCCGCGTAGAGCCAATGTTCATGGATGCAGAGTTGGACTTGGCTTGGTGGGCATCCGTGTTCCAAAACTTGTTGGCTGCTGACCCAAACCTTGCCGATGTCGAAGGCAGCACGTTTGACCGGCTGGCTAAACGGTTTAGGGCACTTGATACCGCCCACGTTAACTCGCTTGCCGCTCCAATCCGGGTAGCCTCCGTGGTGCAACTGCAGACCGCGTTGAATACTTACCGTGAGCAAAGCGAGGGGCTCTTCAGTTTACTGATTGAGGAACGCCTTACCTCGGTGCGTGCGGCCGTTGAAGACTACGGTGACGTCATGCGAAAGCTGCGGCCGTGCACGGTTGCGACCCCAACTATGGTGCCGCATTTGCTGCCCGCACACCGTACGGTTGACCTCGTTGTGTTGGACGCTGTGCAACACCTACCCATTGAAACGTTGCTGTCCGCTATCGCGCGTGGCCGCCAGGTGGTGGTGATTGGTGACCCTCGTTCAGCTGCGGGTGGTGCGATTGCCCAACTGGCGCGTATTCTGCCACGCGTGTCCCTCGCCGGTGACTCACTGCGCCGCGATCAAGGCCTGACCCATTTCTTGATGAAGCACGGCTACAGCGACGTGTTGGCGCCCATGCCTCTGCCGGCGGCTGAAGAACTCGTGCGGTTTGAGCAGGTGTACGGCACGGGTATGCCGGACCCAGAGACTGGGACCGTACTTTCAACCCAGGTTGAGATCGATCGAGTTGTTGACCTAGCAATTACGCATGCCCTGGATCACGGCGATGAATCTTTGGCAATCGTGGCCGGATCCCAATTGCATGCGGACCGAATCAGAGAAGCCATCCTGAGTCAGGTGCGGCAAAACGTTGCACTGGCCGCTTTCTTTGATCCTCGCAGACTTGAACCGGTTATCATCTCTGACCTACGAGGTGTGGCCGGGCTGAACCGCGATGCCGTGATCTTCACCCTCGGGTTTGGTCGCACCCCGCACGGACGCACACTGCACCGCTTTGGGGAAATCTCCGAGCCCATGGGTGCGGCACTGTTACTCAATGCGCTGGGTGTCACAAGGCGGCGTTTTACCTTGGTCTCCTGCTTTGCAATTGAAGACCTAGAAGTTGAGCGCTTGCGTTCCGAGGGTGCTCGCATGCTTGGCGCGCTACTGGACTTTGCGGCAGGTGGCTCGGGCGACCCCATCGCAACGGTAGAGAAGGCGGGCACACCTGCCGGCATGATCGTTTCCGGGTTGATGACCACGGCGGTGCCGGTCGAGCGGTCAGCGGCGGGCGATTCTGGGCTTGCAGGAGAGGGGGACCCAGCCCAGAGTCAGGCTCAAGGCCAAGACCGTGAACCTAGCTCTGTTGAAGGCAATGAACCTCAAGGTGCAAACGGAGCCGACCCCCTTGAGCAAGAGGAAGCGTCGGGTAAAGTAACCGATTCTGATCAGGTCAGCGAAGGCTCCGAGCAGCCTGATTCGGCGGTTGAAACCGGGCCGGTAGTCGGCCAGGACTCAAGTGATGTGGTATTGCCACAGGGGTCAGAAATAGAACCTGAGCCAGCTGCTGACGGCTCCGAACCGGACCGTCTCTTGGTGGACTTAGCCGATCGCCTTTGGCGCTTTGGCCTAACCGTCGAGACCAACTATGGCCTTGAGGGTGGAGAGAAAATTCCTTTGGTGGTCGGGCATCCGGACCTGCCCGAGGAATTCCTGGTTGCAGTACTCACTGACGACCTCGCATATGTGCAACAACCTTCGTTGCGTGCACGTGACCGCCACCGCGCTGAACGTTTGGAGCGGTTGGGCTGGCACGTAGTTAACGTGTGGGCAGTTGCCCTCTTCCTCAACCCAGAGGCCCAAGCGAACCAGATCAGGGAAGCCGTTTTCCGGGTAGAAGCGAGCCGGAAGTCACGCAACTACGTGACCACGGGAGCGCTACCTATCGTTGGTGCGCAGGTCCAGCAGGCATTTGCTGAAGTTGAAGCGGCCGCGGGTCAAGATGACCTGCTCCAAACCGGTAGCCAAGAAGTCTTAACTACTCCCCAGGTAGCCGCGCAGGAAGCAGGTGTGGAACGATCGCCACGCCCGGACGTGCCATACGGCTTGCCGTTGACCGCTTACGGGGACAATCAGCTTGATTCGCTCGTACTGTGGATCATGGAAGACGGTCAACGCCGAGACCAAGAGGAATTGGCAGCCGAGCTACGCCAGGAATTGGGAATAATCCGCCGGAGCCACCGGGTGGACACAGCCATGAATAACGCAATCCGTAGAGCCCTAGGGTAGTACCGTGTCAACTCCAACACCGGAAGAATTACCGGAAGTTAGCGCCCCTGTGGTGCGTAAGAAACGTCCCAGAGTGATTCGTAAGGGAACCGAACGAGAAGTAGTCTCCGGTGTCAGTTCAGATGAACGCGACACCAACTGGTCACAGAGTGCTGGGAGCCCGGTAGATCCTGATTCAAATGATGCGCAGTTGCTGAGGGATATCCCACCTCACTGGGGCCGGCGTTAGTTTGATTGAGAATGGCGGATTGTCCCCGACTTTGCCGGCCCTCTGTGTCAGACTGCTTGTGAGTCACTGCCGTACAAGTCGCTTGGAGGCAAGCAATGTCGGGGACGATCCACCACAGTCGGCTAGAAAATGAGTGCGGGCTAGTTGCTCTTGGAGCCATTCTGCTGGGCCAGCAGGTCGCGGATCTCGGTCAGCAGGGCTACATCAGCTGAAGGATCCTCAGAGGTAATTTCGAGACCCGCTTTGCGGCGTTCCTGGAGTTTATTCATGGGCAGCACAACAACAAAGTAGATTGCTGCACCGATTGCGACGAAATTCACTATCTCAGTCAGGATTGCACCAAACCTGAATTCGGCTTTATTGATGACCAAGATGAGTGCAGAACTGAAGTCTGGCTTGCCAAAGAACATGGCGATCAGCGGCGAAATAAAGTTATGCACCAAACTGTCTACCAGCGCGGCAAAGGCGCCACCGATTACAATACCGATTGCTAGATCTAGGACACTGCCGCGCAGAATGAAGTCCTTAAAACCTGTTAGTACGTTCTTCATGTTCTTCTCCAAGAAGTCGGATGAGGTTGAGCCTCGGCGCGGGTATTACCGGGCAGTGGGGTCAAGCAATACTGGAAACCCGTAATGCAAGGACTTAACCAAAGACCGCCAACGATCAGTTTTACTGGGACAGATATTTGGTGAAGAACTTGTATGTACCGATACAGAATACTGCTATTCCACCAAAATTGTGTGAGGTCACAGCGTTTTGATGCCAATGCTCGGCTCCGGTCACTGAACGATAACCGCATGTACTCCTTGCCAACTAGCACCGGAGGCAAGGGCTTTAGACTCAGTAGAGGTAGTGGCGACCAAAACGGTATTGAAATTCGCAGGAGAACCGGAGTCTTGGGACCACGGGGATGCGGATGGTGCATCTTCTAGGTTGGTGCCATCATTGGCCCCGAGGGCGATAACTACCACCCGCTGTGCTAATACGGCCGAATAGGTGCTTTCGCCGGGAAGGGCTCCGGGAGAACTTCCCAACAGATCAAGCCGCATTCCAGGGGTGAGATAGTCGAGAATACCGGCGTTCTCAATGCTTACCACCGTGAAAACCGACCCGGCAGGGGCACCGGAGAAGACGTCCTGGGCGACCAGATCGCCTGATCGTATGAGCGCACCGGCGGTGAGGGGGACCCCGACTTTAGCCCCGATTATCTCCGGCTTACTCAGGGTCTGGCCCAGTAATACTGGGTCAATATCTACGGTGTGCGTGGATAAATCGGAAGCGCTTAAGACCGTACCCAAAGCAAGGTCGGTCTTAGCTACGACAACCTCGGTGATCCCAGCTCCGCTGGGTTGGGCTAATAATAATAGTCCGGAAAGGACCGTGGCGGTGCCACCCAAGATCCAAAGTGAACGCCAACGCCAAAGGGCCAAACTGACAGTGCGGCTCAGCCGGCTCAGCGAAGACGGGTGGCCTGCGCCGGAATGGTTAGCGGTGTGAACCGGATGAGGCCCGGATTGAGAGCCAAAAAGTTTGGGCATGGGAAGAACCTTAGGTTCTTCCCATGCCCAACAAGCATGTTGCGTCTCAATATTTGCCGTACTGGGAGTCGCCGCGGGCATGCACAGGCTGTGGATAACAAGCCTTGGGCTCAGCTGCGGTGAACTGCCAGAGAGCTTTGCTTACGAAGCGGTTGAAGAACCACTCTTGGAGTCATTGAGGTAAAAACCAGAACCCTTAAACGTAACTGCAGGGGTGGAAAAAACCTTGCGGAGCAAACCCGCACACTGGGGGCACTGCGTCAGTGCGGCATCGGAAAATGACTGATGCACATCAAAACTGTGACCGCAGACCGAACAGCGGTAGGCGTACGTTGGCACAACACTCCTAATTCGAGGGCGAACGGTGGCGCCGCATGAGGCGGCCGCGTGGGCTCACTAGACGTGGCCGTGTCACCAAAATCCGATTATACGCCGATTGACGGCAACCACTGCCAGTTAGTGGTGGTTGCCACTGCGTCTACGGGTAGATCATGATCTTCAGTGGGCAAGGGGCGGACCAGACCGTCATAAACTTCCTCGGGGTAACACAGCGCAATAACCTTGATTCCCGGACGCACAAATGCCAAAGCCCGGTCATACCAGCCGCCACCTTGTCCCAGGCGGTGGCCGCGGGTGTCAACGGCCAGAGCAGGAGCAATGACCACGTCAGCCAACACTAAGCCGTCAGCACCTAATCCCTCACTCGAGGGTTCTGGTGGACGACCGGGGGCGCGTTCCTGGAGGTCATCTAGGTCAATGTAAGGGGCCCAGTCACGCTTGAGGCCGGCACCAAGAACGGGCAGCAGAATTTGCTTGTCCATTGCGCTCAGCAACTCGAGTAGCGGTCCGGTCCCGGGTTCGGAAGGTCGAGACACGTACAAGCCAACGGTTTTAGCGGCCCGGACCTCCGGGATGCTGAGCACAACCCGGGCAAATTCCTGGGCGGCTTCTAACCGTAATCGCTCGCTGCGCGCCTTGCGGCCGGCACGGATGGCAGAACGTAGGGAGTTCTTGGCATCCTCAATCTCAAAATGAAGTTCAACTGGGTAGGGCTGTTTGATCCCGCTCATAGTCAAAGTATGTCAAAGAATTGGCCAAGACGTGTCATTTACCAGCGTGCGGGAACCTGTGGCGAAACTGCATTAGCCTAAATCATGTGTGCGGCAATTATTGATTGTCGCAGTGCTTCAGGTTCAAGCCAATGTAGACCGGGATGAAAATAAGATGCGAACAGTTCAAGAGCAACTCGGGGCAGTGCTCTCAATGGTCGGGCAAGTAGAACCACTTGACGTGGTTTTGACGGATGCCGCCGGCAGCATCTTGGCCGCAGACATTGTGGTGCAAGAGAACGTGCCCGCTCGAGACCTTGCCGCATGCGATGGTTACGCGGTGCGCACCCAGGATCTGGTGGGCACTTCGAAGACCGCCCCGGCCATGTTGCCTGTTGCGCATACCGTGACGGACGTTATGGCCGACCCTTTGCGATTGGTCGAGTTTCAGTCCATTGCGGTTACCACGGGAACGGCGCTGCCCATTGGGGCAGACGCTATCGTGCCCATGAGCCTGACCGACCGCGGGGATTCCCGGGTCAACATTTATGGCAGCGTAGCTGCCGGTGCCAATATTTGGGTCACCGGGTCTGACGTTCGCGCCCAAGAGGTCGCCCTTAAGGCCGGTACCAGATTGGGAGCACGGCAGATCGCGTTTGCAGCGGGCCTAGGTTACCAACGGATCCGAGTACACCCTGCGCCGCGTGTGGTGGTGCTGCCCATTGGAGACGAGCTGGTCCTGCCGGGGTCCCGGAAGCCCGGAGTTTTCGATGCCAATGGCCCTTCGCTGCGTACCGCGATTCAGGATGTGGGTGGCGTTGCCATCCAGGTAGCGCCAATGGTCGATGATATTGGTCGCTTGCGCGAGGCGATTGAGGATCAACTGGTCCGTGCCGACATGCTCATCACCACGGGTGGCTTGAGCGAGGGCCCAAACGACACTCTGCGTGATGTCTTAAGCCCAATGGGCACCATGCGGTTTGACCATATTGCGATGATGCCCGGCAAGAACCAGGGCTATGGGCGCCTGCTGGCCAACAGTTTTGACCCCGAAGCAACCGATACCATTCCCATGTACGCACTGCCCGGGCATCCGGCCGCCGCGCAAATCAGTTTTGAAGTGTTTGTGCGACCGGTTCTACGGACCATGGCGGGATACTCGGATCTGTACCGACCTTCAATCGCAGCTAAGTCGGTTGAATCTTGGAAGTCCCCGGTTGGTATCCGACAGTTTGTTCCAGCAATTGTGACCGGTTCCCCCGATGAGGGGTACCAGTTCACCCCGGTTGGTGACCCAACTAGGATTGAAGACGTCACCATGGGGGCGCTCTCCCGTGCCAACGCACTGGCCGTGGTGCCCGAAGATCAGGACCGGGTGACGTCCGGATCCCAACTCTTCTGTCTCATTTTGGGGGACTAGGACAAGCCATGAGTTTCTTTACCCGGGTGGCAAACACCCACTGGCCCGTTACGCTGCGTGAAGATGAGATCCACGGGCCGCCATACGGTTCCCTCATCATGCGCCCGTTGAAAACCTCGGATCGAACCCAGTGGTATGCGGCGCGAACCATGAATCAAGACTGGCTGGCCCCGTGGGAGGCCTCAACCCCGCAGGTTCCAGGCCAAAAACCAGCTAAAGCGCTGACCTTTGCCCAATACGTCCGCAGCCAAGATCGCGCTGCCCGCACGGGCGACAGTTTGTCGTTTGTCCTCATTGTGGATGGCATCTTAGCGGGCCAACTCTCCGTGGCATCGATAACCTATGGATCACTGCGCGGAGCCAGCATTGGCTACTGGGTGAGCCGCGACGTTGCCGGGCGAGGAGTAGCCCCAACTGCGGTTGCGCTCGCGGTGGATTACTGTTTTGAACAGTTGCACCTGCACCGGATCGAAATCAATATTCGGCCAGAAAATCATGCCAGTTTAAGGGTCGTGGAGAAACTTGGATTGCGCGATGAAGGACTGCGTAAAAACTACCTACACATCCAGGGACAGTGGGCAGATCACCGGACGTTCGCGGTAACCTCAACCGAGGTTCCGCGAGGGCTATTGCGCAGATGGCGTGACCAAACTGAGCAGTAGTTACACTGCTGTCATTTAGATTCAGACACACCGAACAAGGTCCCTATTCCCGTGGTGGCGGTGACATAATGTCGGCTGTGTGAACTCAACATCAACTCTGACGGTCCTTGTCATTGTTGCGCTGTGGGCGGCTTACCTGGTGCCGACGGTGCTGAGACGCCGCCAGCACATGATGGATACGCGTACCGAAGACCGTTTCTCCAAAGATTTAAGGATCGTCGCTGTCTGCGAAGAAGACGGCGACCGGTCCGGTGAGCGCGGCAAAAATCAAACGCAGTTGAGTTCTGCTGAGATTACGGCCAGTGCCGGGGCGTTATTAACGCCACCACTTGGGCAAGAAACGAGGGCACCCAGGGTGCTAGCGAGAGGAGCGGGGACCATGACGGGAAACAATCAGCCAGAAATAACCCCTGCTCGAGCGCGCATTCTTGAACAGCGCGGTGCCGCCGCACGCCGCCGTGGACAACTGACACTGATCTTGTTGTTGACCACGGCAACGGTTGCCGGAGTTGCCCTCATTACCTCGATGTCTTGGCTATTGACTCTCATTCCCGCAGCGTTGCTCGTTGCGGTGTTGATTTTGGGGCGGCGCACAGTCGTGGCGAACGCTCGCGCGGATCAGGCTCTGTTTGCGCGCGAACAACGCGCTGCGCAGTACGCGCCGCGCCAGCAGAGTCCGGTTGAGCAACACTTGGCTGGGCGCCCAGCGCCGGTGGCTCGCTCGGGTGCTGCAACTCGGCGTGCCGAGCAGGCCGAGAGCCTCGAAACTTCATTCATTACCCCGGCCGAGTCCAAATTCTTTGCCAAGAAGAACGCAACGGGCCGTCCGGTTGCACCCCGTGAGGCGGTGGGCATGGCCCAGGGCGCCGCAAAGGCTTCTGGTCAAACACCTGCAAGCACAACAGCGGGCCCGCAACGTGACGCACAGGTTGCGGCTGCAACCCCCGCGCGTCCAGCTGCGCAGGCTTCCGGGGCCGGCGGGCACAGTGTGCAGAAGTACTCGGTTACGGCTGCTGCTCCTCGGTGGGAACCGCCGTCGATCACCACGGAATTGCGTAAGCTGACCGCACAGCGAATGGCCGAGGTGACCTCGAGCGCTGATTCCCGTGAGAATCGTGCCCAGGATCCCGAGAGCCATGAGCAAAAAGAGGCGATCCCCGATAGCCTTGGGGTTAATCTGAACTCAATTTTGGCTCGCCGCCGCGCCGTATAGTTTTGGACTCCCCTGCGGGAGTAGCGCCAGCGGTAGCCCGTGAGAAGGGCAGTATCTGTGGCGCGTGGCATGCATCTTGCAGGCAAGACGATCTTAATTACGGGTGCGGGCAGCGGGATTGGCCGGCTGCTGGCACTGAGTTCCGCGCAGCGAGGTGCCCAAGTTATTATTTGGGACCGGGCGGACTCCGGGCAGGATGTCTGTGATGAACTGCGCGCGGCCGATCATTTGGCGCACTTTTACCGCGTGGATATTACCAATTCCGATGCCGTAGCAACGGCCGCAGTCCGGGTACTTGAAGACGTGGGACCGGTCGATATTTTAGTCAACAACGCCGGCGTTGTTTCTGGACGGCCGCTGTTGGAACTGGATTCTCAAGCGGTGCGGACCACCTTTGAGGTCAATACGCTCGCACTGTTTTGGACTACGCAGGCATTCCTTCCGGCAATGATTGCCCGGCAACGAGGTCTTGTGGTGACGGTAGCGAGCGCCGCCGGAATGGTGGGGGTAGCCCGGCAGACCGATTACTCAGCATCAAAATTTGCTGCGGTTGGGTTCACCGAGGCGTTGCGCTCCGAGCTGCGAGCAGCAAAGACCGGGGTGCAGACGCTGACTGTCTGCCCGTATTACATTCACACGGGCATGTTTGACGGTGTAAAGTCACGCTTCCCGCTGCTGCTCCCAATCATGGAACCCCAACCCGTAGTGGACCGGATCCTGCGGGCAATTGAAACGGGGAAGAAGCAATTGGTCCTGCCACCGGCCGTGCACATGGTCAAGCTGGCCCGGTTACTGCCGGTATCCGCGACAGACAAGATCCTCGATATCTTGGGGCTCAATAAGGGCATGGACGCATTTACCGGGCGCCCCGGGGACCGGATCGAAAACCGCAGCGCGGTATCCTCAAACAGCAGTGCTGTATCCACCAACCACCACGGAAGCCCTCAGGCGGAGGTACCCCATGACTGATTCCACTAAGGTCACCAATCCCAACGCGCTCGACGAGCAAACGCTCCGGGATACGGGACAGATCACGCAAATTGCGGCTGCCATGCGCGCGTCTTTTGACGCCGGGGTAACCAAGCCACTTGCCTGGCGGCTGGTGCAGTTGGACGGTTTGGACCGCATGTTGGTTGAAAATGAGGGGGCATTTGCGGATGCGCTTCTGGCCGATCTGGGTAAGGATCCGGCTGAGGCGTACATTACCGAGTCCTCGTTTGTGCGGGCCGAGCTCAAGCTGATTCGAGGCAAACTCAAGCAGTGGTTGCAACCAAAGATGGTGAAACCTTCGCTTGCTGTCTTACCAGCCACCGCCTATACGGTCTTGGAACCCCTGGGTGCGGTCCTGATTATTGCGCCGTGGAACTATCCGGTTCAGCTCCTACTCGCGCCGGCAATTGGCGCTTTGGCAGCAGGAAACTCCGTAGTGCTGAAGCCAAGTGAGCTGGCTCCGGCTACGTCCGCACTCATCGCACGGTTGGTGCCGTTGTATCTCGATCCAAGTGCGGTCGCCGTGGTTGAGGGTGGTATTCCACAAACAACAGCGCTGTTAGAACAGCGATGGGACCACATTTTCTACACGGGCAATGGCACGGTGGCTCGTATTGTTATGACCGCGGCCGCCAAGCACCTGACCCCGGTAACCCTAGAATTGGGCGGAAAGTCACCCACGTTTGTTGATGACTCAGCTGATCTCAAGGTTGCGGCCCAGCGCATCGCGTGGGGAAAGTTCACTAACGCTGGGCAAACCTGTGTGGCCCCGGATTATGTGATGGCAACACCGGGTGTGGCCGAGCGCCTGCAACCGTTGATTGCCGAGGCCATCACCGAGATGTACGGGGCGGATCCAAAAGCAGGTCCCTACGGGCGGATCATCAACCACAATCACTTTGATCGCTTGGCTGCCTTGGTAGCGAACCCAGCCAATGGGAAAGTGGCCACCGGGGGAGACTTTGACCGGGCGGCCAAGTACCTCGCGCCGACCGTCATGGCTGACGTCAAATTTAATGCCCCCATCATGGAACAAGAGATTTTTGGACCGGTTTTGCCCGTGGTGACCGTGGCGGACAGCAAAGAGGCGATCGCTTTCATCAATTCCGGAGACAAGCCTTTGGCTCTCTACGTGTTTAGTGAACGCAAAGAAGTGCGCCGTGCATTCTTGAACCAAACCAGCTCGGGTGCCGTTACGTTTAATCTGCCCTTGGCTCACCTAGCAATCCCTGATCTGCCCTTTGGTGGGGTGGGGGAAAGCGGCATGGGCGCCTATCACGGCAAGCGTTCCCTTGAAATCTTTAGTCATGAAAAGGCCGTGGTTTCCAAACCAACGGTGCCCGATACTCTGGGTTTGGTCTACCCACCGTATTCCGACCAGCAGATTAGCCTCCTGCGCAAGGTCCTAGGTTAATGATGGAACCCAACCAGACACAAGACACCGCCAACCCTGGGGCATCGAATGCCGGGGTCATGAGCGCCGCAGCGATTGCTAAAGCAACCGAGCGCACCTGGGCTCAGTGGCGCAAGCTACTGGATGCTAACGGCGCCGCAACATTGGCCCACAAACCACTAGCGGAACTTGCCTTGGCACATATACCCAAGGTGGGTAATCCCGGTTGGTGGGCGCAGAGCATTGCCATTGCCTACGAGCAAGAAACCGGGGTGAGGGTGCCGGGGCAGCTGAGCGATGGAACGTTTGCCGCCAATGCATCGCGTACCTTGACCGGCACCATGGATGAGGTCTTAGCCCGGTGGCAGGCCCATGTGGGGGAGCCCGAGGCGCTCAATGGAGCGCCCATAACCCAGCCGCCGGAGACGTCAAGCACCGAGAAATGGCGGTACTGGCGTTGCACGGTCAACGGTTTTCAGCGCATTAACGTGACCATCAACACGAAACCCGGAGGCAAGGTGACCCTTGCAGTGCAACACCCGGGCCTTGGATCACTTGAGGAGCGCGAGGAATGGAAGACCTTTTGGCGGACATTCCTCAAGTCCATCCCCGCCTAACCACCGCGGGTCCGTTGATCGACACCATTCGTTGGTGCCGATCAACGGACCCGCGGCCAAGCCAGGGTTTACACCCAAGTAGGTAACCAGTTGTGCATCTGCCAGAACCACATGGGTACTTGAATGCCGGTCCATACCGGGTAGAAGAAGACACTCACCACAACGATTAACCCGGCCACAGCCACGAACCAGATCTTGACCCGCCCTCGGGTGACGGGATCTGTGCCCCAGCGTTCCCAAATGACAAGGGCCAGGTAGGCGACCGCTAGGTACATGAACGGTGCAAAGACAATGGTGTAGAAGGTAAAGATGGTACGGTCCGGGAAGAACAACCAGGGGACCCAACCGGCAGCGATACCGGCAACGATCGCACCAGCGCGCCAATCAAACTTTCGCACAAGCAAAAAGATTGCGATCAAGAACGCGGCGGTGCCAATCCACCAAATCAGCGGGTTACCAATCGACGTGACCGCGGAGGCACACTCAGAAGAGGAGCAGCCATTCTCACCGCGTGCGGATTTCTCCCAGAAGAACGAGGTGGGCCTGATCTGGAGCAGCCACCCCCAAGCCTTAGCCTCATAGGTGTGCTCGGAGGTGAGCCCGGTATGAAAGTTGAGCACGCCCTGGTGGTAATGAATCAGGGAACGCAGTGCATCGAGCGGAGCGTTGAAAAAGCCCGGCAGCCACGACCAGTACTCAGCGGGGTTCTGAGCGCCCCATTGGCGTCCATAGGAGTTGGGATTGATAAACCAACTGGTCCAAGCCAACCCGTACCCGGCAATCGCGGTCGGAACCATGATCGCGGCAGATGGGAGGGCATCGCGAAGAAAAGCCCCAACCAACCATTTCTTGATCCCTACCTGGTAGCGTGCGGCCGCGTCCCACAGAACCGCCACGACACAGAACACGGCGACGTAGTACGCACCGGACCACTTCACACCGGTTGCCAAGCCCAAACTGAGGGCGGCAAAGAAGCGATACCAACCCCAGCCCAAGCGGGGCCCGTATTGCCCCAGAGCAAACCCGGCACTGAGGCGGTCCGCACATAACTTTGCCAGCCGCTCGCGCCGCCACTGCCGGTCCTTAATGAGCAGGGCAAACGCCACCACAACGAAGAACATCAAAAAGGAATCAAGTAGCCCGGTCCGCGCATGGACAATGGCAACCCCATCGATGGCAAACAGGCCACCGGCGACCAACCCAAAGGCGGTTGACCCAAACATGGCCCGGCCCGCCCGGGCAATGAGGAACACCGCGATCACGGAGACAATCGCGGTTGAAAACCGCCAGAAGAAGGCGTTGGCAGGATCTCCCAGCCACATGCCAAAGGTGATCATCCACTTGCCCAGTGGTGGGTGCACTACGTAATCGGCGGCGGGCAGGTAACCGTCAAGGAAGCCCGCGTTCCACGCTTCGTTGGGATCGTCCGGCCAGTCGTTCTCAAAGCCGTTCCGCAGGAGCGTGTAGGCGCCCTTGACGTAGTAGGTCTCATCAAAAACAAGCGATCCGGGGGTACCTAGCCGTATGAACCTGATAACGCCGGCAAAGACAGCGATCAATAACGGCCCCAGCCAACCCCACAGTCGATCCTGCGCGGTCCGGCCTAGGGAGAGGAAACGCGCCGAGAATAACCTGCTGAGAAGAATCTCATAATTCTGAGGTCGGCGCTCCCCAAGCGAGCTGCTTCGCCGAGTTTCACCATGATTTTCGCCGTCTTGATCCACGGGCTCGTTCGCCAAAGCTGCATCCTGAGCCAAAATTGTTTCACCTTTGGAAATGTCCACAATCGCAATGGTAGGTTACGTGGCAAGGTATGAGTATGACCGGACACCTGATTCTTGCTGGAACGCCCATTGGCAACGTTGATGATGCCTCCCTGCGCCTGCGCACACTCCTGCAGGAGGTGCCAGTGATTGCCGCGGAAGACACCCGCCGCCTGCACGCACTCGTGGCACGCATGGGAATTACCACTTCAGCCAAAGTCATTAGCTACCACGAACACAACGAGACAGCGCGCGCTGATGACCTCCTCGACTTGGTTGAGGCGGGCCAAGACGTGCTCATAGTTACCGATGCCGGTATGCCTTCCGTCTCCGACCCCGGTTACCGGATTGTTAGCCGGGCAATCGAGCGTGACCTACCGGTTACCTCGGCTCCCGGTCCCAGCGCGGTTCTCACCGCCCTAGCTGTTTCGGGGCTGCCAACCGACCGGTTCTGTTTTGAAGGGTTCCCACCGCGGAAACAGGGCGAGCGGACCAGGACATTCGCGGCGCTCGCAGCCGAGAAACGGACCCTGGTGTTCTTTGAATCACCCCACCGGATCGCTGACACGCTCGCGGCCATGGCGCAAGGATTTGGCCTTGACCGGCCTGCGGCTGTGTGCCGGGAGTTGACCAAGACGTATGAGGAGGTCCTGCGCGGTCCCCTAAGTGAACTTGCCGAGCGCGCGGCAGGCGAGCAACTGCGCGGGGAAATCGCGATTGTCATTGCGGGGGCTACCCAATCTCAAGACCTGACCGTCGCAGACGTTGTTGAGCAGGTAACGGAGCGCATAGCTCAGGGCGAACGCATGAAACAGGCCGTGGCTGAGGTTGCCGAGCTCACGGGTGTTTCCAAACGAGAGCTTTACGAGGCCGCGCTCGCGGCCAAGAAATAACCGACCGTCCGTTGATTGCCACCAAAATACCTGTTTGAGTGGTGGCAATCGACGGACGGCCGGTCAAAAGTTGAAACGGCTAGACGGAAGTCGAAAGTGTTTGCTCAACTCCGGCATCGGCAAGTTCTTGACGAGCCACGACGCCCTGGTCCTCGGTGACCGGAACGGTCAGGTCACTAAAGACCCTAACCTTCAAGCCCAACTCGAGTGCATCTAGGGCAGTTGCCTTGACGCAGTGGGACTCGGCAAGACCAACAACGTCAACTTCTTCAATCGCTGCGTCAAGAAGAATCGCGGCCAAGGTGTCACCGTTTGGGGCGGTGCCTTCGAACCCGGAATAGGCGGCAGCGTACTGGCCCTTCTTGACGCTGACGTCAAGGTCCAAGATTTCAAGGGCCGGGTGCAGCTCGGCCTCTTCGGTTCCGGCGACCCCGTGAGGCGGCCAGGAATCAATAAAGTCGGGGGTGTCACTGAAGTGGTCACCCGGATCAATGTGCCAATCCTGGGTGGTGGCTACGAGGGTGTACTTGTCGCGGTTGCGGTCTGCAAACTTGGCAATGCGGTTAGCAACGTCGTTGCCTCCGCTGACGCCGAGCGCGCCACCTTCACAAAACGTGGGTTGAACATCAACAACCAGGAGAGCCCTTCTGGGCTGGATCTCAGTCATAGTCACTAATCTATCCGGTTCTTGCGGGTTCGTCAGTAAGCCGCCCGGGACGCAGGTCGCAGGGCAACCCGCCAACTATGCTTGAGACATGCTGTTACCCCCATTTTCGCAACCCACCGCTCCCACTGGTGCTTTGGCACCGGGAGAAACCGGTCCCAAACCAAAGCCGTGGCGTTTGGCTGTCGGCACCATAACGGTGACCGGGTTACTAGCCGGGGTATTGGCGGGGTGCGGTGGCGGCAACCCGGGTGCGGATAAGTCCACAGAAAAACCGGCCCCGGGGGTTACCCAACAGGAGCCGGACCCAAGTGCGCCCAGCACACCCAAAGACCAAGACTTCACCCCGATTGGCAAGGTAACGCTAGGGCCCGCTGAGGTTATGTTGCAGGATCTTTCCCAGATCACCGGGGTAACCGTGCTGGGCCCCGATGAGTTCTTACTGGTCAACGGGCGGACCGGGGAGTTGCAGTGGGCGCGCGGAAAAACGCAACCGCAGCCGGTTGTGGGGACCGCAGCCCAGGAGATTCAACAGAGTCTGGACCAAGCCAAACTCGATCTGGCCGACCAGCTGGCCACCGATCCTGACGGTGGGAACCCGCAAGCAATCGCCATGCGTCCCCTGCCTCAGGTATTAGACGTGATCACGTCCCCAACCTTTGCCGAGGACCAACAGCTGTATCTGTTTGTCAGCACCGGTCAAAGCTCGGCGGTGTTCCGTGCTGAGTGGCAGGATGGGACGCTTGAGTCCCTGACTGAGATCTTGGCCGATCTGCCTGCTGGAGCTGGACGGAATGGGGGTGCCCTTGGGTTTGGTCCGGATGGGAACCTATTCGTTTCGGTCGGAGACACCGGCCAGCCGGCCCTAGCCCAAGACCCCACCAAGTTGGCGGGCAAGATCCTACGCGTTGCCCCCGATGGGTCAATTCCCAGTAATAATCCGCTCACAGGCTCCCCGGTGTGGTCCATGGGGCACCGTAACGTCACGTCACTGGCCTGGACGCAAACCGCAGAGTTGTATGCGGTTGAGCAGGGCCAAGTCGTAGCCGATGAGCTCAACCTCATTATTCCCGGCGCAAACTACGGTTGGCCACTGGTCGAGGGACGCGGCAACGTGAGTTCCGCGGCTGAAACGGGAACGCCAGACGGTGCAAGGACAGGCACCGTGAATCCTGATGGCACGGCGCCAGATAATGCGACGCTGGATAAAGATGCGCTAGCGACTCCGAGAGATCAAACGCCTAGTGGGCAGGCACCAACCGACGGAGCACTGCCTAATGAAGTACCGACCAATGACGCAGATCGCGATGCTCTTGGGGACGGCGGCGCATCCGGTGAAACTACGCCAAGCGACACGTCTGCCCTAGACGGCCCAGCCACGGTCAATCAGCTGACCGTTCAAGAGGCGCATGAGCGCGGGTTCACTGCTCCCGCACTGCAATGGGATTGGACCGCCGGGCGCACTACCTCGGGGGACCCGGTGTCATTGGTAGCAACGAGTGAGGGGCTCTACATTGCGGGGTTCCACGGCGAGCGTCTATGGCGGGTGGGGCTGCTGCGTAACGGCCTGGGCTTGGCTGATGAGTTCAACCCGCGCGAGTTTGGCCCGCTGGGCCAGGTGGTCGTGAGCGCGGATGACACCTTGTTAGTCCTAGCCACGAATACCAACCCCAATCCGGGCGCGGGATCGATTAGTTTGCCTACCAAATTTGTTGACGAAGTAACGGCACCCCAGGATGATTCGTTGCTGAAGTTCAAGGTGACGTACTAGTAGGTAGACCAGATTCTGACCTGAGCCTAAAACCCATTAGGATAATGTCCATGGCCACTGCGCGAAAAGACTTCTACCTTTCCACCCCCATCTACTACGTTAACGATGCCCCCCACATTGGGCACGCCTACACTACGGTTGCGGCTGACGTACTGACCCGCTGGCACCGCCAGCGTCAGGAGAACGTGTGGTTCCTTACCGGAACCGATGAGCACGGTGAAAAGGTCATGCGTACCGCACAAGAAAACGGTGTGACCCCACAAGCGTGGGCGGACAAGTTGGTCAAGGAAGCTTGGATTCCGGTTCTTGACACCCTGGATGCCAAGAACGATGATTTCATCCGCACAACAGAGCCACGCCACATGGAAGCGGCAGCCAAGTTTGTAACTAAGCTGCACGACCAGGGTGACATCTACGCGGGTTCCTACGAGGGCCCGTACTGTGTGGGTTGCGAAGAGTACAAGCAACTTGCTGATCTGACTCCCGGCACGGGCGCGGATGAGGGCAAACTATTCTGCCCTCTGCACGCAGCCCCGGTTGAGCTGATCAAGGAAGATAACTACTTCTTCAAGATGAGCGCATACGCAGAGCGTTTGCTGGCCTTGTATGAGGAACACCCGGAGTTTGTCCAGCCGGCATCCGCACGCAATGAGGTTATTGGCTTTGTGAAGCAGGGCCTCCAAGACCTGTCGATTTCCCGGTCCACCTTTGACTGGGGTATTCCACTGCCGTGGGACACCGAGCACGTCCTGTACGTGTGGTTTGATGCGCTGCTCAACTACATGACCGCTGTTGGGTACGGCTCCGAGGATGCGGAACTCAAGGCTCAGTTTGAGGCAACCTGGCCGGCATCCGTCCACCTAGTGGGCAAGGACATTTTGCGGTTCCACGCGGTCATCTGGCCGGCCATGCTCATGGCAGCAGGTGTTGAGTTGCCTAAGACCGTGTTTGCACACGGTTGGTTGCTCATTGGCGGCGAGAAGATGAGTAAGTCCAAGCTCACCGGTATTGCGCCATCGGATGTCATTGACCACTTTGGTTCGGATGCCTTCCGCTATTACTTCATGCGCGCCATCCACTTTGGCCAGGACGGTTCCTTCTCTTGGGAAGACATGGCCGCCCAGTACAACGCTGCCCTGTCCAACGGCTGGGGCAACCTTGCTTCCCGTGTGGCTGCCATGGTGGGTAAGTACTTTGATGGCTCGCTTCCGCAGATTGGTGAGCTGCAGGCAGCTGACCAGCACATTGTGGACGTTGCGCTCAAGGCAGTTTCCGATGCCGAGGCAGCTATCGACGCGATCTCACCAAATGGAGCTATCGATGCCGCATGGACTTTGGTAGATGCGCTGAACTTGTACATCACGGAGCAGGAACCGTGGAAGGTAGCCAAGGATGAGGCTGAAGCCGGCCAGGGCGGACGCCTAGCGACCATCTTGGTGACCGCCGCCGAGGGTCTGCGGACCCTTGCGGTCCTGCTGAACCCCGTCATGCCAAAGGCTGCGGGAGCCCTGTGGGATTCCCTGGGTGGCGCGGACTACCTTGGCGAACTCGACGCCCAGCCGGTTGCTGATTCGGGTCGCTTTGGTCAGCTCAAGGCGGGCACCACTGTAACCAAGGGCGACGCGTTGTTCCCACGTTTGGTTGAGGTCGAAGAGGCCTAGGCCCAGTCCCACCATGTTCATGACCCGTTGATGGTTTGAACAGGATCTGGTTCGAAGAAGTATTGATGCGGCGTGCTATCGATTGGTAGCACGCCGCAGTCATATCCTTGATTGGCCCCTCAAGTAGGGCGAGCCCACTAAAGACGTAAGAGTGAGATGTCTAAGAAGAGTAATAATCGCGATCGTAGTTGGCCTCCCGTACCACTGGGACTGCCAGTACCCGTAGTGGACAACCACACCCACCTACTGTCCATCGGTGATGTCCTGCCGGCAGGAACGCCCGTTCCCAGCATTGCGCAACTGATCGATCATGCCGCAGCGGTTGGTGTGGATCGAATGGTTCAAGTGGGATGCGACCTTGACTCGGCTCGCGGCACGGTTGCCTTGGTAAACACGCACCCGCAATTACTGGGTGCCATTGCTATTCATCCCAATGAAGCTCCGCTGCACGCTCGTACGGCCGATCTTGGCCCCGATGGGTTGGAAGCTACATACGACCCTCGCCACGCGGTTGACCTTGACAGTGCTATCGCTGAGATCGCTGACCTAGCCAAGGCCAACCCGAGGATCCGGTCGATCGGAGAAACAGGGTTGGACCTATTCCGTTCCGGCCCGCAAGGATTTGCAACCCAAGTGGAGTCCTTCCGGGCGCACATTGCCTTGGCTAAGGAACTAGGCCTAGCGTTGCAGATCCATGACCGGGACGCCCACCAAGAGGTGATCGACATTCTGCTAGCCGACGGCGCCCCGGAACGCACCGTGTTCCACTGCTTCTCGGGGGATACCCAGATGGCACAGATAGCGTCCGATCAGGGATGGTATCTGTCATTCGCCGGACCGGTAACGTTCAAAGCCAACAACGAGCTGCGTAGCGCGTTGCGAGTGACAGACCTAGGCCGGGTACTTGTTGAGACCGACGCGCCGTACCTCACCCCGCATCCGTACCGCGGGCGGCCAAACGCGCCATACCTTATTCCGGTCACCATGCAGACGATCGCAGAGGTCAAGGAAGTTGACCTAGAAACCGCCTGCCAAGCAATTTCGCAAACAAGTCACCACGTATATGGCGACTGGGCTAACTAGCCCGTGACCTGAGCCCAAATCTTCGGTATGTTGGGCAGTGTTGTGTGTCAACATTTTTGCCACCGAAGGTAGTTCTTACACGGGTGTGAAATTTAGGGAGATGGCATGGGTCGCGGGTTACCAAAATCGGTTACTAGTTGGGTTGCGCGCGGGACCATTTTGGCGGCGCTGGTCGCCACAACCGTTACCTATACTTCGATGCAGAAAACCCTAGTTATTGACCACAATGGGCAACTCTCCCAGGTTCAGGTCTTTGGCAGCACCGTTGCTGAGGCATTGACCGCCGGCAACGTTGAACTCTCCGACGATGATGAGGTATTTCCAGCTGGAACCGAGCCCATCGGTAACGGCGATGTCATCACCGTGCGTAAGGCAACCACCGGGGCCACCGCGTCACGTTCGGACGACTTTGGGCGTGAAGCAATTGAGTCCCTTGCGATCAAGGAAATCACGGTAGCCATTGACGGTGCGGAAGTTCGGACCGTCACCTCCGCTGCTACGGTGCGCGATGTCCTGATCGAAGCCGGTGTGATCTTGCAAGAGGGAGACACACTCTCAGCTGCACTGGATGATGAGGTGACCTCCGGAATGCGGATTGGGGTTGGGCGGGCCTCATCTGATGCCCTGACCGTCACGGAAACCGTAGCGTTTAAAACTGTTGAAGAGGAAGATGATTCTCTTTACGAGGGCGAGCGGAAGGTAACCCAGGAGGGGAAAGCCGGGGAGACCATAACAACGTTCCAGATCACCTTGGTTGATGGGGCTGAGACCGAGCGCACGGTTCTGGCCTACGCGGTGCTTACCGAGCCGAAGGATGAAATCGTTGCGATTGGAACCAAAGAAAAGCCCAAGGTTCCGAGCAACGTAGACATGTCAACGGATGAAACCCCGGTTGCGGCCGGCGACATTGCTACTCCCGCGCAAGCTAAAGCGATAGCAAAAGACATGGTAGCCGCCAAGGGCTGGGATGACTCGCAGTACACTTGCCTGGTTTCCCTCTGGACCCGTGAGAGCGGCTGGCGTGTGACCGCGGGAAACAAATCCTCGGGTGCTTATGGTATTCCGCAGTCGCTTCCGGGCTCAAAGATGGCCAGCGCCGGACCTAACTGGCGCACTGACGCCGCAACCCAAATCACTTGGGGGCTGAACTACATTCAGAACCGATACAAGACACCTTGCGGCGCTTGGGATCACTTCCTGCGGAAGAACTGGTACTGACAAAAGGGTGTCCAAATGGCTGCGGTTTGACTGCCAGCGGACGTAGTTTTAGTGCCGGTTAGTGCCGTACAAGCGGCCAGTTTTAGTAAATTCCGCACCTCATTCTCAGGATTTGGGCTATTTTTACCGGTGTGGCCTCAATCAAGTTTCCGGTCAGCCGAATCGCCTGCGAGCCGCGGAATTTAGCCGTTTTGCAAGGGATTAATCGACGCGATTGAGGAATCTGGTGACCGAACCTACACAACTCGAATTTATGCGGTCTGACCTGCAACTTTACCTAATTGTTACCAAATTCGGGTTATTTTTGGCCTAGAGCCTTTTGGTACATGTGGGTTAGCGTCGAACAGTGGTCAATACGACTAGGTTTCATTTTGGTTATGACCACGAACCGCCGGATCAGCTTCCTCGGCTAGGCAAAAGTAACGTGAGTAGATGACGTTTGCGCCCAGTTCGTTCCTGCTGTGCCCGGGACCCACCACGTCTGGACCCTTGTGAAGAAGCCCCTTTTCATTGCCGTTAGCGGCGCATGCATTGCAGCACTGACAGCAGGAACCGCGGTATTTGCCGCAGCACACAAGACGATCGATCTTGATATTGATGGAAACATCACCCAAGTCACTACTTTCTCAGGCTCCGTAGAGAAGCTCCTCGCCGAGCAGGGCGTTACGCTCGCTTCCGGTGATGTTGTAGCTCCTGGATCCGATTCAGCGCTGAAAGAAGGCGCTGAAGTTGTTGTTCGCTACCAACGCGAAGTAACCGTTGACCGTGACGGTGAAATTGAAACTTTGAAGACCACAGCTCTTGACGCCGAGGAACTCCTTGAGACTCTTGAAGCGCGTGGCGAGGCGGTCAGTCTGGTTGCTTCCCGGTCCAACGACCGCGTGAGCATGGACCTGCGCCTGAACACCAATGGCCCTGTCGCTTTGATGGTCGATGGGACTAACGCTGTCCTCGAAGCCAACCACGGTGGGCTGCAAGACATCCTGGATAACAAGGGCATTGAACTGTCCGAGCTAGACCGGGTTTCAGTCCACTCCCTTCCGGTAGGCGCTACCGCGCTGCCCGTTGAAGAGGATGCGGTTGAGGAAGCAGACGCTGACAAGGCGCAGGTTCCTGCCGCAGAAAAGACCAAGGAAGCGGCACAAGACCCACGTGCGGCAGCGCTTGGACAGGCTCTGGACGGGGAGAATGTGCCCACCATGGTCACCCTCGTGATTCAGCGCGTTGCAGTAACCGAAGACGTGCAGAAGACGGAAATTGATTTTGAAACCGTCACCAAGAAGGACTCGGACCGCTACAAGGACCTCGGCACCAAGGAAACTGCAAAGGGAGCCAAGGGCGAACGCACCAAGAAGTTCACCGTGACCACGGTTGACGGCGTTGAAGAGTCGCGTGAGCAGATTTCTGATGAGGTAACCAAGCAGCCGCAGGATCGCGTGCTGGTTGTTGGTACCAAGGCGCGTCCGGTTCCACCGGCACCCAAGAAAACAAGTTCAAAGTCCTCCAGCACCAAGTCTTCGTCTAAGAAGTCTTCGAGCAGCAGCTCCTCCGGCAGCAGCTCTTCTGGTGCTGCGGCATCGGGAGATGTTTGGGCAGCCCTTGCACGCTGTGAGTCCGGTGGCCGCGCAAACGTAGTTTCCTCGAACGGTCTCTATCACGGGCTATACCAGTTCCGTGTTGATACTTGGCGTTCAGTTGGTGGCTCCGGGCTGCCAAGCCAGGCTTCACCTGCCGAGCAGACCAAGCGTGCCAAGATGCTCCAGGCACGCTCCGGTTGGGGCCAGTGGCCTGCATGTGCACGCAAGATTGGCGTCAGGTAACACCGACGCTGCGAGCCCCAAGTTTCGGTTCCGAGAGGTTACCGCTTAGGCTTTTGCTATGACTAACACCCAAAACGCTCTGCTAGGTCCCGTCCAAATTAGGGAACTCGCGGAGCGTTTTGGCGTTAACCCCACAAAATCCAAGGGCCAGAACTTTTTGCACGATGCCGGAACGGTTCGCAAGATCGTCAGAGAATCCGGTGTTGTGGCTGGTCAGCGCGTTGTAGAGGTGGGTCCGGGACTGGGCTCGCTCACGCTGGGACTACTGGAAATCGGTGCGGACGTAGTCGCGGTTGAACTCGATGTTCTGCTGGCCAACGAGTTGGCTAACACCGTTGCCGAGCGTATGCCTCAGGCTGCGGACCGCATTGAAGTAGTCCAAGGTGACGCACTTGCCATCACGGAGCTCCCGGGCGTTCAGCCCACCGCGTTTGTGGCGAACCTGCCGTATAACGTCTCGGTGCCGATTTTGTTGACGTTCCTTGAGCGCTTCCCAACGCTCGAAACCATCATGGTGATGGTCCAGTTGGAGGTGGCCGACCGCATTGTGGCTAAGCCTGGCAGCAAGGTGTACGGAATCCCGTCGGTCAAGACCGCTTGGTACGGAACAGGAACCCGCGCCATGCGTGTGGGCCGTAACGTCTTTTGGCCGGCTCCGAATGTGGACTCGGCGCTGGTCTTCATTGACCGCACCGCGCCACCGGAAACTGAAGCGACCCGTGAGGAAGTCTTTGCAGTGGTCGACGCCGCGTTTGCGCACCGGCGCAAGACTCTGCGGCAAAACCTTGCTGGGTTGGCCGGTTCTGCTGCGAACGCGCAAGTTGTTTTGGAAGCCGCGGGTGTTGATCCCTCGGTGCGGGGCGAGCAGCTCACGGTGAATCAATTTGCCACAATCGCCGAGCAACTAGCCAAACACCCATGCTTAGACCCGCAGGCGTAACACATGCTGTCTTTTCCCAAGCCGAGTGATCCCAAACGGGCTAAGCGCGCACCTGTTCTTCCTAAACCACCTCAAACCCCTGTTCGCCCCGCGGTAACACCGAAGGATCTCTCACGCCTTATGCCATCGCAAGTGACGGTTCGCGCCCCCGGTAAGGTAAACCTTTCACTGCGGGTCGGTGGCCTCGATAACCGGGGTTACCACCCCCTCATTAACGTCTTCCAAGCGGTGTCCGCTTGGGAAGAGGTCACAGCAACGCCGCGGGCAGACAACGCCATTAGCCTGAGCGTCCAAGGGCCCGGTGCCCGCTTTGTCCCACTGAATGAAACCAATCTCGTGGCTAAGGCTGCCAGGGCGCTCCAACAGTTCACGGGAACGGACTTGGGTGCTAATTTGGCGGTGATCAAGGGGGTGCCCGTTGCCGGCGGCATGGCCGGAGGATCTGCCGATGCCGCAGCGACTTTGGTGGCTCTCAACGCCATGTGGCGCTTGGGTTTGAGCACCCCAGAGTTACTAGAGATTGGTGCCACGCTCGGGGCTGACGTGCCATTTTGCCTTTTTGGCGGCACCGCGGTTGGGTTGGGGCACGGAGAGCAACTTACTGCGGTTGCAACCAGCGGACAGTTCCACTGGGTATTTGCGCTGCGGGCCAAGGGACTTTCAACGCCTTCAGTCTTTGGCCGCTTTGATACGTTGCATCCGGGCGGCAAGCCACTTGACGATGGCGCCAATGCGGGCCTGTATGCGGCGCTAACTTCAGGTGACGCCAATGCTTTGGCCACGCATCTGCATAATGATCTGCATGAGGCTGCGTTGGCAATGGCGCCGGACCTACAACGGACCATGGACGCGGCGCTGGAGGCTGGCGGGCTACGTGCGATGGTGTCAGGGTCGGGCCCTACCCTCGCGGTGCTGTGTGACTCAGAGACAAGTGCCCAACGGATTAAGCAGGACCTCTTGGCTAAGGGCGTGTGCGCCGATGCACTTGTGGCGAGCGGCGCGGTCCGTGGCGCCCACATTGTGTAGCCGCCCATATTGTTAAGATGCTCGACGGATTCATGAAACAATGAGTCATAATGGCACACTTACTTGGAGCTGAGGCTCTTCACTTAGAATTTCCCACCAAGGTTGTTTTTGATTCCGTAACCGTCGGAATCAATCAGGGCGACCGGGTTGGCATTGTTGGACGTAACGGCGATGGTAAATCCAGCCTCATGAAGATGCTGGCCGGGGTACTGGAACCAGATTCTGGCCGAGTCACCCGCCGCTCTGATGTCACCGTCGGTGTTCTTTCCCAAACCGATTCATTTGACCCTACGTGGACCGTAGGGCAGGCAATCGTTGGCGACCGTGAAGAGTACGAGTGGGCCTCAGACCCTAAAATCCGTGATGTTATCAACGGCCTTGTACGCGATTTCCCGTGGCACGCACCCCTGAGCGACCTCTCGGGTGGCCAGCTACGCCGCGTTTCCCTTGCCCGCCTACTAGTCGGTGACTGGGACATTCTTGCCCTCGATGAGCCCACCAACCACCTCGATGTTGAGGCGATCACCTGGCTCGCTCAGCACATTAATCGCAGGTGGCCCGGTAACACCGGTGGCCTGCTCGTGGTGACCCACGACCGTTGGTTCCTTGATGAAGTTTGCAATATGACGTGGGAAGTACACGACCGTATTTTGGAGCCATTTGAGGGTGGCTACGCCGCGTATATCTTGCAACGCGTTGAGCGTGACCGGATGGCAGCTTCGAGCGAAGCCAAGCGCCAAAACCTCATGCGGAAAGAACTGGCATGGTTGCGCCGCGGTGCACCCGCGCGCACGGCAAAACCAAAGTTCCGTATCGAGGCAGCTAACCAGCTGATCGCCAATGAGCCGCCTTTGCGTAACAGCATCGAGCTGGCACAGATGGCAACCTCACGTCTTGGTAAAGACGTGGTTGACCTGATTGAAGTAGGCGTTACCTACTCGCAGGGCACACCTAAAGAACACACCGTATTTTCAGACGTTACCTGGCGTATTGCGCCGGGTGAGCGCACCGGGATTCTGGGCGTCAATGGCGCCGGTAAGTCGACGCTGCTCAACCTGGTCACCGGTGAACTCAAGCCAACGTCCGGTAAAGTCAAACGCGGAAAAACAGTTGTTGTTGCCACACTTTCTCAGCAACTCAACGAACTAGCAGAGTTTGGCCGGGACCGCGTCAGCGAAGTTATTGCTCGCCACCGCACCAACTATGTGGCCGGTGGCAAAGAAATGTCACCGAGCCAGATGCTTGAGCGCCTTGGCTTCACCTCGGCCCAACTGCAAACACCGGTTGAGGATCTCTCCGGTGGCCAAAAGCGCCGGTTGCAGCTGCTGCTTATCTTGCTGGAAGAGCCAAACGTGCTGATCCTCGATGAGCCTTCGAACGACCTGGACACCGACATGCTCGCCGCCATGGAAGACCTTCTGGATTCCTGGCCTGGGACGCTGTTGGTTGTTTCGCACGACCGGTACTTCCTGGAGCGGGTGACCGACCAGCAGTACGCGGTCATCGATGGCGAGTTTAGGCACCTGCCGGGTGGTGTAGACGAGTATCTGAAACTCAGCGCTGCCCGCTCAGACGAGATGGTAAGTGCCTCGGGTAATCCGACTAGCAGCGGGGGAGCGGCAACAGAAAACCCTAATGCTCTGACCGGGGCGGAAGCCCACGCGGCCAAGAAGGAACTCAGCCGCATCGAACGCAGGCTGACCCGGATTGATTCTGAGGAGAAAAAACTCCACGCACAGATGGCCGAGCACGCCACGGACTTTGACAAGGTTGCGGTCCTGGATGCAAAACTTAGCGAGCTTGCAACCGAAAAGGACGAACTCGAGCTGACCTGGTTAGAGCTGTCCGAGGCGACCAACTAAGCGTCAAGACGAACTCAATAAGCGGGCCCGCATCTGAGTTAAGGAATTCTTAGCTCGGATGCGGGCCTTAGCTTTGGCACCGGTAACTTGGCACCTGCTAGAGGGCTACTCGACCTCGAGGACCGGATCCGCGGAGGTCATCTCAAGGGCAGCTTTGACCAACTTATCAAACGAATTATCGGCGATCGAAAACCCAAAGAGGCTGTGTGCGGGGTTCGGTTCCGTGCCATTTTTGAGCTCGGCTACCTGGTTGTGCAGTGACTCCATCTTGGCGTCAAGGCGGTGGGCGATCTCGGCGGCGCCGCGGAGCTCCTCAATCAGTTCGGCCGGCACGGCGCCCTGATATTTGTAATAGATCTTATGCTCGAGGCTGGCCCAAAAATCCATGGCGATCGTCCGGATCTGCACTTCAACCATGACGTCCCGAACCTCGGAGCTGAGGAACACGGGCACCTTGAGGATCAGGTGCAGGCTGGCATATCCGTTTGGTTTGGGTGTGGTCACATAGTCTCGTTCATCAACCAACGTGATGTCCTGTTGCTGGAGTAGCAAGTCACGGATCCTAAAGACATCGGTAATAAAACTGGTGGTGACTCGAATTCCCGCAATGTCGCGCACATGCTCGTCAAGGCCGGCCTGCGTAAATCTGGCATTTTTGCGCCTGAGCTTGCCCAGTATGCTCTCGGGACTCTTGAGCCGTGAACTCACATTCTCAATGGGGTTGTAATCATGTACGTGGTTGAACTCTTGGCGCAAGATGTTGATCTTAGTCAAAACCTCATCCATACCAAACTTGTACATCATCATGGAACGGGTTACAGAGTCCCGCAGCACCTTAAGCTGGGCAAGTTGGTCAGTATCAGTAGACATGAAAACCTCAATTGATCGGAACCTCGAGTCCCTATCATCCTAGAAGATTCTGGGTTTTTTCTGGGACCATCACCGTGGATGTCCGGTTGAGGTTTAGTCCCTCTGCCGTGCTTTTTTCTAAACTACCGTCTGTTGAAGATGCCGCGAAGTCAATAACGCCCAGCCCTGAGCAACCCAAGGCGGAGATTAGCTTGGTGTGGTGGAACGGGTAGTCAAGGGTGGTTTTGCGGGTAGATAGTGTCTGCAACGCGCAATTTCGACTGCAGTTTGTGCAAAGTTCTACATAAAGTCTATCGAGGATAACAACCCTCGTGACGATCCAGTGCTATGGAATTACTCGAGGCAAGCTTTCTAGTTTGACGTGCGAAGGGGAAAACGACGGCAAAGGGCCGTCCTACCGGTGGACACAAGCCCCAAGAGGGCGTATGCCGAGCGATAACAAAAGGAAAAGCAAAATATGGTTGTAGAGCGACTCTCTGGGGTAACTACCCAAAAGCACCTACGGGCGGTGATGGGTATCCTTGGTGCGGTGGCATTAGGGTTGCCGATTGCAGCAGGCGGCCTCGTTATGGCGGCACCGAATGCGGAAGCAGTCATGACGTTCCCTGACTCAGGATTCACCGCGCAGCCGGGTGAACCAAATGAGCCGAAGGTGCTCTTCCATGAGGACTTTGAAAATATCGACCACATCGGTCCAATCGTTCCGCTTATCGACTATGTTTCCAAGGAAGGTCACAGGTACACCGCCGAAGGCCCATGGGCAGACCCCTATGCCTATTGCAATGGTTTTGTAACCTCGGGAACCAATGATCTGGGAAGTACCTGTAATGGTTCCCAGAGTTCACAAGGTGGGCTACAGGCCTTGGTTGACGTACTAGGTCAGCTCAATGGAACAATTGATCCAAGCAGTAACGCGGCCGTAGCTGCGTACACCGCGGGAAGCCCTTATGCCTCGGGGCTTATTGAGTTCTCCACAGAGGGCGAGAATATTGCGTTAACGACCCCGAATCGGTTTGTCACCTTCTCGGTCAACGCTGCTGCAGTATCCTGTGGTGCTCCACACCAGCCTCAGATGCGATTCTCAGTACGTTCAGGCGGTCAAGAAATTGATATCTCCGACGGGGTAATTAACCCTTGTGTGGATCCACGTGCGTCTGCTTATGCACCAACGGAGTCACCGGATAATTTCAACTTCTATGCGGGTACCTTTGCCTCGGACGGTTCATTCCTGACCGCCGGTGATTCCTTAGGCATCGTGATGCGTAATGAGTCAGGCGGCACTGCAGGTAACGATGGTGCGTTTGATGACATCCGTTTGTTGGACGTAACCCCACACCTGAACAAGGAGTTCACACCCGCACGGGTGGCGGTCGGCGTCCCAACGACTTTAACTTTCACGGTGACGAACACATCTGAACTTGCCTCAAAGGTTGGGTGGGCATTTACCGATACTTTGCGCGCTGGTTTGGAAGTTGCCCAGGATCCTGCAATCGGTGGAAGCTGCGCAGCTGACATTACTGCGCTGCCAGGGACCGACAAGATTTCGGTCAGGAACGGTGCGCTAGCTACCAATGAAACTGCATGCACCATCACGGTTGATGTGACTTCCCAAAGCCCTCAAGGGGCAGAGCAGTCACCACGAACGTTTGTAAATGGAGCCGCTGATATAAGTGAAGTGATTGGCCTCGATGTTACGAATGAGACCACGGTGGAGTTCTACTCCGAACCCCGCCTGAACATCACTAAAACAGCAGTAGGTCCGGAATTCCCGCAGGTGGGCGACACAATTTCGTACACCGTGACCGCACAGAATACCGGTAACGGGGATTTCGGTAGCAACCAAAAGGCCCTTGAATTCCAGCAGGCGGTTGTGACAGACCAACTTGATGACGTGCTTGACGATGCCTCTCTGGTTTCTAATTCATTGAAGGCTACGGTTGACGGCACCCTAGTTAGTGCACCGGTTCTCACCGGCTCCATGCTTACTTGGAGTGGTCCGCTTGCTGCAGACCCAGATACGAAGAACAAATTGGACCCAACTACGTGGGGCGGCCAGACAGTTACTTTGACTTACGATGTGGTGTTGACCGCGGGCGGAGATGGGCTGGTTACTAATACAGCTTGCGTCACCGCAGAACACGCATCAGGCGAGCCCTGCGCCCAAGCGAGTGTGGCTCTGCCGGCATTAGAGATTGCAAAGGAAGCGAGCCACACGGAGGTATCTGAGGTTGGTACGCAAGTGGACTACACCATTTCCGTGACGAACAATGGGCCCGGCGTTTGGACTACAGAGCACCCGGCCGCGTTGCTGGATGATCTGTCCGATGTTTTGGACGATGTTTCGGTCATGCCCGAGTCTCTCATTGCCACTATTGATGGGCAAGAAGTTCAAGCACCTACTTTGGATCTGATAGAAGAGACCCTCACCTGGGCCGGGGCACTTGAAGCGCAGGAGACTGTGCAGATTCAGTACTCCGTGATTTATGTGGCATCGGGTGATGCACAAATGACTAACACCGCCTGCGTGCCGGAGTCTGCGCTAAGGGCAGGCAGTGAACAGTGTGCGTCAGTGATAACATTGGGCGGCAAACTGCAGGTCGATAAGGTGGCAGTCAGTGAAGATAATCCAGTGCTTGCCGGGTCAAACGTTGAGTACACTCTGTGGTTCGAAAACGTTGGAGAAGCTTCCGCTGTAGTCGATTACGTCGACTATCTGGAAGCGGTCCTTGACGATGCAGAGCTTCTGGATTTGCCAGTCGCAGACTCTGACGAGGTGACGGTAGAACTTACCGATAACGAAATTTGGATCACGGGTGAGTTAGCGCCGGGTGAGCGTGTGGGCGTGAGCTACACCGTTTCAGTACTCCCCGATGACGAGCGTGGTGACAGCTTTCTAAATAACTATCTTGTACCTGCGGGAGAGTCTCCTGAGACAACAGATCAAGAGTGCAAGGAGAGCACAGTTGTGTCAGATGGTGTCAGAGCAAACACTTGTACACCGGTAGTTACTCCTACGCCGGACCCGACACCAACGCCAGAGCCAACGCCAGAGCCAACGCCGCTACCGACCCCGGACCCGACACCGGTGCCTACTCCAAAACCGATTGAACCTACCCCGGATGGTGATGCGGTTACCGACGGAGATCTTGCTTCAACCGGTACCAATGTTGGAAGCACAATTGTGCTGGTGAGCTTGTTACTTGGACTGGGCTGGTTCTTTAGCCGCCGTAGTGCACGCGTGCAGTAGCAGTTTCACTTTTAGCACACCGATAGATAAAGCGTCCTGGGGAATTTGTAAAGCCCCCAGGACGCTTTGGTATTCTGCATTAACCAGCGCAGAAATCGTAGTCGGTGCGGTTATAGGAGGCTCATACCTCGAGCTTTAGCCAGTGCCTCCTTGCGGTTTGTGGCACCGATCTTTCGATAAATATTCTTGAGGTGAAACTTCACCGTATTTGGAGACAGGTAGAGTGCGGTGGCTGCCTTGGGAACCGTTGTGTAAGCAGATATAGCGCGCAGGACCGCACCCTCGGTATCACTGAGCGGTTGCTGTATTTGAACTGTTGGACCACACAACGGCAGGTCGCTGAGCAAACTCAGTACCTCTGTGTGCCCGTTGCGTTCGAGGAGTGCAAACAGCTCTTGCAAGTCAGTTTGTCTAACAAAACTAATGGGACTGAACAAATCGAGGGTCTGCATAGCACCGAGCAACCTAGCTCCCTGTTGCTTGGCAACTTCTACATTGCCCAGCCGCAAGGCAGCTATTGCAGCATAGACGTGAGCTTCGACTCGGAATCTGTGAGCGGCAGGAAACTGCTTAGCCACGGTTTCTTCAGCACGTAGGGCCAGCGTCGCAGCTGCTTCAAATTCTCCCTCGAGCAAGGCAAGTTGGGCGGAAGCCAAGATCACCGTCGGCTGATTGGGATCCAAATCTGACAAGATTCCATGCGGCTGGCTAAAATCCCCTGTCAATGCAATGAGTTTAGCTTGTAGTGCATGTAATAAATTATGTAAGCTTTCCACGATTGGGGGCCGAGAAGCACTGCTCCAAAGCACCTCATTTAGTTGTGCTTGAGCGACCAGAGGTCCGTGCGCGTGAAGGTCCGTGAGCGCAGCTGCATACGCAATGCGAGGCCAACTCTCTACGCCTAAGTAGTCCCTGCCAATCCTGTCGAGTCCTTCTGCACTCGCGCTAAAGTCAAACTGTTCAATATCTAGGTAGATTGCGGCAATGTCGGTGCTGATCTTGCCCAAAGAGATCTGACCAGGATAATTAGACTGAAACTCTAAGCTCTTAGTCGTTTTATCCTTCGCCATGCGCATATCGCCCTGGAGAGCAGACACGTAGGCTTGGCCCCCCAATCCTCGGGAGATTTCTTGAATATCGTGGCTTAACTCGGCTTCAATCTCGCAAAGCCGGTATTGGTGAAACGCTAGATCATAGTGATCAAGATGGGCATATGTGAGTGCGGTGAGGGCATGGGCCAATGGAATTGACTCGCGAACCTTTGCAAAAGCTATTGGGTCCCGTTCTTCTAAACTCAAGGCCATCTTGGTCGCATGACGAAAGGCGGTAACTCCATCGCCCATTGCACGGTTGATTGCGGTGAGCAGGCCCTCGCGGGCGAGGACCTGATAGGGAGCCAAAGCTGCTTCTTTGGATTCGAGCGCACTCACTATTTTGTGAAAGTTGCGTTGCAGCCACGAAATTGGTGTTGATGAGTCACTGAGACCCGTAAGGAATCTGGCCCCCAGAAGTAGTGGGAACGCACCAAGGTCGGCCATTGGGACTTGTGCAAGCGCGCGAAATATATGAGGTGAAGCTAGATCAGTGAGTGCAGAGAAATTCTGAGCCAACAGGAGTTCTGCCTTTTCCAAGGCGTTCGAACTGCAGTAGTACTGAAAGGAAACGATGGGATCAATCGTGTCTTGGTTTGAAGTTTGCGCTTCTGCAGTCAACTGGCCCAATGCTTCCCCAACTTCAAATACGCGTTCTATGCTGTGCACTTCGATTTTCTCCCTAAGACCATTTCACCGAGCCCCTCGTTGAGAGGAGCATAACTGAGGCAAAATTATTTCAGTGTCTCCGGTGACTTGAAGCTGCACTGCACTGCTCAGCCAAATCATTATGCCAAATGGGTTGGCCACTCTAGTAACTTAGTCCATGGGCGGGTAGGAAAGCGGGTAGGTTTATGCAGATCATGGCTTCAATGCCATAAATTCTGGATAAATTTGATACTAATATGAAGACTAACAGGAATGCTGTTCGGACGTACCGTGCTTCAGATACTTTAAGGCAAGGACCTAATTCTTAAAGTCTAATTTTCCTGAGGCGTAGCCCACCCCCTGAGGCTACCCTCAGGAATTTCATCCAAACCTCCGTGGGCGAGAGAAAGATTGGCTAGGTCAGGTTCTCAAACTGCTGGGTCAGCGCCCGCAGGAGATTGGCTAGCTCGGGTTGTGAGGCATCGGGAAGCACCGCAAGGACGCGGTGCTCAATGTCCAGCAACTCCTTGATTGCGGTGTCAACGCGGTCCTGACCTTCGGTGGTCAGACGAACATGCACACCGCGGCGGTCGTCGGGGGAAGGCTTGCGTTCAACCAGCCCCCGTTTGGCCAGACGGTCGATCCGGTTAGTCATGGTTCCGGATGTCACCATGGTCTCGGTGACCAGAGCCCCGGGGGACATGGTGTACGGGGTGCCCGCGCGACGCAGCGCCGAAAGGACGTCGAATTCCCACGGCTCGAGGTGGTTGATGGCAAAAATTTCACGCCGGGCGCGGTCAAGGTGGCGGTTCAGTCTGGAGACTCGGGACAAGATTGCAAGGGGAGTGACATCAAGATCTGGCCGTTCGCGCTGCCAGGCGGCAATGATGCGGTCAACTTCGTCGTGGGTCTCCATATAGATCAGTTTACTTGATGTCAAGATTCTTGATGACCCCGTAAGTGTTCCACTTGACGGCACCCGTCAATAAAAAACCGGGGTCCCAGCAACGTGCGCGTTGCTGGGACCCCGGTCAGGCATCGAGGAGTTAGTTAACTCAGTGGGTGTCTTCCGCGGTGACTTCGCTGCGGTCGCCGGACCACAGGGTGTGGAAGGTGCCTTCTTGGTCCACGCGCTGGTAGGTGTGTGCGCCAAAGAAGTCGCGCTGGCCCTGGACCAGTGCGGCTGGCAGGCGCTGTGCACGCAAAGCGTCGTAGTAAGCCAGTGAGGAAGAGAATGCTGGGGCGGGGATGCCGGCCTGCACGGATGCAATGACCACGCGGCGCCAGGCTTCCTGGGTGCGGGTAACGGCCTCGGTGAAGTACGGTGCGGACAGCAGAACTACCAGTTCTGGGTCAGCCGCGTAGGCCTCGGTGATGCGGTTCAGGAACTGGGCGCGGATGATGCAGCCGCCGCGCCAGATCTTGGCGATCTCGCCCTTCTTGATGTCCCAGTTGTATTCCTTGGCGCCCTCAATGATCGCGTCGAAGCCCTGTGAGTAGGCAACAATTTTGGAGGCGTACAGCGCCTGGCGAACGTCTTCGATGAAGGCCTCGCGCTCGGCTACGGTGAACGTTCCGGCTGGTCCAGGCAGGTTTGCCGATGCCGCACGCTGGGCAGGCTTGGAACTTACGGCGCGCGCGAACACGGCCTCGGCAATCCCGGATACCGGAACGCCCAGACCGAGAGCGGTCTGTACGGTCCAAACGCCCGTGCCCTTGGAACCGGCCTGGTCGAGGATCACGTCAACCAAAGGCTTGCCGGTCTGGGCATCCTTTTGGCGGAGGACCTCTGAGGTGATCTCAATCAGGTAGGACTCGAGCTCGCCCTTGTTCCACTCGGTGAACACGTCAGCGATTTCATCTGTGCTTAGGCCGGCAACGTTGCGGAGCAGGTCGTAGGCCTCGGCAATGAGCTGCATGTCTGCGTACTCAATGCCGTTGTGGATCATCTTGACAAAGTGGCCGGCGCCGTCGGTGCCAACGTGGGTTACGCAAGGAACGCCGTCAACAACAGCGGCGATCGACTCAAGGATGGGGCCAAGGGTCTTGTAAGACTCAACAGGGCCACCGGGCATGATGGAAGGACCAAGCAGCGCGCCTTCTTCACCACCGGAGATTCCTGCGCCAACAAAGTGGATGCCGGTCTCGGCTACAGCCTTCTCACGGCGGATGGTGTCGGTGAACAATGCGTTTCCACCGTCAACGATAATGTCGCCTGGCTCGAAGGCCTCAACGAGCTGGTCAATCACGGCGTCAGTGGCAAAGCCGGCCTTGACCATGATGATCGCGGTGCGCGGGCGTGCCAACTTGGCCGCGAAGTCTGCAACTGAGTCGGCGGTGATGAAACCGGCCTCAGGGTGGTCCTTTGCTACTGCCAGGGTCTTGTCAACGGAACGGTTGTAGATGGCAACGGTGTTGCCCTCGCGGCTAGCAAGGTTACGGGCCAGGTTGGAACCCATGACCGCCATACCTACTACGCCAATGTTTGCCTGTGCTTGAGACACTATTGCTCCTTGTTCGGTGCTTTGCAGAAATTACGTACGGGATATGCAATCCAGTATAAGTCTGATTTAATGCCTTGTATATGTTGTCTCGATGAATGATGCGCCACCGAGCAAAGTTGCAAGGTACAGAACAAATGAAGTTTGGGAGAAAACGTGGCTAAACCATTGATTATCATGGGCGTGCAAGGGTGCGGTAAGTCGACCATCGGCAAAATGCTTGCGGATGCAACCGGTGAACCATTCTTTGACGGGGATGACCTACACAGCGCTGGCAACAAGGAAAAGATGGCTGCCGGGATTCCCCTGACCGACCAAGACCGCCAGCCGTGGTTGGAAACGATCGCCCAACTTATTGCTGATCAGCGCGCCCAAGGACACCACGCAATCGTTGGTTGCTCGGCGCTTAAACGTCAGTACCGCGACACCTTACGGTCCGGTGTTGCAGACACCGAGTTTGTGCACCTGGCGGGATCGTTTGAAGTCTTGTCGGCGCGGGTCAAAGCCCGCAGCCACGAGTACATGCCCACCACGTTGTTGGAATCGCAGTTTGCCACGCTCGAGGCACTTGAGGCCGATGAGGCCGGGATTGTGGTTTCGGTTGAATCAAGCCCACAGGAAATCGTGGATCAAGTGCTCGCCCACCTAAAGGGTAAGTAGGCCAGAATCTGACTCAGCGCACTCACAGTTCCATCCCGCCCTCAACTAGCCCCCAACTAGCCCCCAACTAGCCCACCAACTTGCCGACTTTGGCGGATCGGGGTCGAGATTACCGGAATGATCCGCTAATCTCGGCCCCGATCCGCCAATCTCGACCTGGAAACAGGATTAGGAGAATGTGCGCGGCGCGTTCTGCCACACCTTTTCCAACTCTGAAGCTGTACGTTGCATAATCTGCGTCATGGTTTCCTGAGCGCCACGTGCATTTCCGTCACGGATGGCAATAGCAATATCTTCGTGGCGCCGCACGGAAGTCTCGGTTGGGTACTTGGGCATCATCCCGTGCTCGGAACGGCCCTTGATAACCTCACCAATAGCTTGGTCAAGGCTCGCGAACATCTCATTCCCGCTGGCACGTAACAAGACCCGGTGAAACGCGGTGTCGGCATCGGAAAATGCATCTTGATCTCCGGCCGCGGCTGCCGTGCGCATTTGCGCTGCCAAATCAAGCAACTGCTCGGCGCTCTCACGTGGACCCAGGGCAGCGGCCAAGGCTGCAGCGGCAGGCTCAACAACGGCCCGCAACTCCGTCAGTGCGCGCAATTGGGCTGCCTGATCCGCGCTGGACAGCCGCCATCGAATCAACTGCGGATCCAAAGCATTCCAACGTTCGACGGGCAGAACCTTGATGCCCAAGCGCTTGATCGACTCGGTCATACCGAGTGACTGCAACACGCGAACTGCCTCCCGCACCACCGAGCGCGAAACCCCAAAGCGGCGCTCCAATTCCTCGGCAAGCATGATTGTGCCCGCGGAAATTTCACGGTTCACAATGGCGTGCCCGAGGGCATCAACCACACGATCATGCAGGCTAGAAGACATATTCGTAGCCTACCTGAGGCATCGAGAAATCCGTGGAATAAGTCAGGTTTAATACGACTGTGCCGCTGCTGACGTACAAGTCAGCAGCGGCACAGGGTGAAGTTCAGATAAGAACTGCGCGGTTAGGAAGCCTTAAGGGCGTCCTTGAGCTTGATCTTTGCTCCTGACCGCCGTACGCCGTTGGAGTAGATCTTGGCGCACAACCACAACAGGAGCGGAATGGTAACCAGCCCAATGCCAATGGCGGCCATGACTTCAGGGGTTGATGCCACACCATAAGCGGAGCGAATCGGCATGACGATCGGTGAGGTGAACGGTACGTAAGACGCTATTTGCACAATGAGTGAATCAGGCGCATTTGGCGCAACTGAAACTCCAATGAGGTAGGCGATCACAACGAGCATCATGGGCAGCATGATCACGGTGCCAAGGTCCTCTTGACGCGAAACCAACGCGCCTAGGGCGGCAAAGATCAGTGCGTACACCAGATAACCGATGAGGAACCAGATGAGTACCCAAACGCCCACGGAAGCGATGTCAAAGGAGAAGTCCTTGGTGATCCCCAACGCCGTTGCAGTTACCACTGCAGCAATCACATAGGTGGCTACCTGGATCAAAGAGGACAGTCCAATGCCGATTACTTTTCCAGCCAGCAGCTGCCAAGGCTTGATCGAGGCCAACAGAATCTCGACTACCCGGGACGACTTTTCCTCAACCACACCCTGGGCTACGGCCATGCCGCCGCCAAAGATCCCCAAGTATAGCAAGAACCCGACAATGAAACCAACGGCCATTTGGGAACCATCGAGTTCCGTAGGAGGGTTCAGAACATTAACCGCGATTGGATTGGTGAAGACATCGGTCACTGCGGTTACTACTTCAGAACCGTACTGCGTAGCAAGATTCTTAACACCATCTTGCTGCGCAGCCCCGGTAATGGCGGTAAGGAGTTGCGGATCTGCGCTTTCGTTAACATCGAGAGTAATGTCATTGCCGGTGCGGACAATCAAACCCTCAATGTCGCCGGCTTCAACAGCTGCCCGGCCTTCCTCAACGGAAGTGTATGAAATGACTTGGGCTTCAATCCCTTGGGACTCCAAGGTTTGAGCGCTGATCTGGGCAACTTCTTGGGTGTCATCGAGAGCCCCGAAGGTAGACGTAGGTGCGGAGCCCAAGAACTTAATCAGGAACAGGCCGCCTATAATCGCAGCGACCATGATGGCGGTTGTGATGATGGTGCCTTTGGCGCGCAGGGAAACTTTCAGTTCCCGGCCTGCTACCAATAAGACAGTTTGAGCTGCGGTCATCTTTTGCATGCTAGTTCTCCTCAACTGTCTCGGTGACAGCGTGGCGGAACAGCTCCGAAAGCGGAGCTAAATACCGGCCAAAGTTTTCAATGGTGCCAGCGGATTGGGCAGCGGCCAAAACTGCTTGTTCTGCGCCGGGTGTGTTCACCGCAAATTCGAGTTCGGTTAGGGTCTCCATGGTTTTTGTGACCCCGGAAAGGCCACCAAACCAGGCGTGACCAGCAACCCGAGGTTCACTAAACCGTAGACGCCAGCGGTCCTCACCGCGGCTGCGTAATTCCAAAACCGTGCCCTGCGCAATGATTTGGCCAGACTGAATAATCCCAACCTTGGTACTTAGACGCTCAACTAACTCGAGCTGGTGGGAGGAGAAGATGACGGGAGCGCCCTCGTTTGCCCGGTCAATCAAGACCTTGGACATGACATCAACTGCGACCGGGTCGAGGCCAGAAAATGGCTCGTCCAAAATCAGAATCTCAGGATTGTGAACAAGCGCGGCAGCAAGTTGCACACGCTGCTGGTTACCGAGCGAGAGTGACTGGACAATGTCGCTGCGGCGGCTGGCAATGCCAAGCTGCTCGGTCCATTGTTCCATTGAGACCTTTGCTGCCTTGGGACTCATGCCGTGTAGTTGTGCCAAATAGATGAGCTGGTCGCCGACCTTCATCTTTGGATACAAGCCGCGTTCCTCAGGCATATAGCCAATACCGGTGCGGATATCGAAGTTCAACGGGACACCGTCCCAAGTGACTTGCCCAGACGTTGGTTCGAGTACGCCAAGTGCAATGCGCATGGCGGTCGACTTCCCAGCACCGTTGGAACCCACAAATCCAAAGATTTCACCGGAGTCCACAGAGAAACTCAGATTATTGAGCGCCTGCAGGTCTCCATAGTTTTTAGACAAATTCACAAACTCAAGCCGAGACATCAAACTCCTAGAGGGCTTGTTGGATTGGTAAAACGGTTCTGAATGTATTTTCTTTTTCGAACTTAGCAAAGCAGATGGTGACTAAGGCTAATACTTTTGTCTCATCTTTAGTTGCTGCCGTAAAAGTCTGGAAAATAACCTGCAACATGCCCAAACGCTCTCAGTATGAGGACTGTTCAGGGTGATGCTGCTTACTTTTGATCGGACAAAAGAACGGGACGGCGCTCCAAACCGGACAGTCCATTCCAAGCTAAATTAACTAGGTGAGACGCAACTTCGGTCTTGGTAAGTTGACGGGCATCGAGCCAATGCTGGCCGGTAAGCGCGACCATGCCCACGAGCATCTGAGCGTAAATAGGAGCGGCTCGAGGGTCTAATCCCCGCTTCTTAAATTGGTCTGCGAGGAGGTGCTCAACCTGTGTGGCGACGTCGCCAATCAGGGAAGAAAAGGTCCCGCTGGCCTGCGCAACGGGTGAGTCCCGGACCAAAATTCTAAAGCCGTCTTCTGACGTTTCAATGTACGTGAGCAGGGCTAATGCCATTCTCTCAACAATTATTTTGGGGTGGCCGCCCAGTTTTAGGGCCACCGTGAGAGCGGAGGTAAGGGACTGAATTTCACGGTCCACAACGACCGCATAAATTCCTTCCTTGCCACCAAAGTGCTCATAGACCACCGGCTTTGAAACTTTTGCGCGGGCCGCAATTTCTTCAATGGAAGTTCCATCAAAACCTTTTTCCGCAAACAAGGCACGGCTGACCGTGACGAGTTGCTCGCGGCGCTCGTGGGCTGTCATTCGGGAACGGACGGGACGCTTCTTTTCTGTGGACACACCTCCATCATGCCGGACCCGAGTTTGGAAGTTCGGGTTTTACTGGCAGAATAGAAACCGATCACGCAGCATCTCCAAAAATGGTCTATCATTTTTGGTGGCCGTGAAGTTCAGTTGTTAACTGAACCGTTCGTGGTCATTCCGCCTTGGTGTAATCGGCAGCACAGGGGTTTTTGGTGCCCTTAGTCTAGGTTCGAGTCCTGGGGGCGGAGCACATTGCAAGCACCAGTTTGCGATGGTTAGGCACCACAGTTTTCCGAGCATTGGGGAGTCCCTGTGACCACCGCTCAACCCGCGGCCGTAATTGTTCTTGCAGCAGGAGAGGGTACGCGGATGAAGTCCGCTACCCCCAAGGTTCTGCACACTCTGGCTGGACGCAGCATGCTTGGGCATGCACTTGCGGCAGCAGCCGGACTTAATCCACAACGCATCGCTGTTGTAGTGCGCCACGAGCGCGACAAGGTTGCAGCACACGTGCTGGACCTGAACCCAGAAGCCCTGATCGTCGATCAGGATGACATCCCCGGAACCGGACGCGCCGTGCAATGCGGTCTTGGCGTTTTGGACTCCGCTTGGCATGCAGCCCAAGCCATTGAGGGAATACCTGAGGGCGCTGAGGGACAGGGCGTTGGTGAGGGAGTGTCCGGTTCGATCGTAGTGATCGCCGGAGACGTTCCCATGTTGGACGCTGAGACCCTTACGGAACTACTCACAGCCCACGAGGCGAACGGTAACGCTGTCACCGTCTTGACCACAGAACTTGACGATGCCTCCGGTTACGGCCGGATTGTGCGTGACGTTGACGGTTCGGTTACGTCCATTGTTGAACACAAGGACGCTTCCGCCGAGCAGCTCGAGATCAAGGAAATTAACTCTTCTATCTACGTCTTTGATGCGGGCGTGCTACGCCGTGCGCTTGGCAGCGTAGATCGCAACAACGCGCAGGGCGAGGTTTACCTGACCGACGTGTTGGCACTCGCTCACCAAGAGGGTGGTGCGGTGCGTGCAGTACGCACCGACGACCCGTGGTTGGTTGAGGGCGCAAATGACCGGGCCCAAATGTCAGTCCTGCGGGCGGAGTTCAACCGTCGCGTTGTCGAAGACTGGATGCGCGCCGGCGTTACCGTAATTGACCCGGCATCAACCTGGATCGATGTTCAGGTGGAGCTTGACCAAGACGTCACGATCATGCCGGGGACTCAGTTGTATGGCGAGACCACCGTGGCAACCGGATCGGTTATTGGCCCTGAAACTACGCTGACGAACGTCAAGGTAGGTCAGGATGTCACGATCATCCGTACGCATGGCTCGGACTCGATCATCCGCACGGGTGCAACCGTTGGACCATTTGCTTACCTGCGCCCGGGGACCGACCTGGGTGAAAAGGGCAAGATTGGTACCTTCGTTGAAACCAAGAACGCCAAGATCGGTAACGGGTCCAAGGTGCCACACCTGACCTACGCCGGCGACGTCACCGTTGGTGAACAGTCCAACATTGGCGCTGGCTCTATCTTTGTAAACTACGACGGTGTCAATAAGTACCCGTCGACCGTGGGGGCACACGCCCGTACCGGCGCGAACAACCTATTTGTTGCCCCGGTCAACGTTGGCGACGGTGCATACACAGCAGCAGGAACGGTAGTCCGCCAGGACGTACCCGCCGGAAGCCTTGGGGTTTCTGCCGGTGCGCAACGCAACATCGAGGGGTGGGTGGCTCGCCGCCGCCCGGGAACCGATGCAGCCAAGGCCGCCGCGCAGGCCGGCCAAACGCAGGACGAATCCACTAATGTACTTGGCGCGCAAGCGCGCGCCGAGTTAGCTAATGCCGACGCAAGTTCGCAGTCACCGCTGCCGAATGTGCCAACCGGTACGGCATCGGACACATATACTGTCCCTGACTCCACCCCCACTGCAAAAGGAACAATGGACTGATGACTGGCATTTTGTCTCCCGACGGCTCTAAACGCCTTGTGCTGGTTTCCGGCCGAGCGCACCCAGAGCTGGCAAGTGCGGTAGCAAAGCAAATGGGGATGGAACTGCTACCAACCTCAGCCTACGATTTTGCGAACGGTGAGATCTACGTACGGTTCGGTGAGAGCGTGCGTGGAGCTGATGTATTCGTACTGCAGTCACACACCGCCCCCATTAACCAGTGGATCATGGAGCAACTGATCATGGTTGACGCGCTCAAGCGCGCCTCGGCCAAGACGATCACCGTAGTGATGCCGTTCTACGGATACGCCCGTCAGGACAAGAAGCACAAGGGCCGTGAGCCAATCTCAGCTCGCCTTCTTGCTGACATGTTTGAAGCAGCCGGTGCGCACCGCATGATGAGCGTTGACCTGCACACCGCGCAGCTGCAAGGGTTCTTTAACGGACCGGTAGACCACCTGTGGGCATTGCCGTTGCTGACCGACTACGTTAAGACCAAGGTAGATGACCTGTCCAACGTGACGGTTGTTTCCCCTGACGCTGGCCGTATCAAGGTCGCAGAGAAGTGGGCCGCCAAGCTTGGTGGCCACCCGCTCGCGTTTGTACACAAGTCCCGTGACATCAACCAGCCAAACCAGGCGGTAGCAAACCGTGTTGTTGGTGACGTTGAGGGCCGCTCATGTGTTCTTGTGGATGACCTTATTGACACCGGTGGCACCATTGCTGAGGCAGTCCGGGTTTGCCTGGAATCGGGTGCCAAGGACGTCATCGTTGCTGCAACGCACGGCGTTCTTTCCCCTCCGGCTGCGACTCGTCTGAACGAGTGTGGCGCCCGCGAGGTTGTTGTTACCGACACCTTGCCAATCACCGGTGAACAGCAGTTTGAGAAGCTGACCGTCCTGTCAATCGCCCCGCTGATTGCACGCGCAATCGAAGAGGTCTTTGCAGATGGATCGGTTACCTCGCTGTTTGAGGGTAACTCCTAAGCACTAACGTATTGAAAATAGGTCCGGCCCGCAACTGAGTAATCAGTTCCGGGCCGGACCTTTGTGTTTTCCGGGGCTTGGCGGTTTGTACGCTGCCTAGCGTTCGTAGGGGTAGTCCCTTACAAGCGGAGGTAGTTCGGGGCTACGGGTAGACGCTCATGTGCCCGCCATCAGCCGCTTGCACGCATCGCCTCGATCGGCTTGATTTTGGTTGCTACAATTCCCGGAATCAAACCTGAAATTGCTCCAATAATGGTGGCAACCACGAGCCCGATTATCGCCGCACTCATGGGGAATGATGGAGGATTCTTGATTTCATTACCCAGCATCATCTCGACGACGGGGAACTGTCCCACAATGAAGACGGCGAAAGCAACCCCAACGAATCCGGCAATGAACGTAGCTAGAACGGATTCCATCATGATCGAGAAGAATACCCGCCCCGTGGTCGCGCCAAAGGCACGGCGAATACCAATCTCACGGATCCGCTGTTGGACGGTCACCAGGGAGATGTTAATCAATGACAGAGCGCCAATACCAAGGATGATGGTTCCTACTCCCAAAACAATGAGTTGGAAAGTCTCGCTGAAGGTGTCTTGCTCAGCACCGTAGTTGGAGTTGTCCCACATGTTTACCATCCCATATTCGGGATCAACGTAGGGCCGGAAGAAGGACTCGGCGGCTTGCTGGGCTGCCTCCAACTGATCCGGACCAAGCCAGAGCTCTAGTTGTGCCCACAGGCCTTGCTGCTGAATGTACTGGGGTGACATGGTCCCAAGGTAGGAGTCTAAGAGCATCCACATCCGGGGTTCCTCACCCTCCCACTCGGTTGGCATGACTCCAATGATGACCAGTGGGTGAGAGTTGGTTGTCTCCATCAGCTCGGCGTTTGGTTGTGTCGATAGATCCAGGGGTGTTTGAGTTGCCTTGAGGAAAGCCTCGTTGACTACAATCGCTGGCGCGAGGCGCTGTGTGTCACCCTCGCCAAACCATGAGCCAGCCAGGACATCAAGGTTCTTCACCACCCGATAACTTGGGTCGACCAAGTCGATCTGCGCCCCAATTTCACCTGCATCTGTTTGCACGTTAGCCCACGTAGAAGATGAACGTGTGCTGTAAGCGACGTTGAAGGCTTGGCCAAACTCCTTCATAGCTGTCAGTAGTTCCAACTGTTTTTCCGGGGTGGGGGCATCCACGGAAACGGTCAGGGTTACCTCGCGGCCGTTCCAGCGTTCCATCATCTCGGAGTTGGCCTGTGCAAACATCTGCCCGATGGCCATGACCGAGGTCATGGCGGCAACCGCAACAGCGACTCCGATCAAGGAAAGTAGCACGCGCAACTTATGGATACGGAGCTCATCCCAAGCCTCGATCAGCGCGCCAACAATGACGGTCATAGGAAAGCCTCCCTGGCATTGGTTACCGGGTGCAGCGCGCCATTATTGAGAATGTACTGGGAGTCAGCCTTCTCTGAGATGGAAAGGTCGTGAGTAATAACGATCAGCGCAGAGTTATTCTGTTGGGCAACTTCTTGTAACAGGTCCATGACGCGTGCGCCGGTATCAACGTCCAGGGCACCGGTTGGTTCATCGCACAAGATTACGGAGGGGTTCCGCACCAGCGCGCGGGCGATTGCCACACGTTGCTGTTCACCACCGGACAGTTTGCCGGGCAGAGAATCCCTGCGTTCAAACAGTCCAACGCGCTCAAGACCCGCGCTAGCGATGGAATCTCGGCGCCAGAACTGTTTACCTTGCCCATAGAACAGTGGCGCGGCAACGTTTTCTAAGGCATTGCGCTTAGGCAGCAGATTGAACTGTTGGAATACAAACCCAAAAGTATCGCCACGCAGTTTGGTGCGTTTGCGTTCACGCATCTTATAAACGTCAATGTCATCGAGGTGGTAAGTGCCGGTGGTGCCGTTGTCGAGCAGCCCCAAAATATTCAATAGGGTGGTCTTTCCTGTTCCGGACCTTCCCACGATTGAAATGTACTCTCCGCGCTGTACCTCAAGGTTCACATCTTTGAGGATCGTCAGTGGTGATCCGTCAGCTAGGTGGACAGTTCGGGAGATATTTCGCAGTGATATCAGTGTCGACACTAGAACCCCATCATGGATTCTTCGAAGGGCATTTCTTCCATGTTGCCGGGGGCGTACTGCCTGACCGTTTCCCCAGGTTCGAGTCCCTTTTTGACTTCAATGAGCTGCCCCTGGGAAAGGCCTAACACCAGCTCGCGCTCGGTTTCTTCTCCCGTTGCTTCGTCGATTACCCAGACCTTGCCGGCATCTTTCACGGTTTGAATTGCGGTAATCGGTACTACTACTGCGTCTTTTACCTCTCCGGCAAGGATTGACATGGTGCCATCAAGGCCCGCAATAAGCCGGATATCGGTTGGTGCAATGCATTTGACCTTCACGCCAACGGTCTGCCCGGGAGGCTCTTCATCGATCCCGTCAAATCCTTCGCCGCTGTCATCAGGGGTGTCGGCAACGGAAACCAAGTCCGTTCCGATTGTCAGACCTTCACAAACAAAAGGTTCAGGCCCGCCCGCTAGGGAAACCTTTGCGGTCTTAGGGAGCTCAAGGATCTGGAACTGTTGCTGGGGAGTCAAACTACCCTCGATCGACAGGGTCCCGGGCACGATGCTAAATACCGCAGTGGTCTTGGTGGTTTCCTCTTTGAGATCGATGGATCGTTTGACCGTCCCATCAATAGGAGCCTCAATAGTGTGCCGGGTGAATAGGCCGGTGTCATGAGGTTCTACGACGTTGCCATCGGCGTCAACGGTCTTCTTGGACATGATTGGCACGTGGATATCCAACAGTGCCTGCCCTTTGAAAACTTTCTCTCCGTCGGCAACTGCCCAGTAGCCTACGGTGCCAACCGCGCCGGCTTTGACATCAACCGACGGGTCCATAACAACGGTTGTGGGTAACTCAAGTTGGCTGGTAATAGTGGCGAGATCAACCACATGTACACCACCGGAAAATTCACTTGACGGAAACTCTTCGCCCTCCTCACCGGAAGCAGTTGTGCCCACGCTGCCAAAGGCAATCTTGACCAACGCAACAGCGATAACGAACCAAATGAAGATGCGAATTGACGGAAATACATATTTGGGCCAGACCATCGAAGAACTCCCCTTTGCAGTTTGTAGCCACAGTAGTTTGTTCGACCAATGGGGTGCATCAACCCTAGGGCTGATTTCCAAACGCCTGACCAGCGACTGTGGTCGCTGTTTTGGCTGGTGGCAGCGGCGCCAGCCGAACAGGCCGTGAAGTAAGCAACGTTTTTAGGTCCACGGCTATCCTTCGGTTAGACTTATAGGCGTGCCTCGGCGAGGGAGGAACTACGGTGCGGATATCCGCAGCAAAGTTCACTCCGTTATCGACTGGGCGGTTGTCTTTTGAAAGCGCCGCTTATGTTGTGCGCCAAGACACCGCCGTCGCCTTGAGGCTTTTTGATTCTCATAGATCTGTGAAATCTTGAGCGTGACATCCAAAATCTTTTGTTCATTGTTCGGTGCCCTGCAGCTGGATTTTCTGGCGGTTTGGCAGCCGGCACCTCTCTTTGGAGTTAAACATGGCTGATGTAAAGCTAGTTGCTGAGCAGCGCACCAAGTTCGGTAAGGGCGCAGCCCGTTCCGCACGTCGCGACGGTAACGTTCCTGCTGTTATCTACTCACGCGGTGGCGAAGCTACCCACATCCTGATCGATGGCCACCAGGCATTCTTGACCATCCTCAAGGACCTGCGTTCCCTGATCGAGATTGACCTTAACGGTGAGAAGCACACCGTTATTATCAAGTCTGTTCAGCGTGACGCCGTTGGCCGTGTCCTCGAGCACATCGACTTCCTTGCCGTTGTTAAGGGCGAGCGTGCAGCTAACGACATTCCTGTTGTCATCATCGGAGAGCCTGCTGCTGGAACCCAGTCCCAGCTTGAGCTCACCACTGTTTCTGTTGAGGCAGACGTTGCTGCACTTCCTGAGCACGTTGAGATCGACATCACTGGCATTGCTGCTGGTACCAACCTGACCCTTGGCGACATCAAACTTCCAGAGGGCCAGGTCTTCTTGACCGACCTCGACCTGGTTGTCCTGATCGTTTCAGAGGCAACATCATCAGCTGAAGAAGACGAAGCAGAAGCTCCAGCAGCTGAGTAGTCTTGTGACTCTACCTGTTTGATATTTTCTTAAGGGGTGTCCGGTGCCGCTGGCGCCGGACACCCCTTAAGTTTTTGTACTTGAACTCTTTTGGTTGAGGGGAAATCTTATGTCTAACCTGTTTTTGGTAGTGGGTCTGGGTAACCCCGGCCCCAAGTATGCGGCCAACCGGCACAACGTTGGGCATATGGTTCTAGACGTCATGGCTGCGGCTGCGGGGGCAAAGTTCACCGCGCACCGTACCCAGTCGGTGGTTGCGGAGGCCAGGTTGGGCATGTTGCCCGGTGGCGCCCCCGGGCCACGCGTGATCCTTGCCAAGCCGGGTACGTACATGAACGTCTCCGGGGGACCGGTCTCCGGTCTGGCCAATTACTACGGTGTATCGCCCGAACACATCATTGTGGTTCATGACGAGTTGGATATTCCATTTGGCACCATCAAGGCCAAGATTGGCGGTGGCGAGGGTGGCCACAATGGTCTCAAGGACATCACCAAGGCTCTGGGCACCAAGGACTACCTGCGGGTGCGGACCGGTATTGGCCGTCCGCCAGGGCGCATGGAGGTGGCAGATTTTGTCCTCAAAAACTTTGGCTCGGCCGAGTTGAAGGAACTTCCGTTCCTCCTTTCCGATGCCTCAGATTGCACCGAGTTGATCATCACGCAGGGGTTGGCTACCGCGCAGGGTAAGTTCCACACCAAGTAGGGTTTTGGTTGTCCACAGGCGCACGGGGCTTGTGGATACTACGAGACACCGACCTGGGGAACACAAAAGCTGCGGGTCCTAGGAAGAATACTTCCTAGGACCCGCAGCTTTTGTTATCACTAGGGTAGTGCCTAGCCAAGCATGCTGATGTCGCGTACCGCGCCCTTGTCAGCGGAGGTGGCCATTGCCGCATAAGCCTTGAGAGCGGCAGAGACCTTGCGATCGCGGGACTTTGGCTTGTATCCGCCCGATGCCTCAAGCGCGGCACGGCGTGCTGCCAGGGTCTCATCATCCACTCGGAGCGACAAGCCGCGAGTAGGAATATCGATGTCGATGATGTCGCCGTCTTCGATCAGCGCTATGGCACCGCCGGAAGCTGCCTCCGGGGATACGTGACCTATGGAAAGCCCTGAGGTTCCGCCGGAGAAACGACCATCCGTGATGAGCGCGCACTTGTCTCCAAGTCCAAGGCCCTTGAGGAATGAGGTTGGGTAGAGCATCTCTTGCATACCCGGTCCGCCCTTGGGGCCTTCGTAGCGCACAACCACAACGTCGCCGGCGCCAACCCGCTTGCTGAGAATGGCCTCGACGGCGTCTTCTTGGGACTCAACCACAACGGCTGGTCCGGAGAACGTCCAGATGCTTTCATCCACGCCAGCGGTCTTTACAACCGCGCCGTCAATGGCAATATTGCCCTTGAGGACTGCGAGCCCACCGTCAACCGAGTAGGCGTGTTCAACGGAACGGATGCAACCCTTTTCTGCGTCGCGGTCAAGCTCGGCCCAACGCTCGGACTGGGAGAAGGCCGTAGCCGAGCGGACGCAACCGGGGGCTGCGTAGAACAGTTCGGTGGCCTTCTCGGTAGCCTTGCCACCGCGAATGTCCCAGTCATCGAGCCAGTCTTGGAAAGAGGCTGAGTGCACGGTGGTCACATTTGAATTGAGCAAGCCAGCACGGTTGAGTTCTCCCATAAATGCTGGGATGCCACCGGCGCGGTGCACGTCTTCCATGAGGTAATTACCGTTAGGTGCCAACTTAGATAGGCACGGTACCTTGCGGGACAGCGCGTCAATGTCTTCGAGGTCAAAGTCGAGCTCGGCCTCTTGGGCCGCTGCGAGCAGGTGCAGGATCGTGTTGGTCGATCCACCCATGGCAATGTCCAGGGTCATCGCGTTCTGGAATGCCTCGTAGGTAGCGATTGACCGTGGCAGAACCGAGTAGTCATCGTCCTCGTAGAACCGCTTGGTGATGTCCACGATCGCGCGGCCTGCATCTTCATACAGTTCCTTGCGTGCGGTGTGGGTCGCCAGAACCGATCCGTTACCCGGCAGCGCCAGGCCAAGAGCCTCGGTCAGGCAGTTCATGGAGTTGGCGGTGAACATTCCGGAGCATGAGCCACAGGTTGGGCAGGCGGAATCTTCAATGCGCTTGAGGTCTTCATCGGAGATCTTCTCGTCAACCGCACCGGACATTGCCGTGATGAGGTTAATGCGGGTAACCACCTTGCCGTCAACGAGCGTTGCGGTGCCACCCTCCATTGGTCCACCGGAAATAAACACGGTGGGGATGTTGAGGCGCAGGGCGGCGTTCAGCATGCCCGGGGTGATCTTGTCACAGTTGGAAATACAGATCAGGGCGTCCGCGCAGTGGGCCTCAACCATGTACTCAACCGAGTCGGCAATGATGTCGCGTGAGGGCAGGGAGTAGAGCATTCCCGCGTGGCCCATGGCAATGCCGTCATCAACCGCGATGGTGTTGAACTCGCGTGGAATTCCGCCGGCTTCCTTAATTGCTTCGGAAACAATGCGTCCCACCGGTTGGAGGTGTGTGTGTCCCGGCACAAACTCAGTAAATGAGTTTGCAACTGCAATAATTGGTTTGCCAAAGTCTTTAGCGTCGACTCCCGCTGCGCGCAAAAGCGCACGAGCGCCGGCCATATTTCTACCGTGGGTTACCGTACGTGAACGTAATTCTGGCATGAGACACATCCAACTCTTCGCTTTACTGAAATCGATTCTTCAAGTCTAATCATGTCCAACCAGTGAACTAAAATTAGTCCATTGTTCGGACGAAGTTTTGCGTTAGTGCCGTGGTGTAATAGCGGCTAAATTTAGAACCGTCAGTCAAATTTTTTGCAAAGGCCTTTCATGAATCTCACGGGACTGCTGCCCGCACTACTGAATGATCCTGCTGCTCACGCCGTAGTTGACCGAGTACGAGCGGCCGGTGCACTCAACGTCGTTGCCAGCGTAGGAACTCGCCCGCCGCTGGTTGCTGCGATGGCCGGCGCACAGGTGAGCGATGAGATCATTCCACAGATCTCCAAGGAGAAGTCCCGCCCCGTGGTGGTGGTTATGGCAACCGGCCGCGAGGCTGACGAGTTCGCTGCTGCGGTGCGCTGCTACCTGCCGTACAACGCGGTTGCGGTCTTGCCCGCATGGGAGACCCTTCCGCATGAGCGGCTCTCTCCGCGTGCAGATACGGTTGCCAGGCGTCTAGCCGTGTTCCGTCGTCTTTCGCACCCGACCGACTTTGGCATGACCGCGGAGATTCGCGTCCTAGTCATGCCCGTGCGCGCACTGTTGCAGCCAATTGTGCAAGGCCTTGGGGACCTGGAACCGGTTCGGCTCCAGCAGGGGGACTCGGCCGACCTCATGGCGATTGCCGATGATCTGGTGGCCGCGGCATACAGCCGGGTGGACATGGTTGAACGTCGCGGTGAGTTTGCGGTGCGCGGCGGAATTCTCGATGTCTTCCCGCCAACCGAGAACCACCCGTTGCGCGTGGAGTTCTTTGGGGACGAAGTTGATGAGATCCGCTGGTTTGCGGTTGCGGACCAACGTTCACTCGAGGTCGCACCGGAAGGTCTTTGGGCTCCACCGTGCCGCGAACTCTTGCTCACCGAGCAGGTACGCGAGCGCGCGATGCAACTGCGGGACCGGCTGCCGGGCGCGATGGAACTGTTAGAAAAAATGGGCCAAGGAATTGCGGTTGAGGGCATGGAATCCTTGGCCCCGGCCCTCGTAGATGACATGGGCCCGGTCCTCGATCTGGTTCCAGATGACACCTTGATAGTCATGTCTGATCCGGAAAAGATTAGGCGCCGTGCGCAAGACCTCGTGCAAACGACCGAGGAGTTTTTAGCAGCTGCTTGGACCGGAGCCGCCGCCGGTGGCGCGACCCCACTGGATTTGTCCGCGGCTTCGTTCTTCACCCTCGAGCAAATGGAATTCCTGTGCGCTCAGCGTGGCCTGGGCTGGTGGAACTTTGCTGCCTTTGGCATGGGGGAGTCAACCGTAGCTGGGGTCGACGGGGGAGCGGACCAAGAACTCAGCGCGTCGGAGATACTGGCCCGAGAAGAAGAAATCTTTGCTGCCCAAAACCTCGACGCAGACCTTGGCTTGCCAGATGTTATCCGCATTCACGCACGAGATGTGGAAAGTTACCGAGGCGACCTTGAACGAGCGCTCGATGATGTGAAGTCGCTGCAACGCGCGCAGTGGCAACTGGTATTGACCACCGAGGGGCCCGGCCCGGCTAAGCGCATGGTTGAGCAGCTTTCGCAGCTTGATACCCCGGCCCGGCTGGTAACGGGGGTTGAGGCAGAACCAGAGGCAGGCATCGTACTTGTCACCCCTGCCCTCGCTGGTCCCGGCTATGTCTCGGTCGACCAAAAGTTCGCCATATTCTCGGAAGCGGATCTGACCGGACGTGCGGGGACGTCGACGCGTGAGATGCGCAAGATGCCGTCCAAACGGCGCAATACCGTTGACCCACTCACCTTGCGGGCCGGGGACTTCATTGTTCATGAGTCGCACGGTGTTGGAAAATTTGTTGAGATGGTTCAGCGCACGCTCGGTGGCAGAGAGGCCGCCGCAACGCGCGAGTACCTAGTGATTGAGTACGCGGCGTCCAAGCGTGGCCAGCCGGGTGACCGGCTCTACGTGCCCACTGAGCAGCTTGACCTGATCACCAAGTACACCGGTGGGGAGTCCCCAACCCTGTCCAAGATGGGCGGCGCGGACTGGCAGAAGACCAAGTCGCGGGCCCGCAAGGCGATCAAGGAGATTGCCTCCGAGCTCATCCGGTTGTACTCGGCGCGGATGGCAACCAAGGGGTTCGCGTTTAGTCCGGATACGCCGTGGCAGCGCGAGCTTGAGGATGCGTTTGCGTACATTGAAACCCCAGACCAGTTGGCCACGATCAACGAGGTTAAGGCGGACATGGAAAAGGAACTGCCCATGGACCGGTTGGTCTGTGGCGACGTGGGCTATGGCAAGACCGAGATCGCTGTGCGGGCCGCGTTCAAGGCGGTCCAAGACGGCAAACAGGTGGCCATCCTGGTGCCTACAACTCTTCTGGTTCAGCAGCACTATGACACCTTCTCCGAGCGTTACGCCGGGTTCCCCGTGACGGTTAAGGGGCTTTCGCGGTTCCAGACGGAGAAGGAATCCAAGGAGATTATTGAAGACCTGCGCTCCGGCAAGGTTGATGTGGTCATTGGAACCCACCGGTTGCTCTCTGGGGCAATACACTTTAAGGACCTTGGCCTCGTGGTGATCGATGAGGAGCAGCGCTTTGGTGTTGAGCACAAGGAAACCCTGAAGCAGCTGCGCACCAATGTGGATGTGTTGGCCATGAGCGCAACCCCGATTCCGCGCACCCTTGAGATGGCTGTTACCGGAATTCGAGAGATGTCCACGCTGGCCACCCCTCCGGAGGAACGCCACCCCGTGCTGACGTACGTGGGCGCCTACGAGGATAAGCAGATTGTTGCTGCCGTCCGCCGCGAGTTGCTGCGCGAGGGGCAGATCTTCTACGTGCACAACAAGGTGGACTCGATTAACCGGACGGCTCAGCACCTCAATGAGTTGGTGCCCGAGGCGCGGGTGCGGGTGGCGCACGGAAAGATGAATGAGTCTGAGCTTGAGCAGGTGATTATGGACTTCTGGGAGAAGAAGTTCGACGTCCTGATCTCAACCACGATCATTGAGACCGGCTTGGACATTGCTAATGCGAACACCTTGATTGTGGAACGTGCCGACCGCCTGGGCTTGTCGCAGCTGCACCAGTTGCGCGGCCGGGTTGGCCGTGGGCGGGACCGGGCTTATGCCTACTTCCTGTACCCGCCAGAAAAGCCTTTGACCGAGACGGCCCACGACCGGCTGGCCACGATTGCGGCGAACACCGACCTAGGGTCTGGAATGGCCGTTGCCATGAAGGACCTTGAGATTCGCGGGTCAGGGAACCTGCTTGGTGGGGAACAATCCGGGCACATCGCTGGTGTCGGTTTTGACCTGTACGTACGCATGGTCTCCGAGGCGGTTGCGGCCTTCCGCGGAGAAGTCGAGGAGGAGATCCCCGAGGTTTCGATCGAGCTTCCCGTCGATGCTCACATCCCACACGAGTACATTGGGCACGAGCGCCTGCGCCTCGAGGCGTACCGCAAGATTGCCGGGGCCAACACGCAAGAGGTTCTTGAGGACATCCGTGAGGAACTGCTGGACCGGTACGGGCTGTTGCCAGCCGAGGTTGGCAATCTGTTTGAGGTGGCCTCATTCCGCAACTTTGCACGTGAGTCTGGGCTGCAGGATGTCACCGTGCAGGGCAAGTATGTTCGTTTTGGGCCGGTCGATTTGGCCGAATCCGCCACGCTGCGGCTGAACCGGTTGTACCCGGGCACCATGATGAAGCCGGCAATCCGGGTCATCTTGGTTCCGTACCCAATGACCGCGCGCCTTGGCGGCAAACCACTGCGCGGGGCAGAAATTCTCAGCTGGGCGCGGCAGTTGATCGAAGGCGTGGTCAACGGCAACGTCGCTGCTGCGGCTCAGATTGGCACAACCTCCCGCTCCTGACAGGTTTCAGAGCCTGGGTACGAAATGACTGTACCTAGGCTCTGAAACCCGGTGTGCGTTGGGCCAATGCTTGCCTGATCTGGGTAATGACCATGCCCTGGCGGGTGGTGAGGTCTTGCCAAGTGAAGCGTAATACCAAGTAACCGGCGTTCTGCAACCGGTTATCCCTAGTCCGATCAGCCTGGAATCTGTCTGAGCCATGGAATCTGCGGCCATCAATCTCAACAACCACGCGCTCGGTAGGAAAGAGGACATCCACCCGGGCGATGATCCCAAGACCGTCCCTGATCGTGACGTCTGGTTTCCAGCCGGTTAGGTTGGAACGCCTAAGGATGTCATGGGCCAATGCTTCTGCTGGACTCATGACTCCGGTGTGGGCCTGGGCTAAGAACTGCCGTAACCGCGTGTTTCCCCACCTACCTGGAAAGTGTTCGAGGTGGAGTTCCAAGTCAGCGGTATCAATACGATCGTGCGTGTGGGCCCAAACGAACAATGCTTGGGCGTCTTGTTTTGGCAGGACTACAAAAGCGTCGATCAAGCTTCTTGAGAGTGTGGTGATGGGCAGACCGCGCCAACTATCACGCTCCCAAGGCAGAATCTTGAACTCGTGTGGAATCAAATGCATCTGAGGCTTACGGCGAAACTGGCTAATAACATGGGCGTTGTGAAGTCTAAGGGGCGCTCCCAAGACCATGGCAGCGGTAGGTCCAGCCAACACAGTATCCGGCCAAGTCAGATGCGCCGCGTGGGCAAGCATCGCGGGGGTCACTGGATCTTGCCGATGCCTGAGTCCTATGCCAGCGACCTTGCAGAAGATGCCTGACTCTAGCCGGTACGCTACTTGCCGTTTGTTGAGCCCCTCAGCAATAGCTTGGGCACGGGTGAACGCTCCCGCCTGCCGGGCTGAAATCCTAGGGCGCCACGATGGAGGATGCCTGTTAGTCATGCAGCCATGTTGGATCAGCCGTCCACTAACGCCGCTGTGTGCGTTGGTCCACCTCAGCAATTGGGGATAGACCTGGCGACGAACGTTCACGCGAATAACCAAGGTGCACACCTCCCGGGATTCAGAGGCTGGGGCCGGGAAAATTGTACCGGTGCTCTGATTCCTAGGGGAGTGTGGTGCCCAGTGGGAGTGTGGTGCCCAGTGGGAGTGTGGTGCCCAGTGGGAACCCACGGGAACGGCGCGGATCGGGCGGGAGCGGCACGAACACAGGCCAAATGTCTGCCATATCACAATGTAGACGCCTGATGCTCCACAGTGTGGATGTGTAATACTTGAAGCATCATGCGAATCAACAACTCATTTAGCTCATCCAACACGCCTTGTCGCAACAGCGCCGCGTGTTGTTGCAGTTGTTGATCTGACCTACGCCCCGCCAAAATCCACAGAATTGGCCTGAGGCACCAAGCAAAATGGCTTGGTTGCTCAGATTGCGCATAGTCAAAACATTCTTTTAGCAGGACATTTGGGCAACCGCCCATAATTTTTCCTACGCCTTTTCATCCCACCCATTGGCTTCACCCCTTACCCGAATTGCGGGCAAGTCCTATGGTGAAGCAGCGGGATAGCTCGTCTTACCTCTTTCACATAAGAATGGAACTCCCATGAAGAACCGGCTAACGCTGACTGCCATGACCCTCGCCGCCGCATTATTGCTGGCCGCGTGCGGTGGTGGCGGTAACTCGCCTGGCACCGATGCCAACGAGTCAGGTGGTACAACGGGTGCCACCGAAACCACCGAAGAAATCATCATTGGCTCAACCAACGAGCCAACGTCCTTGCAGCGCAACGTGGGTGGGTCTTCAGGAGTTTCTGAGACTACGTCTCGCAACGTGTACGAGGGCCTGACCTCGATTAATAACGATGGGCAGGTGGAGAACACTCTGGCCAAGGAACTAGCCGTTTCTGACGACGGGTTGACGTACACCTACACGCTTCAAGACGGCGTGAAATTCCACGATGGTACCGCGTTGACCTCTAAGGATGTCGCTTGGTCTATCAATGAGGCCGTCTCCCCGGAGTCAAAGTCCGCTCGTGCATCTGATCTGCGCGTGATCACCGAGGTTGCCACCCCGGATGACGCTACGGTCGTGCTGACGCTCAGCCACAAGAGCCAATCTTTGCCGTTCTTCTTGGCCTCGGTCACCGTGGTTAAGGACGGCGACAAGGAAAACACCAAGGACAATGGCACCGGCCCATACCGCCTAGTTGAATGGGTTCAGGGTGACCACCTGACCATCGAGCGCAATGATGATTACTGGGGTGAGCCAGCCAAGAACCCGGGCGTTACCTTCCAGTTCTACGCCGATGAGACCGCCATGAACAATGCTCTGGCAACGAATGCTCTTGACCTCGTGATCCAGCAGGACAGCCCCGACCAGCTGACCCAGTTTGAGGGCAACCCTGAGTTCGTGGTTTCTGAGGGTAACTCAATCAAGAAGTTTGTTTGGACGTTTAATAACAAGGTTGCCCCGTTCGACGATGTTCGCGTCCGCCAGGGCCTATACACCGCGATCAACCGCGACGCGCTACTCAAGGCAGTTTGGGGTGACTACGGCACGGTCATTGGTTCCATGCCACCGGTTTCCGAGCCGTGGTATGACGCCACGTTCGCCCAGATCCATGCGTACGACCCTGAAAAGGCAAAAGGCCTTCTTGCCGATGCCGGTGTCACAGATTTGTCCTTCGACATTAAGTACGTTGTCACTGACACCAACGAGATTATTGTTCAGCAGCTCAAGTCTGACTTGGCCGCAATCGGGGTCACCTTGAACCTAGTAGCAATCGACGATTCCACTTGGTACGAGGACGTCTACACCAACAAGGATTATGAGACCACGCTCATGGACCACAACAACCCGCGTGATGTTCTGTGGTACGCCAACCCGGAGTTCTACTGGCAGTATGACAACGCTCAGGTGCAGCAGCTAGCGGTTGAAGCCGAGGAATCTGACACGTTTGACGGCCAGGTTGAAAAGATCCACGCGCTGTCCCAGATCATCGCTAACGAGGCACCATCCGCATGGCTGTTCTTGGCACCGCAGATCCGTATTGCACGCGCTGAGATTTCCGGTTTCCCTGCAGACAAGAACGCCGAGCCGTTCTATGTTGCAGACATTGTGCGCAGCAACTAATTACCAAAGCGGAATCTTAGCCCCCTTGGGGAAGAGCGATGGGCCTACCAACGAGATTGCGGGTGGGCCCATCGTGTGCCCGCGGTGGCTGGCCCATACACTGTGATGCAGGGCCTAAGCGGTGGGTGTTGGGCATAGCCGGGTTTTCATGACGAGTTGAGAAGAACTAAGATGGCAAGATTTATCACCGTGCGAGTTGCGTCCTTGCTGGCGTCGCTGTTTATAGCCAGCGTGCTGATCTTTGTGGTGCTGCGTATGTTGCCGGGTGACAGCGCCGGGGCAACACTTGGCGTTGGTACCACCGCCGATCAACTTGCGCAGCTGCGCAAGGAACTTGGCACGGATCAGCCCCTGCTTGACCAGTACACGGCCTGGATTGCGAGCCTGTTCAACGGCACAACGTCCTCGTTTGTTTCTAAGCTTCCCGTCACGGATCTGGTGGTTGCCAAGCTAGGCGTTACGGTTCCGCTTTCGATCGGTGCGTTTGTGCTTTCGGTTCTGATCTCGGTCCCTCTTGGTGTGATTGCGGCCGTGCAACGCAACTCAGTCATTGGCGTTGGGGTCTCGGCTATTAGCCAACTTGGTTTGGCGGTGCCCATTTTTTGGGTGGGTGTGATCCTGATATGGCTGTTCGCGCTCGGCGCCGGGGTCCTGCCCGCTGGCGGGTTTCCGCGTAAAGGCTGGGAAGACCCAGGGGCTGCACTCACCTCGTTGATCTTGCCGGTCATTACGGTCGCTATCGCGATGTCCTCGGTTATGGTGCGGTATGTTCGCTCGGCTACGTTAGACGTTCTCGATGCCGACTACATTCGCACTGCCCGCTCACTTGGGTACTCCCGCTGGGGCGCACTGGCCCGCCACGGCCTACGCAACGGCGCGGTCCCGGTCGTGGCGATTCTTGGCATTGAATTGGCCACTTCGTTGCTTGGCGCTGTTGTGGTGGAAAACGTCTTCGCACTTCCGGGCTTGGGATCGTTGCTGCTGACCTCGGTGACAGCACGAGACTTCCCGGTGGTCCAAAACCTTGTGCTGCTGCTGACCGCGGTGGTACTGATTACAAACTTCCTTGTGGACCTGATGCAACGCGCGATTGACCCGCGGCTGCGTCTTGGTTCTGCAACCGGGGTAGGTGTGGCATGAGCGACCAAATGATCGTTGATACGTCCTCGGCGGGCGTGCACTCGGACGGCCCCGGTGGGTCAGCGAAGGCACGGCGTTGGCCACCTTCGCTGATTGCCGGTGCCATCATGGTTGCGGTGACCGCAATTGTTGGCCTCGTCGCATCCGTTTGGGTTCCGTACCCGCCCGGATCCGTTGGTGACGGCGGGCGATTAGACGGGCCCACGAGCCAGTTTTGGATTGGCACCGACCGCCTTGGCCGGGACCTATTCTCCCAACTCATGGGTGGGGCAAATAGCGCACTCATTGTTGCAGTTTCTGCGGTGCTGATCGCCGGAATCCTTGGGGTGACCGTGGGTATCTTGGCCGCGGCAACTACCCGATGGGTTGATGTTGTGCTGCTGAACCTCATTGACCTGCTCATCGCGTTTCCGACGTTGCTGCTGGCCATGCTCATAGTGACCGTGCGTGGCGCGAGCCTCAGCTCAGCCGTCATGGCCATTGGAATTGCGGGCTCGGCGGTGATCGCCCGCGTGACCAGGGTCAACACGTCGAGGGTGCTGCGCGAGGATTATGTCACCGCGGCTACCGCAAGCGGAACCGGTTGGTTTGGCGTTATTGGCCGGCACGTTCTGCCCAACATTTACCCCACGCTTCTAGTCCAGCTGATGCTACTAGCTGGGGCCGCTATCCTGGCAGAAGCCTCCCTGTCCTACCTTGGTTTGGGGTCACCACCACCGGCCGCCTCCTGGGGGCGCATGCTTAAGGAGGCCGAGAAGACCATCTCTGGCCAGCCATGGGGTGCGATCATGCCGGGAATCGCGATCGCTTGGACAGTGCTGGGTCTCAACCTCTTGGGTGATGGAATCCGGGAACGTACGGACCCGAGTTTACGGGGAGACCGATGAGGAACATCGCAACGAACTCACCGGGAACTGGACAGGAAGACGCAACATGACGTTAGGCATCGAGAACCTCACCGTAACCACCTCAGGCGGTAAGGTCCTGCTGGACAACTGCTCATGGTCGGTCCAAACAGGGGAGCGCTTGGGCGTCATTGGGGAATCCGGATCCGGAAAGTCCCTGACCGCACAGGTTATCCTGGGGCTGCTCCCAAGCGGCATGACCGCAACCGGTTCTGTGCAACTTAATGGCCAAGAGTTGCTGGGGGCAAAGGAAAAAGAACTGCGCAAGGTGCGCGGCGCCAAAATAGCCATGATCTTCCAAGAGCCACTGACCGCTCTTGACCCGCTCATGAAGGTGGGGCGCCAGATTACCGGTCCGCTGCAATTGCACCGGGGGCTCAGCAAATCGGCTGCCAAACAACGGGCCGTTGAACTGTGCAACAAGGTGGCCCTGCGGGACACCGAACGAATCCTGAACTCGTTCCCGTGGCAACTCTCGGGTGGACAGCGCCAGCGCGTCTCAATTGCGATGGCACTAGCCTGCAGCCCCGAGGTCCTCATCGCCGATGAGCCCACAACGGCCCTAGACGTCACCGTGCAAGCGGAGATCCTAGCGCTGTTGAATGAGCTGATTGAGCAGACCGGAACCACCCTCGTATTTGTATCGCATGACTTGCCCGTGGTGGCGAGCGTGGTTCAAGGGCTCGTTGTCATGCAACACGGCAAGGTGGTCGAGGCTACGACGGTTTCCCGGGCCCTCACCGGCCCCAACGAGCCGTATACCCAGCACTTGCTGGACTCGGCTCGCAAGGTGACGGCGCTGCCGGCCGGAACCGTCACCGGTTTGCCCCTGCTGGACAGTGAACCCGCGCAACGTTTGGAAGAAGAAAATTGAGCCAAGAGAACCTCGTGGATGCCCCGAGCCAAACGCTGCTGCACCTCGAGCGGGTCACGCGTACATTTGGCAGCGGCAACAAGACCAACCGTGCCCTAGACGGGGTAAACCTGACCGTCACACAGGGACGCAGCTTGGGGATAGTGGGGGAGTCCGGGGCGGGGAAAACTACCATTTTGAAGCTTCTCATGGGGCTTGATTCTCCTACCACCGGGGATGTGCTGTTCCGGGGCCAACGTCTGGACCGCCGTGACCGTGCCCAAATGCGTGAGTTCCGGTCCAAGGTGCAGATTGTGTTTCAAGACCCAAGGTCATCGCTCAATCCGCGGATGACCGTTGGGCAAATTATTGGTGAGCCGCTGCGTTCCCTCAAGATCGCTGGGGATCACGATGCCCGGGTAGCTGAGGTCCTTGCATGGGTGGGGTTGAGCGAGCAAGACCGGCATAAGTTCCCCGCACAATTCTCCGGTGGTCAGCGCCAGCGCATTGCCATTGCTCGGGCGCTTGCGCCATCGCCGCACGTACTGGTTGCGGATGAGCCAGTCAGCGCCCTCGATGTCTCGGTGCGCGGCCAGATCATGGATCTGTTGGCGCGGTTAAAGGCGGAGTTGGGGTTGACCCTCGTTATGGTCAGTCATGACATGGCTATTGTGGGCCAGCTCTGTGAGGAAACCCTGGTCTTAAAGGAAGGGCGGGTTGCAGAGGCCGGCTCAACTACTCAGGTGTTTACCAACCCGCAATCCGAGTACACCAGGCAACTGCTTAATGCGGTGCCCCGGTTAGCGACCTAGCCAACCGGTATTCCGAGCCATTCTAGGTCTTAACGGACTAATCGTGTTGGTTGAAAATACTTTGACACTGTGGGCACCCAGAAACTTTGTTTGGGTCTCGTGTTGGCACAAACCAGGCGCCGCATAGTGCTCGAATAGGGTTTCCGGTGATGCTCGCTGCGACAATTTCATTTTTGTGGGTGTAATGAGCACGCAGGCCTTGGATTAATTTCGCAGAGCGAAGATCTACTGGAATGGAGCCGGCTTGCACTATGTCTCTTGCTCGTGCGACTAGTTCTGGTTGGATTAATACTGACCAAATTTCTAACTTCTGGAAAGGGCTGCTTGAGACATCCCACTCGTCTTCTTTGTTCTGAAACAGTGCGCGGAAAGTATTAGTGGCAACCCTATGAAGGTCTGAATAATTTTCTGTCTGAACTTTGATTAAGAGCTCTTCTAGTTGCTGTTGATCATCACTGACTCGAATAACTTCAAACTCAAGATGGACGATTGCGTCCGGGCTTGAGGTTGGTGCAACCTGTGGGACGTGGAAAACTATTGGCTTATTAGTCGCAGTGGGGTCGGTATCATAGGCCTCTAAGAAGCAGACGTACAACGCCAACATAAGTTGTTCGCGCCAGGCCTGCAGTCTTGCCAGATCTTGTTCAGTCTTCTGAAGGAAAAAGTCCTCCCCCGTAGGCAGGCAAGAAAGTTCAATCGAGGGGAAGACCTGGTAGAAGTCACGCTCTTCCCCGTCTGCGCGGAGTCCTCCTGCGCAGAGCCAAACGTCCACGGTGCCCTGAAATATTGAGTCTTGTTTCTGTGCCTTTGATCTGATGAGGGAATTCTCAAAAACCTTGCGCAATGTTGTGATCATCCTCGAGTCTGTAGCAGCTCCTCGCCATCGACCCGATTTCTGTTTCCACCAATGTGGCTCAGTGAATCCTGAGATGCTCTCACGTTTCACTTCTGTGCCAGTTTCGGCAAATGCGGAATGGAAACTCTTGATGAGGGGATGATCAATTAGTGAAGTAGAGGGGACCAGTGTGAGCAGTTTTGCAACTGCTTTCTTATCGCGTTCTGATACTGCCTCACGGAGATCTAGATAGCTACGCTGGGCACTAGTGCTTGCCCAGTCAGTGGTGAGGTCCTCACAGATGCATCGAAGCGTTACGCGGCGGTTGAGAAACATGGTTGCGATCTTAGCAACACCAATTCACATGCTGAAGTCACATGTTTTCTAGAAGATCGAGGAATTGGTCTTCAGAGTGAGCTGCGTCGTAAGCGGCAACACGGCGAGTATTTTCAGTATGTGCCACAAACAAACTGAAATCGCGTGCAGAAATTCTACGATCACGTTCCCCAACGACCCGGTATGGAAGCATGCCAGCATCAAGAATCTTGTTGAAGTGGGCTCGACTAACACCAAGGAGTTGAGCGCACTTATTTGGTGTCAAATAATCTGTCCGGCTCATAAGCTCGATCTCGCCGCTGCGAAGTTTACTGAGGATCGCTTTGAGCATCTCGCTGTCTTTGGAATTGGTAGAAATTTCCTCTATTGCAGCAAGGGTCGACGAAGATAGGGCGCCGGCAGGAACCGTAAGTGAAGACATGGGAAATCCTGAAGTTGAAGAGTCTGTGTAGCTGGACCAAAGGCGATCCATCTGCCACAAGTGTCACACATGTTTTATCTGGTTTCAATATTTTGAGACAAGATAGACACAAGAAGCTCTAGCCTAAGTAGGTAAAGACGGTCTTTGGGCCGGCTGCGAGGTCGGCCCCGGAACTAAGCCCAAGCGCACGGAAGAAGGCGTGGTGACCCGGGCTGGCATCGGCAACTGCAACGATCTGTGGCACGTGGTCAAACTGCTGGGCGACCTTAGCAAACAGTGCGCGTCCCACCCCGGTGCGCTGATAATCCGGGTGCACCAAGATTTCCTGCAGGTAGCAAACGGTGGCCTCGTCAGATAACACCCGGGCCAGTCCAATCAGCGTTCCCCTTGATGACCACGCACATGCAATGAAGGTGGAGTTATTCAGTGCGGTCACTAGGCCCTCGGGGTCTGCGGCTAGTTGCGTCCACCCCACGGACTCGTAGAGCGACAATAAATCCTTGGTTGAAGAGGGTAGCGTTGTAGAAATGAAGTAGGTGCTCACGGGCTAAGTCTGCCACGGTCGCAATCGGCACGGGTCCGTTGATCGGCACCAAACCATGGTGGCGATCAACGGACCCGTGCGGGCAATGGTTAAATGAGCGCATGAGCTCGGTTAGTACACAAGTAAATGATTCAGTAGATCCTTTGACGGACGTAATCGCGGTCATGGACCAGCTGCGGTCCCCGGGCGGTTGCCCGTGGGACATTGAGCAAACCCATGAATCGCTGGTTAAGTACCTGCTGGAGGAGTCGCACGAGTTTGCCCACGCGGTTGAGACCGCGGACCGCCCAGAAATGAAAGAAGAACTGGGCGACGTCTTGTTGCAGGTCCTTTTTCACGCCCGCATAGCGCAAGAACACCCGACGGACCCGTTTGATATTGCCGATGTCGCAGGTGCGCTCGCAGCCAAGTTACGGTTCCGGCACCCGCATGTTTTTGCCGATGTCACGGTGGCAGATACGGCGGAAGTCTCGAGGAACTGGGACGCGCTCAAAGCACAGGAAAAACAGCGTGAATCGATTCTGGATGGAATCCCACGGGGCCAAGGCGCATTGGCGCGCACGCAGAAGGTACTTGGACGTATCTCTAAGAATGAGCGGTTAGCAAACAAGGTGGAAGTTCTTCAGGAAAACATAGACAATAGTAACGACGCGGAAAAAATCGGATTTGAACTCCTGCAACTAGTCCACCGGGCTCAGGCCGCGGGAGTTGATGCCGAAGGAGCGCTGCGCCAGACCCTTTCCGGTTTGGAAAACAGCGTGGTTCGCGCCGAACATGACCAACAGTAACTTTCGCCCTACCTTTGCGTGGGGTTAAGGAAACTGTCTGGCCGCTTCCCGCAGCGGCTTACCCATAGGACGAATAGCCCGAAGGTGTGAGCAAAAACGGAAGTAGGCTTATGAACGTAAACTCAAGTCTCTTGAAGGAGCCCCACAGTGGCAATGATCGAATCCGTACGCGCGCTTGAAATCCTTGACTCCCGCGGAAACCCAACCCTTGAGGTTGAGGTTGTCCTTGAAGATGGTGCTATCGGCCACGCCGGTGTTCCATCAGGTGCATCAACCGGTGCTTTCGAAGCAGTTGAGCTGCGCGACGGCGACAAGTCCCGCTACCTCGGCAAGGGTGTAGAAAAGGCTGTTGCCGCAGTAAACGACGTATTTGAAGATGCCCTCATTGGCTACGACGCTGCTGACCAGCGTGAGATCGACGCCAAGCTGATCGAGCTTGACGGAACCGCAAACAAGGGCACCTACGGCGCCAACGCAATCTTGGGTGTTTCCCTTGCTGTTGCGCACGCTGCCGCTGAGTCCGCTGGCCTGCCACTGTACCGCTACGTTGGTGGCCCAAACGCACACGTTCTGCCAGTTCCAATGCTGAACATCCTCAACGGTGGATCACACGCTGACTCAAACGTTGACATTCAGGAATTCATGATCGCACCAATCGGTGCATCAACGTTCAAGGAAGCCCTGCGTTGGGGTGCTGAGGTTTACCACGCACTCAAGGCTGTTCTGCAGGAGAAGGGCCTGGCAACCGGTCTTGGTGACGAGGGTGGATTCGCTCCAAACCTGCCAACCAACCGTGCTGCACTTGACCTGATCCTCGAGGCAATCACCAAGGCTGGCTTCAAGCCAGGCGAGGAAGTTGCTCTTGCTCTTGACGTTGCTGCAACCGAGTTCTTCGATGAAGAAAAGGGTGTGTACAACTGGGAGGGTGGCCAGAAGACCGGCGACGAGATGATCGAGTTCTACGCCGGCCTCGTTGCTGACTACCCACTGGTTTCCATTGAGGACCCACTGTCAGAAGACGAGTGGGCTTCATGGGCCAAGCTCGTTGAGACCGTTGGTGACAAGGTTCAGATCGTTGGAGACGACCTGTTCGTAACCAACCCTGAGCGTCTTGCCCGCGGAATCGAAGAGAAGTCAGCTAACTCCCTGCTGGTTAAGCTGAACCAGATTGGTACCCTGACCGAGACCCTGGACGCCGTAACTATGGCCCAGCGTGCCGGTTACACCGCCATGACCTCACACCGTTCCGGTGAAACCGAGGACACCACCATTGCTGACCTAGCCGTTGCAACCAACGCTGGCCAGATCAAGACCGGTGCTCCTGCCCGTGGCGAGCGTGTCAACAAGTACAACCAGCTGCTTCGCATTGAAGCTCAGCTCGGTGAGCACGCTGTATACGCAGGAAAGTCCGCTTTCCCACGTTTCAACGCGTGAGCTTAACTGCCTAAACAGTTAGCGCAAGTTTTTCCCGTAGGGCCCGTCAGATTTTCTGACGGGCCCTACGGCCATTTTTGGGCCCCAATTTTCCCGATGCCTGTGATGATTTGGTGCGTCACCGCCAAGATTCGGCGTGGCAACAAGTCCCCATTGCAGTCGCTGCGCAACAATGTTGGTATGCCTAAGTCACGTCCCTCCGCACCGCGTCCATCCGGCGGTGGCTCGGCGCGCAGTAAATCGCACCCGGCGGGACGCACTCCTCGGCCGAGTTCCGGCCAAAACCCGGTAGCAAAATCCCCGAATGCGGGTAAACCAGGCGGAGCAAATAGGCCTACCCATCCTGGACCCAAGCCAGCTGCGCAGGGAAAGCGCCCCTCGGATACCCACGTATCCTCATACTCCGTGGGCTCACCATTAAACCGTCAAGTGGGTTTTTTCCAGTCCTCTGGGGCCAGACTTGTGGGTTTAGGGTTGGTCTTGGCCATTTGTGTGCTGATGGTGCTACCGGTTGCGCGTAACTACTTTAATCAGCGCGCTAATTTATCCGAGCTGGAACAAGACTTGGCCGCACGTGAAGAGATTAACGCGGATCTAGAAAACCAGTTGGACCGCTGGAAAGATGACAAATTTGTCATTGCTCAGGCTCGCGAACGTCTCACGTTCGTATTTCCTGGGGAACGGCCCTATCGCGTGATGGATTCGGAGGATTTTGTTCCTCCCGAGGAGACTAAGACCGGCCCGCAAATCAAACCCGAGGTTAAAGAACCCTGGTTTACAACGCTGTGGTCCTCGGTTGAACAGGCTGGCAATGTTGGATCGCCAGACTCGAACACCAAAGAAGATCCAGATGCTGGGGACAAAGACTCCCAAACGGAACCGGCCACCAAAATCGAGTAGCCGTGACTGCATTGTGAACGCCGTCATGGGTGCATCCGGTCAAATATGAGCGACAATATCTACTAGTAACTAATTGCTAAATACCCGGGGACTGTTGTGAACCTTTCTAAAGACCAAGCCGTTGTTACGGCAAACGATATTGAGATTCTTACCGAGCAACTTGAGCGTATGCCTCGTGGAGTCGTTGGTATTGCCGCGCGTTGCGTCTGCGGTAAGCCAACGGTAGTCAAGACGGCACCGCGGCTTGAAGACGGAACTCCGTTCCCAACCACGTTCTACTTGACACACCCTAAGGCTGTTGCTGCGGCATCGACCTTGGAGGCAAACGGTGTCATGAAGGAAATGTCCGCACGCTTGCTTGAAGATGAAGACCTTGCTGCAAAGTACCGCCTGGCGCATGAGGACTACCTTGCCCAGCGCGCGTTGCTTGGCGATGTCCCTGAGATTGCTGGTATCTCCGCTGGTGGTATGCCCACACGCGTTAAGTGCCTGCACGTGCTCATCGGCCATGCTCTGGCCGCTGGACCCGGCGTCCAACCGCTCGGTGACGAGGCACTTGAGATGATTAAGGACTCGTGGAGCCCAGCGCGCTGCAGCTGTTAGTTAGCGGCGTCTGAAACAAACTGCCGTAAGTGAAGTAAGTAATGGGCCCGCAAGGGTCTGTCAGACCCTCATGGAAAAATCCCAAACATGACATTTGAACGCCCTGCCTTGCCCAGCGGATCTACGCGAGTAGCCGCAATTGACTGCGGCACCAACTCCATCCGGTTGCTTATTGCTGATGTTGATCAAGAATCGGGAACCTTGACCGACCATTTGCGGCTCATGGAAGTTGTGCGCCTTGGTCAGGGTGTAGATAAGACCGGACGGTTCAACCAGGAATCTCTGGACCGCACGCTTGAGGCAACCGCGCGCTACGCCCAACTGTGTGAAGACTACGGCGTTGAAAAGGTACGTTTTGTAGCAACCTCGGCCACCCGTGATGCAGAGAATCGTCAAGAGTTTGTGGACGGCGTTAAGGCGGCGATCGGTATTGAGCCGGAGGTGGTTTCCGGTGATGAGGAAGCTTTGCTGTCCTTTCAAGGCGCTATTTCGGCCTTGGGTCCAGAACACCGCGGGCCCTTCTTGGTTGTTGACCTTGGGGGCGGGTCAACCGAGCTAGTACTTGGAACAACCTCCCCGGTAGCCGCGTACTCCATGAATGTGGGGTGCGTACGAATGACCGAACGGCATATGCAAGAGGACCCTCCCACCAAGGAGGAGATTGCTGCCGCTGCCAAGGACGTTAACGCCGCGATCGACGAGGCCAGCAAGGTGGTCCCAATTGGTCGGACGGCCACCTTGGTTGGTTTAGCCGGATCGATCACCACGGCAACAGCTCACACGCTCAAACTCAAAGAGTATGACCGCGACAAGATCAACGGCGCCGTCATGCAAATTTCTGCGGTTCAAAAGGCACTGAAGGACCTCATTGAACGCACTCGCGCCGAGCGGGCCGCACTACCGTTCATGCATCCCGGACGTGTTGACGTCATGGGGGCCGGTGCGCTCGTATGGTCAACGGTAATGGCCCGTGTGCAGGCTGCCGTGGCGCAACAGGGTGGGAAGCTCACTACGACCGTAACGTCCGAGCATGACATCCTTGATGGCATTGCTCTCGCACTGGGCACGCCCAGAGATTAAGTACATGAGCAGACCACTTACCGCTGGGTGAGTGAACCGATGTATATTGCGTGAATCAGAGATAGAAAAATGGAGTTGCACTGGAATTCCAGTGCAACTCCATTTGCTTTCCTAGGGGAAAGCTATTTGGTGTGTGGTGCTGTCATACTCTTACCAAATTGTTTCAAGTTGCCACCCAAATTAGTAAGCCACTTGATGGCCGCCTGCCACGAGGAGTCTCGAATAAAGAGTAAGTCAAGTGCCATCATGGGGATAGAAAATGGCCATAGGCCAAGGAAGAGACCGATACCAAAGTGCATACCAAGAAGGAACACCAGGGCGACAATGCGGGTTGGCCGCCACAACACCATCAGTGGGAATAGTAGCTGAACCCATATTGACAAAAATGTTCCGATAGCGACAAATAGAGAACTTTGCCAGACAATCTGACTTAGCAACGGCTGTACGTTGAAGACATCGAGGATCATGGAGTAGTACAGGGCGGTGCCGTTCATCCACTCAGCGCCCAAGCTCTTGTAGATACCACTTGCCACATATACGACCATGATCTGGTAACCACATAGAATAATTGCTGCGTTATGCAAAGGGTTACTGAACCAAGCAGGAATGCGTGGCAATAATGCCGGGTTATTGCGTATCTGCCTTCTCTTACGCAGTGCATCCAAAGACCAATGTTGGCTCAGATCTGCGAAGATCAAGAAAACCAGAGTGATCCTGACAATGGTGTCCCCACCGTTAGTTAAGACGGTGGAGTTTGTGACCAGTGATACGTAGAAGAAGGCAAGTACTGGAGTGACAAATTTTGTCCGCCACCCGGCAATAAATAGCACAATTAGAGCTAAGAAGATCAGGTATTGTGTGTCAAAAATAGCCACGCTGTCTTTGGGGAACAAAACACCAAAGATGGTGGGCCATCCCTGACGGTTTACCTGGCTATCCACCCAACTGGATCCGACGCCCCAGACGTAGTGGCGGTCCTTATAACTGGAAACAAAATACATCAGCAAGGCAAGCCCATAAAGAATCCTCAACGCCGATGATGAGTACGCGGCGCGCTTAGCGTCTGTCATCCAAGAAATGAAGGGGGACAATCTTGTGGGGGGGTTAGCTGGTGTATAGGAATTGGTATTTTCAGCGGCCTCTACTGTCGCAGCGTTTTTTGCAGGAGGGACATAAGTGCTCATTTCATGGCTCCATAACGCTTGAGTGCGTCGCGGTGGACGGTTAGTTCGTCGGGTGTTACCTGGTGTTCAAAATGCCGCCAGCCAAAGGTTGTCACCGAATCTTTGAACTGATTGGTGTCTGAGAAACGGTGGTTGAAATCATTGGGGCGTGAGCGCTGAACGCGCCATCTCACACGTTCAATTTTCTTATCAAAGTATGCAGTAGCAGATGTGCCCGTGTATTGGACCAACGCAAGGTCATAAGACAACAAACTTGTGATCTGTCCAGTGTTTGTCCCGTGCTTGCCAAGGTTAGCCCGGAGCGTCTTTCCAGATTTTGCACTGAAAGTTCCATCCTTGTTCTTCTGAATGAAGGTGTCTTGCACAATCTTTTTTTGTTTAGCGTTGAGATTGTTATACCGCTTCAAATACGCTTGCACCGCGTTCCAAGAGGATTTGTTAATCCTCGAGGGGGTGAAATGGCCTGAGACCGAGCGTTGTTCAATTTCCGTTAGGTTCACCCATTTGCTGTGCACTAGCTTGCCAGACTCATCACGCCATTGTGCCTGAAATTCTAGGGAGACATTTGTCTTCATAATGCTGGGAGCAAAAACTCGCCAACTCTGACCGAAATAAGGTCTTGCAGCTGATTCAATTGCCTTGAACGGTGCCGTAACAGTCTTATTTGGAACGTTAATAATGAGGCTTATAAAGACGTAACTTGCAACGAGGAACGTTGCAAGTATCGTCATGATGCGTGCCTTATTTTGGTGGTCTTTCACGCAGGTATCTCTTCTAAGTTGAGTGTTCGCAACGGTTGTAGGTATTGCCGGATAACGCGAACTGTGGGGTACGCCACCAGGCGTACCCCACAGATCATACTAACTAAGCGTTGTTGCGCTTACGTGCAATTGTTAGCGACACACCTGCGGCAAGGAGAAGAACTCCAATAGCCGCAGCGGTGATTACTGCTCCAGAATCCATACCGGTCTTGGCCAAGTTGTCGCTTGGCTTCTTACCAGTAGTAGAATCCTTGCCCGCATCAGCGTCTGCTGCGTCTGCGTCAGTTGCGTCTGCTGCGTCTGCGTCAGTTGCGTCTGCTGCGTCTGCGTCAGTTGCGTCTGCTGCGTCTGCGTCAGTTGCGTCTGCTGCGTCTGCTGCGTCTGCGTCAGTTGCGTCTGCGTCAGTTGCGTCTGCTGCGTCTGCGTCAGTTGCGTCAGTTGCGTCTGCTGCGTCTGCGTCAGTTGCGTCTGCTGCGTCTGCGTCTGCTGCGTCTGCGTCAGTTGCGTCTGCTGCGTCTGCGTCAGTTGCGTCTGCTGCGTCTGCGTCAGTTGCGTCTGCTGCGTCTGCGTCAGTTGCGTCTGCGTCTGCTGCGTCGGTGTCTACCGCATCAGTTGCGTCTGCGTCAGTTGCGTCTGCGTCTGCTGCATCAGCGTCTACCGCGTCGGTGTCTGCTGCATCAGCGTCTACCGCGTCTGCCGCGTCTGCGTCTGCCGCGTCGGTGTCTGCTGCATCAGCGTCTGTTGCGTCTGCTGCGTCTGTTGCGTCTGCCGCGTCTGCGTCTGCCGCGTCGGTGTCTGCTGCATCAGCGTCTGTTGCGTCTGCTGCGTCTGTTGCGTCTGCCGCGTCGGTGTCTACCGCATCAGTTGCGTCAGTGTCTGCTGCGTCGGTGTCTACCGCATCAGTTGCGTCTGCGTCAGTTGCGTCTGCGTCTGCTGCATCAGCGTCTACCGCGTCGGTGTCTGCTGCATCAGCGTCTACCGCGTCGGTGTCTGCTGCATCAGCGTCTACCGCGTCTGCCGCGTCTGCGTCTACCGCGTCGGTGTCTGCTGCGTCTGCGTCTACCGCGTCGGTGTCTGCTGCGTCTGCGTCTACCGCGTCGGTGTCTGCTGCGTCAGCGTCTGTTGCGTCGGTGTCTACCGCATCAGTTGCGTCGGTGTCTGCCGCGTCGGTGTCTGCCGCGTCTGCGTCTGCCGCGTCGGTGTCTACCGCATCAGTTGCGTCGGTGTCTGCCGCGTCGGTGTCTACCGCATCAGTTGCGTCTGCGTCTGCCGCGTCGGTGTCTACCGCATCAGTTGCGTCGGTGTCTGCCGCGTCGGTGTCTGCTGCGTCTGCGTCTACCGCGTCGGTGTCTGCCGCGTCAGCGTCAGTTGCGTCGGTGTCTGCCGCGTCGGTGTCTGCCGCGTCTACGTCAGTTGCGTCAGCGTCTGCCGCGTCTGCTGCATCAGCGTCCGTTGCGTCGGTGTCTGCTGCGTCAGCGTCTGCCGCGTCGGTGTCTGCCGCGTCGGTGTCTGCCGCGTCTACGTCAGTTGCGTCAGCGTCTGCCGCGTCTACGTCAGTTGCGTCAGCGTCTGCCGCGTCTGCGTCTGCCGCGTCTGCTGCATCAGCGTCCGTTGCGTCGGTGTCTGCTGCGTCAGTGTCTACCGCATCAGTTGCGTCTGCGTCAGTTGCGTCTGCTGCATCAGCGTCTACCGCATCAGCGTCTACCGCGTCGGTGTCTGCCGCGTCGGTGTCTGCCGCGTCGGTGTCTGCCGCATCAGCGTCTACCGCGTCGGTGTCTGCCGCGTCGGTGTCTGCCGCGTCGGTGTCTGCCGCGTCGGTGTCTGCCGCGTCGGTGTCTGCCGCGTCGGTGTCTGCCGCGTCGGTGTCTGCCGCGTCGGTGTCTGCCGCGTCGGTGTCTGCCGCGTCGGTGTCTGCCGCGTCTACGTCAGTTGCGTCAGCGTCTGCCGCGTCTGCGTCTGCCGCGTCTGCTGCATCAGCGTCCGTTGCGTCGGTGTCTGCTGCGTCGGTGTCTGCTGCGTCAGTGTCTACCGCATCAGTTGCGTCTGCGTCAGTTGCGTCTGCTGCGTCAGTGTCTACCGCATCAGTTGCGTCTGCGTCAGTTGCGTCTGCTGCATCAGCGTCCGTTGCGTCGGTGTCTGCCGCGTCTACGTCAGTTGCGTCCTCTTCGAATACGTTAGCTCCTACGGATGCCTTACCCAGGCTGACCGTTGCTGCGTTGCCAACTAGGTTGAGGAGCTGGATTTCCACGGCGGTAACCGTATGTACGCCGGCGTTGTGCTCTTGCTTGTTGATGATTACCGCAACAGCCTCATCTAGCAGCCCAAATACGCCGCTGAGGTCAGCACCTACACCCGTCAAGAGGCTACCAATAGTGCCACCAGCGGTGCTCAAAGCGTTAGAGACGATGGTGTCAATTGGTGCGAGAACTCCGGATAGTAGTCCGGTTAGCGCATTAATGACCGGTGAAAGTAGCGCGCCTAATCCACTGCCATCAGCTGTGATGGCCTTGGAACCGTCCAGTAAGTCCCCAAGGGTACCGTCGTAGTTCAAATCTAGTCCGGCTGTGCACCCGACAACTGGAAGTTCGAGAACACAGACTCCACCACTGATGCTCACAGCGACGGAATCGGTTGCAGCTGCAATTTCAGCGTTGATTAGCCCTTGCAGATCCTCAAGAAGGTCTTCAACGATGCTACCAATTGCGTCAAGGGTGGTTGCACTCAACAGTGAAGTGTTTGGTGGCTGGTTGTTTAGCGTGATGAACTCAGCTAGGTCAACGTTGATGGCACCACCTTGCAAGTCAATGCTGACTCCGTTGGCGGTAAGCGGCGCTGCCAAGATAGGTGCTACGGCAGCTTCCAAATCAACTGACAAACTAACAGCAAGGTCATTGCTGAGGATGAGGCCCGCACCAGGCACAGATGCCAGAGCGTCAGTGATTGCACCCAATAGTCCATCTGTCAGAAGGTCTGAGATTCCGTTGATGGTGGAAGAAGCAGCACCGAGGGTGGAGTTGATTTGGGTGACAAGCCCGGCAACAACGTCCGAGTGCAAATTCAAGGAAGCACCGGCCAGGTTGTAATCCAGGCAGTGGTCTGGTGCCGAGAGGTCTGTGCATGCTTCAGCAATGTTTGCGGTGTTGCCAGCATCGAGTGCTGCCACACCGGTGATTGCCTCGAGCGAGAGATTTGCCTCATCAATGATCGCGGTTGATGGCAGCAATGCCATGAGGTCCAACTTGGCGGACGATGGGAATGAGTCTGCTGAAGAAGTGTTCACAATACCATCGTTGCCGACGGCGCCGGAAGCAGCCCGGGAGACCCCGTTATCTGACGCTTGTGCGTACTGGTTTGCGACGCCAAGCTCTAAGAGCTCGCCCAGCGGAATGGAAAGTCCATTTGGAACTACGAGATTGAGGGCACTTAGTGCTGTTAAGTCAAGGCTCGCAGTGTCTGTGTCAGGTGTTGCGGAACCTTGGTTGAGGGCAGAAGCCCCCGCGAGTTCAACAATATTGTCAAGGTTGACGTTGTTGAGTAGTAGTGAGCCGCCCAAGAATTTGGCTGATGAACGCGACTCGTCGTTTTCGCCTGCAAAGGCAACTGAGTTAACGCCGAATAATGCGAGTGATCCGGCGGTGACAGCCGCTACAAGTTTGCGGCCGCGATAGGGCTTTTTGCCCTTTGTTTTCATTGAATTCAATTTTCCCCCTAGGTATTTTGGGTACACAAAGGGGTAATGCAGTTCCAGAAAGGCAAACAAAGTACGCGGATACTTTGGACGCCTTTCTGGAACCCCCCTGTGCATCAAGGACAGCCTAAGCCCAAGTTGGGTTGTGATCAAGGACGGGATTTATTAGAACACTGCGAGAAACCGGAAAATTGAATGAATATAACCGGAGTTAGTCGGGGAAATGTTCCGGTTAAATCCCGTGAAGCCCGGTGGAATATCCTGTGAAACTACTGTGGCTGAACCCGAAAGATCGTGCCGTGAAAAAAGGCCAAGTGGTAGGCAGTTTGGGCGGAGGCGCTTGGAAATGGGCTGGGGTGACCGTATTTCTTACGTTTTTTACTTCGGAAAAATTTTGGATTTTTGCCGAAAAATGCGAGAGGCCGAGAGAATAGGTGTTCCATTAGCAACGCTATCGTGCGATGCGCGGTAGTCTGTTTTCTGTTGGGGCAGGGTGCGAGCGCCGGGCAATCTCATAAGTGGTTGTAGCGTTCTAATTTTTCTGCGGGGGAGGGCTCCCCGTGTATCGAATGGTGAGATCAATGGAGGTGGGGTGCGGTGGATAGTACGCAATTACTCAAGGGAGTCCTTGATGCGGCGGTCCTTGCCGTGCTGCGTGAAGCCGATGGCTACGGGTATGACGTAGTGCGCCGGTTGCGGGCCGCAGGTTTTGATCAGGTGGGTGAGGCATCGGTCTATGGAACGCTGCGCAGATTGTATGCCGGTGGCAACCTCAGCACCTATGTGGTCCCCTCTGATGAGGGGCCGCACCGCAAATATTACGTAATTAATGCTCAGGGCCTCGGGGTTCTTGAGGAACAAAGCGGTGAGTGGAAGTTATTTTCCAAGTCAATGAGTGAACTGCTGATCAAAAGATGGTGAAGCGCGATGAATGCGCTGCTGATCAATTTTGTTGCCTACTACGCAGCCTAGGCTCGGGTGCGGCTGAGTGACCTGTCGGCGGGGCTCGTTGAAGACCTTAGGGACGGTTTAGCGGCAGACTTAATGGACGTAATGGAAGAGTCCAGCGGTGATCTGACCCTCAACCACGTGGTGGACAGGTTTGGGGCGCTGGCGGCAGGTTTTGATCTCCAGGCGCCTGCGGATTCGTTGGGCAAGACTAAGAGGGTGCCACTTACCAAACGTTTGTCAGCAAGGTTGGCTAACAGGGACGCCGGTTGCTAGGTGTACTAGCCCGGCAGGAATGGTGGCCGACGGCGCGAGACTTCCTCATGACTTTGCGTCCGGTGTGGTGGGTGTGGCGCGGCGCGCTGGTGTTCGCAACCATTATGGCGCTGTTTGGCTTGGATTAGCGGGCGCTGCTGCAACGCACCTTTCCTGCGGTCCTTGTTTGGCTTGCGCTGGTTTGGCTCAGCGTGATGCTCGGACGCCGTGCGCAAGCGAAAGCTGCCAAACCATTTGAGCACAAGGTGCTGCTGCTACTCAATCCCATTTTTGTGATTCTGGCGGTCCTGCTGACCATCAACATGGTGCATAGCCAAGGCAGGGAAATTATTGCCTACACCGGTGATACCTATACTCAGGGATACACCAATGGTTTTGATGATGGCCCTACTCAGGGGACCTCGCACACCGGGAACCAAGAGCACAGGGAGCGGATGACCTAAGTTGTGCGACACTGGTTGCGAACGGCAAGATGGTCACCAGCCTATTTGCTTACGATGCAGAGGGCAGTCCCCTGACTCAGGTGCAGTTGGTGGGCCAAGATGGTGGTCCCATTGTGGTCTTGCTGGGTAGGGCGGACATTAATTTTGACTCCGGGCAGGTGTGGATCCGCCAGGCCCATGCCGATGCCTACGGCCGGTCCGTCAACAACGTCTTTCCGGCCACATCCTGGCTGGTACCCGAGGATCCGCAATACTGCACGCCCGAAGATGAGGAGATGTGGGTGCGCATATTTTCGAAGTTCAAGACGGCAACATGGTGGCCTTTGGCAGTGGGGAGGTGCTGGCACGGTAGGAGGACTACATGCTGGTGAATGCTAACCCTGCGGTCCGGGGCTGGTCGATCACCAGCAGCGTCCTCTCCAGTGGTGACGGGAGTGGTGCGGGAGGCACGTGAAATTCCTTGACGTCTCCCCTCATGTCGTGTTTAAACCAATGTCACACACTTGGTGGCCGTATGAATCATGGGATGTGTTGACTATCACCAGACTTTCATTGGGACGGACAAAGGTCCCAGACTTACGATTGAACCATGCCAGAAAATACCGCTTCTACGGATTCCGTTGCCCCAGTGGCACGCGCCTCAGCTCCGCAGCCGCGCAAGGTACCACGAATTGTGGTCCTTGGTGGTGGAACGGTTGGGCTCTACGCGGCCCGCCGCCTGCGCAAGCGACTAGGACGCCGTGAGGCCGCCATCGTTGTGGTGGACCCGCGCCCGTACATGACCTATGCACCCTTCCTACCAGAAGTTGCTGCCGGGTCAATTAATGACCGTGACGTCGTTGCTCCGCACAACCGTGCGTTGAAGCACATCGACACCCTTCTAGGAAGCGTGACCAATATTCGTCACGCCGACCGCACCATCGAAATTACCCCGGAACTTGGCGACAAGTACGAGGTCACCTACGACCACCTGATCGTTGGTCTGGGTGCTGTTTCCCGTGTTCTGCCTATCCCCGGACTTGCTGAGACCGCAATCGGTCTTAAGAACGTGGAAGAAGCCATTGCGATCCGCAACCACGTGTTGAACCGGATCCTTGAAGCCGAGAACATGTGGGACAAGGAAAAGCGTAAGCGCCTGCTCACCTTCACCTTTATCGGTGGTGGGTTCGCAGGAATGGAAGCCATTGCTGAGATTGAAGACATGGCCCGTTCGGCCGTCAAGCAGCAAAAGACTGTCGATGTCTCAGACCTGCGCTTTGTCATGATCGAGGGCTCCAACCGCGTTCTTCCAGAACTGCCGCCCGAGATGGCCGACTACGCACGCGAATCGCTGATTAAGCGCGGAGTTGAGTTCCACCTCAACACGTTCCTGTCCTCATGCGTTGACGGGCACGTTGTGACCTCAACCGGTGTGGAATTTGAATCAGACACCATCATCTGGACCGCCGGTGTAAAGGCTAACCCGGTTATCGCAGATTCAGACCTGCACACCGACAAAATGGGCCGCCTAACGGTTAACACCAAGCTCCAGGCGATCGACGGTGACGGCAACGTCATTCCTGACGTCTACGGGGCTGGAGACTGTGCAGCTGTCCCGGACGTTACGGGTGGTGTTAACGGTTTCTGCGTGCCAAACGCGCAGCACGCCGTACGCCAGGCAACCCTGTTGGGGAACAACCTTGCTTCGGTTCTGCGTTCCGGTCCACTCAAGGATTACGAGCACAAGAGCCTAGGAACCGTAGCCGGACTCGGTCTACACAAGGGTGTTGCCGTACTCTTCGGTGTCATCAAACTGCGCGGATTCCTTGCGTGGCTTGCACACCGCGGCTACCACCTGTCAGCAATGCCCACGATTTCCCGCCGGACCCGGATCACCATGGGATGGATCTCCGTATACCTCATGCGCCGCGAGCTGGTGCCGCTGGGCTCCCTGCATGATCCACGCCAGGAGTTCCGCAAGGCGGCCCTGCCGCCAAAGCCAAAGACTGACAGTGCCCCAGCCAGTAAGGATGGCGCAGCAAGCAAGTCCGAGGCCAAGTAGTACCTGCGTTTCACGCAACAGAAAAACTGTCTTACAATTGATGGGGCGCACACCCAAGTGCGCCCCATTCATGTAAGGTTCAGACGGTAGCACCGCTTGAAATGTAGCAAGCCCCCATAGCCCAATGGCAGAGGCAACTGACTTAAAATCAGTCCAGTGTCGGTTCGAGTCCGACTGGGGGTACCAAAGGTACAAGATCTCGTTGATGTATGGACCTACCGCCGGTCAAATGCTGACGTATCGCCCTCGGTGGCGACTTCCAAGGTGTTTTGTACGTACTTGAATGTGCCGGATGCGGTGGGGCGGTTCTCTTACTTGGTCATAAACGCCACGGTCAGCATGTTATCAGCGCTGGTATGGAAAGAGATCTCCCACTCTGGCCCGGTTGCTTCCGTGGTGCCGGACGCGGTAGATACGGTATAACCGGCATCGGTCAGCTGAGCAGCGTAGCCCTCAACCGGTGTCTCCGTTTCGTTTGCGAGCATGAACAAGATACTCCACCACTGCATGGTGACTTCAGGTCCGGAGTCGCCACCGATCTTCGTTGCCTTAGTGAACTTGGGTAGCGGGATATCTGATGGAAAATCCTCGGGCAAGCCCTCCCCAACGACCTTCTTACTCTCTGAACCCTCTGCGGGCTGCTCTTCCTTCTCACTCTCTGCGGGCGCCCGCTCCGAAGACGAGGTGGTTGAATCGTCCGTGTTTGAGTTATCTTACTGGGGGGAGTCACTGCCGCACCCGGACAGTAGTGTAGTGCTGCATTGCTGTCGAGCATTGAAGCGATTGATCAATATTGATCGGGTTGCTGAGTGCCTGCCGGGGAGTCGAACCCCGGCGAAGACCATCCAGGCTGTCTTGCAATTATGCTTGCTGGCGGCGTGTTCTGCCGGTCAGGATTAGTAGTCCACCAATACCCAAGAGAGCAGCGGTAAGGATGCCCACCATGGCATCGGGACCACCGGTCTTAGCCAGGGCCTCACCGGTAACTTGGACTCGGACTGTCTCTTCGACGTCAGTTTCTTCAACCTCATCGGTTACTTTTACGTCAGTCTCTTCGGCCTTGTCGCCGTCCTCAGTGGTGTCACTGTCTGGGTCGGGGCAAGCCTCGTTGGTGTCGGGTGCGTAGCCATACTCGCGGAGTGTGGGGTCAAGGGCTTCGGTCGGGTCGGAGAAAACGTACCCTTCGTTGGCCACCGCGGTGAGCAGGCCCTCGGCAGTGATCACCCAAGTGAAGTTGTCTGGAACATCAGAACCTGTGGGGAGCCGCCAGGTCGCGTTATCAGGACCGCACGGATCGTCAACCGGTAGGTCGCCGTTGGGTGCATCGATCACGGTCGGTGCGGGAGTCTCGCACTGTGCATCATCGAGAAGGATCACCAATTCTGCGGAGAGGTGGTCGCTAGAGGTACTAACCCAGTCGCTTGCGGGATCGACGTAGATGGAATGATCGTCACCGGATAGGACGGCCTTGATGGTGACGGTCTGGCCGGGAGCCACGTTACCTTCGATCGAGTACGTAATGCCCTCCGTGGTAGGCAGGCTGATCTGCGGGTAGGCAATGTCACCGTTCATGCAGACTGCTTGGGTTACCTCTGGGGTTTCCGGTTCGGCATCTGCACGGCTGATGTGCTGTCTAATCTGGCCGGTGAAGACCACGTCGCTGACGGTCCCGGCGGAGATAGTCGTGTTCCACTCGAGATTCTTGTTACCCGAAGTTGCAAACGTCCACGTGTTGGTGGCTAAGTCGTAGTTGAAACCCGTGTCCAATGAAGTCATCAAGACTGGATTGCCCGCTACATCAGTAACCGGGTTGGATGTTGCCGTTCCGAGCGGGACTGATGGTAAGTCAACAATCTGGCTGCTAAGTTGCAAGACCTCGAGGTTGGTCAGGTTGGCAAGCGGAGTGGGATCGACAATTTGGTTAGCGCCTAGGTACAGCCTTGTCAGGCCGGTCATACTTTGAAATGGTGTGAGGTCGGTGATCTGGCTATTGGCGGCATGCAAGATATCAAGATTGGGCATGCTGGCAATCGGCGACCAATCCGTGATGGTGTTATTACCGATGTATAGCGACGTCAATGATGAAACGGTGGCTAGTTCAGTAACGTCTGCAATACTGTTGCTGCCTAATCCCAAGTAATAGATGACCGGTGAGCCAGTGAGATCGGGTAGGTCAGCATCGGTGACACCGGTATGGGACACGTCCAAGTGGCGCAGCTTGGCTAGATTCCGTATGGGTGTGTGACTGGTAAGTGGGTTGTTACTAAGCAGGATCTGGTCTAGGTTTGGCATTCTTTCTAGACCGGTAATGTCGGTAATGCCCAGATTCCGGCAGTCAACCACTGTGATCCCGTCAGCCTGAGCCGCAGCGATTGGGTCAGAATCACCCTGCCCGAGGCTCGCGTTTATGCAGGCCCGCAAGGCAGGATCGGGCATGGTGATCGGGTCGGAAGTATCCGCCTGTGCGGGCAGCGCCGTTGCTAGACCGCCACCAAGGATGAGCAAGATTGCTGCGACAAACCCGGTGATACGGCGGGGACGGTAAGCGGACGGCCACCGGCGGACTCTGGATTGGCTTGGGTTAGGCGGGTTGGCCACTCTTATGTGGTGCTTCACGGTGATCCTTCACGTCGTGGGGGAGCGGCCGCAACCATTGCGGCCGCTGACTGGTCACAAGGCGGATATGGACAGAACCCACATCACACCTTTGTCTATTCCTATGTGAAGCCGCTCACGCGACGCTCACATGACGCTGGCGCAGCATGATTGCGATGCATGTCAGAGCTATCCGGACGCTTCGGGGCGGCTGGATTTGATCGTTGCTAGTTTGTTGTATTGTCGGGATATGGGGTTAATGGCGGTGCCGGACGTATTTGTGCTTGGCCCGGTGGCATTGTCCAATGATGGGCATGACCATCCGGTGCGGGGCGCCAAACAGCAAGCACTGCTGGCGATGCTGGTAGTTGCCCGGGGGCAACCATTAGGCGCAGAGCAGGTCATTGCCACTTTGTGGGATAAGCGTAGGCCCCGAGATCCTGCTCATGCCCTGCAAGCGCAGATCTCACGGCTACGGTCAACACTTCCCATCGAGATCGAATTTACCAACGGTGGATACCGAATCGACCCTGCAACATTTCGGACTGATGCCACAAGATTTGAACGACTCTACGAGCAAAGCCGCTGGCTCCTTACAGATGGTGACCTCTCCCAAGCTTCTGAGTGCTTGCATGAAGCACTTGGACTTTGGCGCGGCAATTCCTTCGAAGGCATGCACTCGATTGCGGCTCTACAGATTGAATCGGTGAGGTTGACCAAACTACGTGCGGCAGCGCTCGCGGATCGGATTGACGTAGATCTTGCGCTCGGACGAAATACAGCGGTTGTGCCCGAACTCCATGCGCTTGTTGAAGAACAGCCGTTTCTTGAACGGCATTGGGGCCAGCTGATGGCGGCCCTGTATACCAGTGGCAACACGCATGAAGCCCTGGAAACTTTCTCCCGGGCCCGTCAAACCTTAGTAGAACATCTCGGTGTTGAGCCAAACGGTGAACTGAGCAGACTGCACCTGCAGATCCTGCGGGAAGAGCCACCTGAGGCACTGCTGCGACTGCCCACAGTGGCAACGGCCCGGAGCAATCCTCACAGCTCCCCACTGGACATGGCTACCTTGTCAGTGACCTCAAATAGCTCAAGTACATTGCTAACGCTCCTCGGAGAAAAGCGGGCACTGATCCTGACCGGCCCCGCTGGTATTGGTAAGACCCACCTCATGCGAACCATCGCCGCTACCTTAGAGAACCAGCATCAACTGGCACCACTACTTACCGCGAGCCCCCTGAGCAAGACCATCCCACTGGGAGCTTTTCTCGGAACGGACGGTTCCATTCCCAAGGACAGACTGGCTCCGGCTGCACTGATCGACTTCTTCACGCGGCAGCGATCCCAAGCCGTGCTGTTAATTGATAACGCAGATCAGCTGGACGACACGTCGCTGTTTATCCTCATCAGCCTGATCCGTACCTCGGGGCTGCAAGCCGTTATCACCACCCGCGACCTGAACAGCGCTCCGGAAGAGATTAAAGCGCTATATGACAGCGGTGAACTCAACCATGTAGCAGTCGATGGGCTGACCGATGCCGACGTGGATGAACTTGCCATGCACATGGTCGGTGGACCGCTGACCCCTGACACTAGGCCTCGTATCCTCGAAATCACCAATGGCAATCCGCTACACCTGCGAGAAATCATCACCGGATCGCTCCGGGAGGGCCGCCTAGCCCGTACCGTCCACGGTTGGGAACTGCAGGGCGAACCCACCCCAACGCCGCGTCTTGCGCATCTGGTTGGTAAGCGCTTTGATGGACTGAGCGATGCGGTGATAGAAGCGGCCACCGCGGTGGCCATTGCCGGCGAGTATCCCGCCAGCGCGCTTGAAGAATCTACTCGACGAGCACTTGCGCGGGCCAACGTCCTGGAGTTCACCGACCAAGAGTGGGTTCGACTTGTCCACCCGCTAGATGCTGAGATTATGCGCTCGCGTTGCTCGGCTAGCTTGTGGCATGAGATTTCCCGTGAAGTATTGCAAGTCCTACGCGGTAGAGGACAGGAACGCCCAGAAGCACGTCGCCGTGCACATGTTCTGGCCCTTGACTTGGATGAGGAGATTGATACCGAAGCTACGGTTGCGCTGGCGGAGCATGCGTTAGGTAGTTTCGATGAACGCCTTGCACTGCGGGCTGCCGAGGCAGTTGTTGCTCGGACTCCTGGATCGGTTAACGGACACCGGATTGCGGCGCAGGCGGCATCGGTAATGGGAATGGCTCTCAGGGCGGATGAACATTTTGACAGGGCTCGTAAGAATGCCGTTAGTGGGGCTGAGCGCACAGCAGTAGCTTTGGCCCGCGGACGTCATCTAGGGCTTATTCAGCACGATGCCACCGGCGCATTGAAGATCATCAATGAAGCGCTTGAAGAAGTTGAAAGCCCCAGCGAGGTTGCGCACCTGCAACGTGCTCGCATGCGCTGGGCCGCAGTTGCGGGCCAAGGTGGGGAGCTGGCAAGCGTGCCCACTGAGGCATCGGATGCTGCGACCGCGCTGGGTATGATCACCGTCGGAATGTCAGGAGTGATCACGGGGCCACTCAAAGAAGCCCAGCGTGTTCTGCTTAGGCTACGTGCTACACCCAATTGTGTGATCGAGCTGGTGCCCGGTGGCGCAGCACTGATCGAGCTCACTGAAATCATGGCCTTGTCTAACACCGGTGACGTGACTGCCACGCGCAGGCGCCTAGAAGCGATTATCACTGCGGTGACCGAACACGCCCCCGAGACTCTTGGGATGTGGGAGTACGCGCTGGGTTTTAGTCAGTTGCTGTCCGGTGACATCGCACGAGCCTACGAGATAGGCCAGTCAGCTGCCGCTCACTTGGCGTGGCGGGATGCTGCCGGTCTGCTCCCTGCGGCAAGGGCCCTAGCAGCTGCGGCAGCCCAAGCAACCGGGCGTACGACCGATGCTCGCAAGCTCTTTGATGCTGTACCCGCATCTGCCGTCCATGATCCCAAGGTTGTCATGCTGCGAGCTTGGGCGGATGCGTGGCAGGCCAAGACCGAACAACGCGACGAGGACGCCGCACAAACGCTCGTCAAAGCTGCGCAGTGGCTACTCGCAGCCCAGCATAATTTCTTTGCGGGAATGCTCGCGCACTGTGCTGCTCGAATCGGGGGTGCACGGATTGGGAGAGCTGACAGAGGTGAGCAGCTTAGTAAAGCAGTTGCGGTGCTGCGCGAGGCCGAGGCGGTTGCTGGCGGCGGATTGTTGGATATTTTCTTACGTCATGGTGAGGCGGTACTCGTTGGGGATCATTCCGCACTGGACCTGATCGCCAGGGATGCTCGTGAGCTCGGTATGACTAATACGGCAACCGATATTTGGCTATCGCTTCTGAGAACTACTGACGATGTCTTCCTTTCGCCTGCGAAGGAGCGGCACTTACGTAGTTTGATCGGTCGCATGCGCGGTGAGGTGCCAACGATGACATTGTGGACGGCGACGCCCAGTGGTCTGCAAGCAATATAAGGTAGCGACATGGATGCCTCACCTTCCCCAGCGGGTTCACTGCTCGCTATTTGCCGTGTTCACCAGCTGCTGCCCTCGGTTACCACGTGGGGGATTACCGCAATTGATAAGCGTTCGGTTGCGGAACCGGTGAACGTCCGCAAGTTGGGGCTGTTTGGTGATGTCCAAGTTGATCGGGAACACCATGGTGGGTATGACCAGGCAGTTTACGCGTACTCCCAAGAAGATGCCGACTATTGGGGTGCAGAACTAGGCCGCCCAATTACTCCGGGACTCTTTGGTGAGAACCTGCGTACCCGGGGGATTGCAACGACCGACGCCGTTATTGGCACACGCTGGCAGATAGGCACAGCCATCTTGGAAGTCACCTCGCCACGGAACCCGTGCGCCACCTTTGCTGAGCGGATGGGCGAGCCGCAGTGGGTCAAGAGATTTACCCGGGCCGGTCGAGTGGGCTGCTACCTACGCGTGATTCAAACGGGTAAGGCCCAAGCGGGCGACAGTATTGTTGAAGAGTATGTACCCGATCACGGGATTACCGTGGGGATGGTCTTTGCAGGACTTTCCCTAGCCGAGGCAAAGGCACTCCTGGCAGCGCAAGAATCTGGTGGGCTTGATCTGGCAGAGAATGTGATGAAAGAGATCCGAAGGACCTTCAAACGCAGCGGTCTGGTCGCTTAACAGTTCATGGCAGTTGGGACCACAATAGCGAGGTCAGCGTAGGTGCATTCTCCACGCGCCACGGCCTGACAAAACAACACCTTGAGTGCGTGAAAATCTACAAAATCTTGGTGTGAGAAGTCTGCGCAGAACCGTGACGCAAAGGCATGTAGGGGTAGATAGCCCTTGGGAAGGTTCACGAGCCCAACGCCGGTAAACAACTTGCGTGCGTAGGCATCGGCAATAAAAGTCTTGCGACCGTATGTAGAGAGCATGATCAAGTGGGCGGTCTCTGGCCCTACCCCGGAAATTGTGGTCAGGCTCTGGAACAGCGTACCGTCCTCAAGGTCAGTCCCATCCTGTGCGTGCTCGAGTAACCACGTGGCAGCAGACCTGAGGTATCCGGGTTTGCGGGTATGAAATCCGGCGGACCAAACTAACTCGGTTAGATCAGTGATGGGCAACTGCAGCAGTAATTCTGGTTGGTCCAGTACACCAGCCGCCCTCAAATTCTGCAGGGCCTTATGGGCACTAGTCCACGTGGTTTGCTGAACCAAAATGGACCCGTAGACCCTCCGGATCTGGGTATGCACGTCTGCGGGCCACCAGTCTTGGGTTTCAAGTCCGGTGGCCCGCAAACGGGTTAGTAGTGTGCGGCCCAGTGTTGGAGTTAGATCAAGCATGCTCCAAGGTTAGGCCACGAAAAGGTGGGTTAGGCGAGTTCTTGCGGGATCCACCACAGGCCGTCGTTGTTTTCCTTGAGGTAGGCCTTGAACTCTTCGGAGTGGTAGGCGTCAACAATTGCTTTGGCCCACTTGGCGTCTTTGTTTTCTTCCTTGACCACAACCTGCAGGACCAGGTGATCCAAAATGTCCTCTGTGGCGAGTGCCGTTGAGGCGTCGATACCAGCGTTGTAAACAATGGAGCCGGTCAGGACAAAGTAGTCAAAATCCTTACTGGCGGCCGGGATGGTCAGGGACTTGAGTTCGGTGAACTTCAAGTTGTGCGGGTTGGCAACAATAGCGTCCTGGGTGACCTTGGAAAAGTCGGTGTCCGGAGCCAGCTCGATCCAGCCAATCTTCTCAAGCAGGAGGTAGGCGCGGGCCGTGTTTGAGGCATCGTTAGGGACTGCGATGGTGGCGCCCTCGGTGACTTCCTCGAGGGATGCGTGGTTGTCGGAGTAGATCCCGGCCGGAACCGTTGGGATCACGCTGATCGGTGTGAGGTCCCCGTCATTATTGGCGTTGAAGTCCTCCAAGTAGGCAATGTGCTGCTCCACATTGAAGTCCACGTCCCCGTCATTGAGCGCAATGTCAGCGTTGAGTAGGTCGGACATGTCCTTGGCCTCGAGGGTGTAGCCTTCTTTTTCCAAGATGGGCTTAACCGCCTCTTCAAAGAGTTCGGTGTAAGGTCCCTGTGACTTGGAGTAGGTAATGGTGGTTTTATCGGAGCCCTGAGAGCCAGCATCGGATGGCTTGGAAGCGCCCGGTTCGGCGCAGGCGGTCAGCGCCAAGGCAATGGTGCCGGCAAGTGCAAGAGTGCGAAGCGTTTTCATGAGGGTAACTTTCTGTGATTACTGTAAAGAAACTTGAAAATGGCATGGTTCATGCGGGGCGGGTGCCATTGGGCGGCCCGCCATAGGGTTAAAGAGGATAGAAAGTGAGGGAGGGCGGCTACTTCGGTTCCCGCAGGCGGCGGGCCAATCTGGTGCCAAACAACTGCATGATCTGGACAAAGACGACCAGGATGATGACGGTAAAGATCATGAGGGGAGTGTTAAACCGTTCGCGGCCGTACGTCAGGGCAAGATCTCCTACACCACCACCACCGCCATATCCGGCCATTGCGGTGGCCCCCAGCAGGCCAATGACCGCGGTGGTCAGCGCCAATACGATTGAGCTGTATGCCTCCGGTAACAAGAAGTGCCGTATGACCTGGAAGTTGGAGGCGCCCATGGCCTTGGCTGCCTCAATGACTCCGGGAGAAACCTCAAGCAAGCTAGCTTCCACTAGGCGGGCAATGAACGGGGCAATGTAGATGATCAGGGGGACGAGGGCGGCCTTGGAACCAATACCGGTCCCAATGATCAACCGGGTGAACGGATAGATCGCTACCAACAAAATGATGAAGGGAATACTGCGCACAATATTGATGACCACGTTGGTAACGCCATAGGCCACTTTGTTGGGCGTCAGCCCACCCTGCTTGGTGGTGACCAAAATCAGGGCCAAACCAATGCCAAGTGCGGAGCCAATGAGCATGCCCCAACCGAGCATGTAAATGGTTTGTACCCCTGCAAGGACGAGCTTGTCCACGGTGATACCAAACAAGATGTTATCCAAAGCTGTTCACCCGTTCCCGCAGTACTCCGGCCTGATCGATGATGTGCTCGGCCTGGTCTATGAGGTGATCGGGCCCGATGAGTTGCAAGAGGTACAGGCAGAGCACGGTCTCTTGCAGTTCCTCAACGTTTGCGCCAAGTACATTGACCTCAAGGCCCTCGATCTTGGAAATGGTGGAGATGATTGGTTGTTGAACCGCTTTGCCTATGAAGCGCAGCCGCTCGACACGGTAATGACGTGCCTCAGCTTGGACCAACTGTGCCATTGGGCCAGGAACCTGATCGTTGATGACCGTGCGCACAAAATCTTGGGTGATTTCACGCTGTGGCTGCCCAAACACGTCAATGACTGCGCCCTGTTCAACAATGCGTCCCTGTTCCATGACCGCGACCCGGTTACAGATCCGTTGAATGACCTGCATTTGGTGGGTGATGAGCAAAATGGTCACTCCCATTTCCCGGTTGATCTTTTTGAGGAGGGCCAAGATGGATTCGGTGGTTTTGGGATCCAGAGCACTGGTAGCCTCGTCGCACAGCAGAATATCCGGGTGGGTAGCTAGTGCCCGAGCAATACCCACGCGCTGCTTTTGACCACCCGAAAGTTGGCGAATATTAGCGCCGCGTTTATCGGTCAGCTCAACAATTTCCAGCACTTCATCCACGCGTTTGGCGATCTCCGCCTTGGATGCACCCGCCAATATGAGTGGCATGGCGATGTTCCGGAAAACCGTTTTGGTCTCGAGCAGGTTGAACTGCTGAAACACCATGCCTATGGAGCGCCGGGAGGTGCGCAACTGCTTGGTTGACAACGTGGTCAGGTCTTGGCCCGCGACCACAACCGTTCCGGTATCGGGGGATTCCAACTGATTAACCAACCGGATTAGCGTTGATTTCCCTGCGCCAGAGAATCCGATGATCCCAAAAACGTCGCTTTTGTTAACCTGGAGCGAAACATCATCGAGCGCGTGGACGGTTCCAGCTTTGCCGGTAAACGTCTTGGAAACATGATCAAGCGTGATCATGAAGTACTTCCCGATGCCTCACTTGCGCCGCCACCATTGACCCACCACAGCGCGTAGCTTGCGTACAACAACGCTGCGATGGGTAGCGCAGCCTCATCGATATCGAATCTGCCGTTGTGGTGTGAGCTGGTTGAATTAGGGATTGCGGGGTTGCGGGTACCAACGAATGCGTAGACGCCGGGCAGCTCGAGTTGGAACTCAGCAAAGTTGTCGCCGCCTAAACTCAAACCTCTGTTGTTGATCACCGTGATGTGGGAGCCTAGTGAAGCCGCAATCGCCAAGACTTCATTGGTCACCTCGGGTGGGTTAATGACCGGTGGGGTGACATCGCGCCAAGTGACCTTTACCGAGCCTCCGTAGGTTTGGGCAACGTTGTTGGCTAAACGGTCAATATCAGCGCGGGCCTGTGCCCGGGACTCATGGGAGACGGTGCGGGTGGTGCCTTCAAGAACTGCAGTTTCTGCGACCGAGTTGTAAGCGGTTCCAGAGTGAAGTTTGCCTATCCCTAAGATCACCGGTTCCACGGGGCTGGTTCGCCGGGCCACAAGTGCTTGCAGACCAACGACTATGTGGCTGGCAATGTAGAGGGCATCGGAACCCTGGTGGGGGCGTGAAACGTGCGCACCCTTGCCTTGCACCTCAACCTGCACGTGGTCAACCGCAGCCATGTTGATATTTGGCGTCACACTGATGGTGCCGATGGGAAGATCGGCTGCTGCGTGCAAGCCAAAGACCCGTTGGGCGCCCTTGAGCGCGCCGGCGGTGATGAAGTCCTTGGCACCAAAACCGGTTTCCTCGGCGGGCTGGAAAATCAGCCGAACCTCGCCATGTAGTTGGTCGACGTTTTGGGTCAATGCGCGGGCCGCCCCCAGGAGTGAGGCGACGTGTGAGTCGTGACCGCAAGCGTGCATGACACCGTCGGTTAATGAACGGTAGGGGACATCACCGATCTCTTGGACCGGAAGCCCATCAATATCTGCTCGCAACGCAATGACGCGGTCGCTGGGGATTTTGCCGGTGATGGTTCCAAGTACCCCGGTTTCACCCACCCGAACGTGTGGGATGCCTAGTGCGTCCAGCTCGCGTTCGATAATGAGGGCGGTTTGGAACTCCTGTAGCGCGAGTTCCGCGTGCTGGTGGAGCTCGCGGCGCAGAGCGGTCAACGCATCGGCTGACTGTGCGATCTGTAAGGTTAGCGTTTCTTG